>NZ_CP055481.1:301461-602922 GCF_013705725.1 Klebsiella sp. RHBSTW-00484 | reverse complement strand
ACGCCAGAACCACCGCAGATGCTAATTTGACGGCAAAACGGAGATGCCGGGGTTCAATGCTAAAGATCCCCATGACGATTAACCGAACTCACGCAGGCGCATAGCCAGTTTCTGGAAGAAGTTTGCCTGGCTGGTATCGCGATCTTCTTTGCCTGTAATGACAACCGTCGCGGTGGTTCCCGCAGGCCAGAGGTTCCCCTGCTGCTGATCAAGATGAATACGTACCGGCACACGCTGCGCCAGGCGTACCCATTCAAGATTGGAATCGATAGAGGCCATCCCTTTTGCATCGCTGCTGCTGCTGGCGTTAGTCACCCCAGCAGCAATACTGTCCACAGTACCTTTAATCGTGTGCCCGCTTCCCAGCGGGGTGATTTCAGCACGATAGCCAAGGCGCACACCCTCAAGTTTGGTCTCTTCAAGATAAGCCATGACGTAGAAAGAGTTCTGTTTCACCAGCGCCACCGCGGTAGAACCCCGGGTAATAAACTCACCGCTATAGACGTTCAGGTTAGTCACCCAGCCGTCTGCCGGGGCGCGGATCACCGTGCGATCCAGATCGAGCTTCGCCAGATCGCGGTTCGCCATCGCTTTCGCCAACTGATGTTCAACGGTTTGCAGGACGTTATTCGCCTGGTCTATCTCTTCGCGAGACATCGCCTGCACGCCAAGACGGTTACGGCGGCCAGCCTCAACGCGCTTCTCCTGCGCCAAAGTCTGGTAATAGGAGACATCGGCTTCAGCTTCGGCTAATGCTTTCTGGTAACGAGGTTGGTCAATAACGAACAAAACCTGGTCTTTCTTAACCAGTTGGTTATCCTTAATACCCACCTGCGAAATCAGCCCTGAGACATCCGGGGCGATGGCCACGATATCCGCACTAAATCGCGCATCGCGCGTCCAGGGCGAGGCGGTGTAATACACCCATGCGCGAAAAATTGCGATAAATGCGAGGATAACCAGTATCACAGTGATTGCGGTACGGAGGATATTTCTTGTTAGTGTTTTCACATCGACCTCAAACGAACAAACGCGATATCAGATAAAACAGGCAGCAATATAGCGCGGTATTAAACAGCGCCGGGTGCCAGACAAAATCATAAATGCCGGTTGGAACCAGCAGGCGGTGCACCAGCCAGAAGATGGCTAGAGACAATAGCAATTCAAAGAAGATCGGCGGAAACGACAAGCCGAAAATCACAATGACAGGAAACAGACTCATGATGACCTTGATAAGAAGCGTACAGGTGGCAAGCTGTGATGAATTTATTATGTAGCTAACAGTATATTAGCGTAATCATTGCAGCCTTATCTATATTGTGTGATCTAAATCACTTTTAAGCCAGAGTGAATAATGGAACGACTAAAACGTATGTCCGTTTTCGCCAGGGTGGTGGAACTAGGTTCTTTTACCGCCGCGGCTCGCCAGCTCCAGATGAGCGTTTCTTCCATCAGTCAGACTGTAGCCAAACTGGAAGATGAGCTGCAGGTTAAGCTGCTCAACCGCAGCACTCGCAGCCTTGGTTTAACAGAAGCAGGGAAAATCTACTACCAGGGCTGCCGGCGAATGCTGTTCGAAGCCCAGGATGTCCATGAGCAGCTATACGCTTTTAACAACACGCCTATCGGTACGCTGCGCATCGGTTGTTCTTCAACTATGGCACAGAATGTCCTGGCTCGCATTACCGCCGAAATGCTCAAAGAGTATCCCGGGTTGTCGATAAACCTGGTGACCGGCATCCCTGCCCCAGACTTGATTGCTGACGGCCTGGACCTGGTGATTCGCGTGGGAGCCTTGCAGGATTCCAGCCTGTTTTCCCGTCGCCTGGGGTCGATGCCGATGGTGCTCTGTGCCGCGAAAAGCTACCTCCATCAGGCTGGATGTCCGGAAAAACCCGCAGATCTTGCCAGCCACTCCTGGCTTGAGTACAGCGTCCGCCCGGATAACGAGTTTGAAATCATCGCCCCGGAAGGGATCTCAACCAAGCTGATCCCGCAGGGACGCTTTGTGACTAACGATCCGATGACCCTGGTGCGCTGGCTTACGGCGGGTGTCGGCGTAGCTTACGTTCCGCTGATGTGGGTGATCGAGGAGATCAATCGTGGCGAACTGGAGATCCTGCTGCCGAGCTACCAGTCCGATCCGCGTCCAGTTTATGCACTCTATACCGAGAAGGACAAACTCCCCCTGAAGGTACAGGTGTGTATTAACTCTCTGACGGAATATTTCGTTGAGGTGGCAAAAATTTACCAGGGCATGCACGGGCGCGGAATCGCCCGTTAAGTTAATTTGCGCTTTCGCGGGGTGCGAAAGCGCATTGGGACGTATCAGGCAGTACCGCCGACGGTGAGTTTATCCACTTTGAGCGTTGGCTGGCCGACACCAACAGGCACGCTCTGGCCCTCTTTTCCGCAGACGCCAACGCCGCTGTCCAGCTTCAGATCATTGCCGACCATCGAAATCTGCTGCATCGCTTCAATCCCGGAGCCGATAAGCGTCGCCCCCTTCACCGCTTTCGTTACTTTCCCTTTTTCGATCAGGTAGGCTTCAGAAGTAGAGAAGACAAATTTCCCGGAAGTAATATCTACCTGACCGCCGCCGAAGTTCGGTGCGAAGATACCGTAATCAACCGATTCGATAATCTCCTGCGGCGTGGATTTCCCCGCCAGCATGTAAGTGTTGGTCATGCGCGGCATCGGCAGATGCGCGTAGGATTCGCGACGACCGTTGCCGGTTGGCGCTACGCCCATCAGGCGAGCATTGAGCTTGTCCTGCATATAGCCTTTCAGGATGCCATTTTCGATCAGCACGTTATACTGGCCCGGCGTGCCCTCATCGTCGATAGCGACGGAACCACGACGATCGGCAATCGTACCATCATCAACTACGGTACACAGTTCTGAAGCCACCAGTTCGCCCATATGGCCGCTGAAGACTGAGGTCCCGCGACGGTTAAAGTCACCTTCCAGACCGTGGCCCACCGCTTCATGCAGCAGTACGCCAGGCCAGCCCGCGCCCAGTACCACTGGCAGCATCCCGGCAGGTGCGGCAACGGCCGTCAGATTCACCAGCGCCATACGCACGGCCTCTCTCGCCCAGGCATCGGCGCGCACTTCACCATCCTGAGAGGCAAGGAAATAATCATAGCCGAAGCGACCGCCGCCACCGCTGGCACCACGCTCGCGTTTACCATCTTCCTCCACCAGCACGCTGACGGAAAGGCGAACCAACGGACGCACATCAGCCGCTAGCGTGCCATCCGTCGCGGCGACCAAAATTAATTCGTAGACACCTGTCAGACTGGCGGAAACTTCCTGCACCCGTTTGTCGGCGGCACGGGCGGTTTTGTCCACCCGACGCAGAATGTCCAGCTTCTCTTCACGGCTCATACTCTGCAGCGGATCGATGCTGGTATAGAGGGAGCTGTATTCTACTGCGCCAAGAGTATGGACTTTGCCATCACCGTGGTCACGCACGATGGTACGGGCCGCCTGCGCACTCTGTTCCAGTGCCAGTCGACTAATTTGGTCGGCATAGGCAAAGCCGGTTTTTTCGCCGCTCACCGCACGAACGCCGACGCCCTGGTCAATATTGTACGAACCATCTTTAATGATGCGATCTTCCAGAACCCAGGACTCGTGATAGCTCGACTGAAAATAGAGATCGCCGTAATCCAGACGGCGCTCGGCCAGTTGGCCAAGAATGGCAAACAGATCCTGATGATTCAGGCCATTTGCCGACAATAATTGTTCACTTACCAGGTTCAGACTCATCGTTATGCTACTCGTTTGTTGCCGCCTTTAAGGCGGAAATAGATACCCTAAATAGTTCAAGTTGCAGGAAGGCGGCAAGCAAGAGAATCCCCAAGAGCATAGATAACTATGTGACTGGGGTGAACGAGCGTAGCCAACGCATCTGCGGCTTGAAATATAACGGGTATAGAACGCTATCTATTGAGAGTGCGATAATTACGCACAATCGTCAAATCATTGCTTTTTGTCGCTCCGCGCCTGGCGCAGGACTTCATTAATTTGCGGCTGATCGATAGGGCCGGTGATGCGATAGCGCAAAATCGAGACCTTGTTCCACAACGGCCCCAGCACCTTGCTGGCGGCAAAGACCGCGGCACCGATAATCGGGTTAACGGCAAAGGCCGCCGCAACGCCTACGGTGGCGGAAATTTCCGGCGCCACCACGGCCTGCAGGTCCAGCTGGCGACGCACGAGATCGACAGAGCCTTTCATTGCGATATCCGCTTCCAGACCATCAACCAGCGTATCATCGGTATTTATCACGCCGTCTTTAATCCACGCCGTGCTGCGAATCGAATCGAAGTAGAACCCTTCGCTAAACGTATCGCTAAAGTCGAAACGTAACTTACGCAGCAGCGCATCAACGCTCAGCAGACGCAGAAGCTGACCAGCATGACCGGTGCTCAGGTCGGTAAACTCACCTTTTCCAAGATGGCTTTTTAAGATTCCGTTAAGCGAGGCAACGTCCGGCTGCCACGGCGGCGCGCGCCAGTGCAGGTCATAATCGATATCGAATGCAGAGCCTTTTACCGGAGTTGATACGCCAAAGAAATTCACGAAATCATCGGTTTTATTACCGTGCAGCTTACCTTTTAGCGAGGTCCGTACGCCGCTCGGGGCACTAACCCACACGCCATCGGTAGTCAGGCGACCAAAACCGGTATCCACCAGTCCGTTCGCCAGCGTCAGGGTATCGCCGCTAATATTGAAATCACCCTCGATGCGGCCATATTTTTGCCCCCACAGCCAGCACTCTGCGCAGCGAAGCTGAAGATCCGGCCAGCCGTGGAAATCAATTTTGGTATCAGACAGGGGAGCGCTGGTTTTAGCCGTCTCGCCGCTCTTCGCTGACGTTGGGTTGTAGTAGAGATAACGAATCGCCGCCAGCCACGGGGCATTTTTACGCATCGTCAGCGTTGCATTAATTTCACGCCCCTGAGCTTCAACTTTGGTGCCGCCGGCATCGGGCTGTGAAACAAGGCTGACGTTATTCCAGCTCTGGCCCGCCATCGTTAACGCAGGCGTACGCAGCGTGACCCGCTCCGGGAAGACCATATTACTGCTGACATCGTTTGCTGCTCCCCCCTGGAACAGCGCCAGCCAATGCGCACCGTCCATCGGTGGCATGTTCAGCTCTACACCAGATTGCTCAGGCAGCGGTGAAACGGCTTTACTGTCAGAGGTCAAAATAGCGCGGTCCAGGGTTAACTTATTCCCCAACAACCAGCGGCTGTTAATATGGTTTTTTGCGCCAATAGAACCGGTCAGATTGAAGCTGCTTAACCCACCATCAACCTTGATTTTTACTGGCAAAGGTTCACCGGCCTGCTTATTGACTGGTGCAGGTAAGTGACTGCTTACATTCTTCAGATCGCCGTTGATATCAACTTTATAGTTCGCACTGCCGTGATACGGCAGCTCAATCGCCACTTTACCATCCCAGGGCACGCTGCCGCTTAAAGCGCTATCAATCGACTTGGGTAATAAGCCGATACGCGACGGCTGCCAGTTGGCTTTCATCCCGACGTCCACCAGGAACGCCTTTTCGCCCTCAGTGGTCGAAAAATCAATATTCAGCGGCTGATTAAACCAGTTGGCGCTCATCGGCTCGCTTTTCAGATCACCGTTTACAAAGCTGAATTTGCCGGTCAGGTTCTGCAATGTGGTGTCGATAGGCTTGATGAACAGGCTGTTGTTCTTCAACTGAACATCGCCTTTCGCGGTGGTCATCTCGCCGTCCAGCGGGATATCAAGATGTAAGCGAGCGCTCACATTACCATCCAGCTGCAGCTCATCCAGCGCCGCACCCAACGTTTTTTTCAGTGGGGTCTCATTAAAGTAAGGCCCCACCTCTTTACCCGGCCCGTTAACGTCGGCATCAATCAGCAGCTTCTCTCGCGAATAGTCGGGGATAACCGCATCCAGGTTGCTGGCAGTGACTTTACCCAGCATCACCTTATCGGCCTTCATCCATAAACCGTCATTGATAAAGTTGAGGTCGATATTCAGCCCAGTTAGTGCTGGCCAATCAGGCTGGAAAGCAAAGGTGGCGTTCTTAAGCGGCACCGAGACCTGGAACTGGCCTTCATTATGCTTATACGGGAACAGGTGGGGATTACCGCCGTAGGCCAGCGTGGCATCGGTGGCCTGACCGCCTTTAATCGCTCCACTGAGGTAATCGACCAGCGCTTTGCCCATGAGATTTTCCGGGAAGTAGCGCCATGCCTGACCGCCGTCATTGGTACTAATACCGGCCAGAATCCCCAGCCAGGGTTCATCGCCCTGCGGCTGCAGATAGCGGAATCCACCGCGAGCGCGAACACCGGTAGCCTGCACATCAATATCGCGACCATCGAGCATAAAGCCTTTATCATTCTTCACCCAGCTCAGGGTCGCATCGCCTTTGGCAATTTCCAGCGGCGCGCGAAAGACCGTCTCATACGGCATTTTCGCCTGTGTCATGCTGACGTGCAGAGCACCGTTCTCCACGCTCCCGGAAACGTTTCCTGAAAAGTGTTCAGCGCCCGGCAACAGCTTCCACTGCTTCCATGACATATCGCTCCAGTCAGCCTGGAAGCGGGTTTTTTCCGCCGCTTGCAAAGGAATATCCAGCGCCAGAAGATTGATTTTGCCGCTTGGCTGGGTAGTTCGCCAGATTTCGCCCAGCGAAGGAGCCAGCTTGTCGGCCATCGGCTGCAGCCCGGTCAAACCGTTAAGGTTAAGATTGCTGGCGCGAATGCGCAGCTCGTCGCTGCGTTTGCTGTTGTTCCCACCGACATCCTGAGCCGGGATCCACGCCATAGCCAGCGCGCCGCGCGGCCAGGGTTTATCATCAATAGAGATACGCGTATCCGGAATTCGAAAACCCCAGCTTTGATTGTCGCGATAGATATGTGCCGTCAGGTTATCGACCGAAAGATGATGCTTATCTTTATCGCCTTGCCAGCTGGCCCCGCCTTTCTTCAGCCAGACATCGCCGCTGGCAACATCGCCTTTATCGATGGTCATCCAGCCTTCAAGGCTAAACCGTGCGCTCTGCAAGGCAATATTGTCCTGCATCCAGCGCCCAAGCCATGGTTTAACGTCGATATCATCGGCCTGAAGCCAGACGCGCCCCTTATTAAGCAGACCATCTTCGTCGCGCAGATCCATTCGTACCTGCATCACCCCATGCTGGCCGGTCAGGCTGCTGAGGCTAAGCTGTCCTTCTGCACGATGGCGGTTTTTGCCGTTTAGCCAGGTAAGCTGCGGGATTGCCAACTCGGCCCGCTGGCCGGAAATGGTCAGGAAGCTCAGATGGCTATCGCGGAGGATAAAGTGATCAAACTGGCGGAGGAAAAGATCGCTGATACGGTCGGTTTTCAGTCCCTCGCCGCCATCATTGGTTTGGATAGGAGTGTTGGTATGAACCTGTAGCTGCCAGAAAGTGAGATCGCGAAACTGCCAGCGCATATGCAGCAGGCTTTGCCACACATCCAGCGCCAGGGTGACGCGTTTAATGGAGAGTTCACCGCCATCATTCAGGCCAGTCTTAATATCGCGAACATCAAGCGTAGGGCCAAAAGTTTGCCAACTGGCAGTAATTTGCGAGGCATCGACCGGTACGCCAGCAATAGCGGAAATTTTCGCCAGCACCTGGGGACGCCAGGTGTTCAACTGCGGCAACGCGAGACGCAGGCCGCTCACCAGCAGTGCGACGACGACAATCAATGTTGCCGCGGTGAGCAGTAATATCCCGGGCAGTCGCCTCACGCATCTCTCCTTGTCAGCCTTTTACACTTCATCCGTCTGCCTCTCCTAAAAATAGAGGCAAGCAGATGATTACATCATGACCACATCAAACTGCTCTTGATTATAGAGCGGCTCAATTTGCACTTTGACTTGTTTACCGACAAAGATTTCGACTTCCGCCAGCGCATGGGATTCTTCCCCTTTCAGCGTTTCCGCTACCGCAGGAGAAGCATAGACCAGGAAACGATCTGAATCGTAGGCATGATGCACGCGTACGATCTCACGCATAATTTCATAGCACACCGTTTCCACGGTTTTCACCGTGCCGCGGCCATGACAGGTCGGGCACTCATTGCACAGCACGTGCTCCACGCTTTCGCGAGTGCGTTTGCGGGTCATCTCTACCAGGCCAAGCTGAGAGAAACCGTTGATACTGGTTTTTACCCGATCTTTGCTCAGTGCCTGCTCAAGCGAATGCAGCACCCGGCGGCGGTGATCCTCATTGTTCATATCTATAAAATCAATGATGATAATCCCACCGAGATTACGCAGCCGCAGCTGGCGGGCAATGGCCTGCGTCGCCTCAATGTTGGTGTTAAAGATAGTATCATCGAGATTGCGATGGCCAACGAATGCACCGGTATTGATATCAACGGTGGTCATCGCTTCGGTCTGATCGATAATCAGATAACCGCCGGATTTCAGCTCTACTTTACGTTCGAGCGCACGCTGAATCTCATTTTCGACATCAAAGAGATCGAAGATCGGCTGGCGGCCACTATAGTGCTCCAGCTTGTTAGTCATCTCCGGAATATATTCAGCAGTAAACTCGAGCAGCGATTCGTAAGTCAAACGGGAGTCGACGCGAATACGATCGAGCTGTGCATCGGCAAAATCGCGCAGCACACGTTGAGCCAGAGCCAGTTCACCGTACATCTGGTAGCGCGTTTGCTGGCGCTTTTTACGCTCCATGACTTTCGTCCAGACGCGCTTGAGATAGGCAGCATCGGCCGCCATCTCTTGTTCGTGAACGCCTTCCGCCGCCGTACGGATGATAAATCCGCCCTGCTCATCGCAGTAATCGGCCACTACTTTTTTCAGCCGTTCACGTTCAGCTTCGCTTTCAATGCGTTGCGAAACACCAACGTGCGAAGCGCCTGGCATAAAGACCAGATAACGGGAAGGAATGGTGATATCGGTTGTCAAGCGAGCGCCTTTCGTACCGAGGGGATCTTTCACCACCTGCACCATCAGGTCCTGCCCCTGACGCACCAGTTCGGAGATGTCGCGGACGGTAAACTGCTTTTGTTCTTCACCTGCCACACATTCGGTATGCGGCATAATATCGGAAGCGTGCAGAAATGCGGCCTTATCCAGACCAATATCTACAAAAGCCGCCTGCATTCCCGGCAGCACACGGCTGACACGGCCTTTGTAGATATTGCCTACTATCCCACGGCGCGCTTCACGCTCAATATGTATTTCTTGAAGAATACCGCCATCAATATACGCGACACGCGTTTCGGATGGCGTTACGTTAACTAATAATTCAGCTGTCATCTTTATCCCTTTTCTTCACGTAGTGAGTTAAAGTTACTGAGCAACTCATACGTTTCCACCAGCGGTAAGCCGACTACGGCGTGATAGCTGCCATTTATCTTCCTGACGAAACAGCCACCCAGCCCTTGAATACCGTATGCACCTGCTTTGTCTAAAGGTTCGCCACTGGCCACATAGTCGGTAATATCCTGCCCGGAAAGCAGGCGGAAGGTCACCTCTGTTATCACCAGGCAATCCAGCGTCTGCTGCTTATCGGCCAACGCCACGGCCGTCATGACCTGATGGGTTTTCCCGGAAAGCATACGCAGCATTTCTGCGGCGTGTCCGGCATCACGCGGTTTTTCCAACACTTCACCGTTAAGAATGACGATGGTATCCGCCCCCAAAACAGGCAGATCCCGCGGCGCTAACGCCACACCGGCCTGCGCTTTTTCCCGCGCCAGGCGCGAGACGTACTGTTGCGCACTCTCCTGCGCACGACGTTGTTCCTCAATACCAGGAACCAGTCGCTCAAAAGAGAGGCCAAGCTGGGTCAGCAGTTCCTGCCGACGCGGAGAACCTGAAGCCAGATACAGAGTCGTCATATCAACCTTATTGCACTGCAAATTGCTGACGTACTTTACGCATCAGCAGGAAGATCCATGGCCAGAGCACACCGTTTACTACACTACTCCAGAACACTTCCGGACGGAAAGAGACGTTGATCACTAAAAACTCTGCCCAGAAAACAATGATATCCACGGCGAGGGATAACATCACCACCACCAGCGCCTGCTGCCATAGCGCCAGATTGCGGAACAACTGATATTTCAGCGCCACCAGATAAGCCACGATACTTAATGATAGTGCGCGAACGCCAAGCGTAGAGCCGCTGATGAGATCGAGGATCGCCCCCATCACAAAACCCGTGCCGACATTCACCCGATGGGGTAACGCGAGGATCCAGTACAGCAGGATAAGGAGTACCCAATTTGGCCGGTAGACGCTGATGTCCGCCGGCCAGGGCATAATCTGCAGCAATAGCGCAATGAGAAACGAGAGCCAGATAACCCAGCGTCCCTGGCTACGATAGCTTGCCACTATTGCCCCCCTGCAGGCAGAGGTTGCTGAGCCGGAGGCTGCGTTATGCCGGTTGCCGGAGCAGGCATTTGCGGCCCCATAGCATCCGGTGCAGGCAGAACCTGCGGCATCATCTGAGTCAGTCGTTCATTCGCGACGCGATGAACTTCTTCCGGCGTCATCGGGTTAGCGCCGTTGCGATCGGCTCCCCACAACAACAGCAGATAACGTAAACGCTGAAGGCCTGCAGTCGGGCGCGCCTGAATCACCGTATACGCGCGCTGCGTATCCAGCTTCACAGACGAGACCACACCAACTGGATATCCTTCAGGGAAACGACCACCAAGACCTGAAGTCACCAGGACGTCGCCCACACGAATGTCGGTATTGGCTGGCAGATGCTCCAGTTGAAGATCGTCAGTACAGCCATTACCCGCAGCAATCACGCGAATGTCGTTACGCAGTACCTGAATCGGTAGCGCATGCGTCGCGTCGCAAATCAGCAGTACGCGGCTTGTCATCTTCGCCACGGCGACGACCTGACCAACGACGCCTTTATCGCTGATAACCGGCTGACCTTCATAAACGCCGTTAACGCTGCCTTTATCGATAACAACTTGATCGCTGTAAGGATCGTTAACCGTTGAGATGACCTGAGTCACCATTTTTTGCTCGTCCTGGCGCAGCGGAGAACCCAGCAGCTCACGCAGACGCGCGTTCTCCTGTTTGTACTGACCCAGCATCAGTAAGTCGCTGTTCTTCAGCAACAGTTCCTGGCGCAGCGCGCGGTTTTCCAGTTCGAGCTGGTCACGGGTCGCCAGCGTTTGCGATACGCTGTCGAGCAGTTCCCGGGGACCATTAGAGACAAAGTAGAAAGGGCTGACGGCAGTATCCATGTACGTTCGGATTTGACTGAACGTACCAAGGCGGCTGTCGGCGATTATCACGCCAAGCGCCACCAAAACCGCCAGAATAAGGCGAATCTGTAGCGACGGGCCACGGCTAAAAATTGGCTTCATAGGCTATGCGTATTCTCGTGTCAGTTAAGACCGGGGCAGCCGTATGCCAGCCGCCCGGATCTCAGGCTGACTACTCTTCGCTGAACAAGTCGCCGCCGTGCATATCGATCATTTCCAGTGCCTTACCGCCGCCACGAGCGACGCAGGTCAGTGGATCTTCTGCAACTACGACAGGAATTCCTGTCTCTTCCATTAACAGACGGTCGAGGTTGCGCAGCAAAGCGCCGCCGCCGGTCAGAACCATACCGCGTTCGGAGATATCGGAAGCCAGCTCCGGTGGGCACTGTTCCAGGGCAACCATCACCGCGCTAACGATGCCGGTCAACGGCTCCTGTAACGCTTCGAGGATTTCGTTAGAATTTAGGGTAAAGCCGCGTGGAACACCTTCCGCCAGGTTACGCCCGCGAACTTCAATCTCGCGCACTTCATCACCCGGGTAAGCAGAGCCGATTTCATGCTTAATACGTTCTGCGGTGGCTTCGCCGATCAGGGAGCCATAGTTACGACGCACATAATTAATCACGGCTTCGTCAAAACGGTCGCCGCCGATACGTACGGAGGAGGAGTAAACCACGCCATTCAGGGAGATAACCGCCACTTCAGTGGTACCGCCGCCGATATCCACAACCATAGAACCGGTTGCTTCAGAAACCGGTAAGCCAGCACCGATCGCAGCCGCCATCGGCTCTTCAATCAGGAAGACTTCACGGGCGCCTGCGCCCTGCGCGGATTCACGAATAGCACGACGTTCAACCTGGGTCGCGCCAACCGGCACGCAGACCAGTACGCGCGGGCTCGGACGCATAAAGCTATTGCTGTGCACCTGTTTAATAAAGTGTTGAAGCATTTTTTCGGTGACGAAAAAGTCGGCGATAACGCCGTCTTTCATCGGGCGAATAGCAGCGATATTGCCCGGTGTACGCCCAAGCATCTGCTTCGCTTCATGACCAACAGCGGCGACGCTTTTCGGCGATCCGGCACGATCCTGACGAATGGCCACGACGGAAGGCTCATTCAATACGATGCCTTGTCCTTTTACATAGATAAGGGTATTCGCGGTACCCAGGTCAATGGACAGGTCATTGGAAAACATGCCACGAAATTTTTTTAACATACTAAGGGATAATCCTGAAAGCTGGGGCGGAAAACAAAATCCGCTTACTTTACCAACCACGCGCAGCAGCGACAAGGCGAAAAAATCATCTGCTGCGGTGAAAATTAGTGCAGTTCGTTTCCTTTGTTACAAATTTGACTGAGTCCGTCTGATGCTGAAATCTTCAGCAGCGCTCCGCGCTTGAATCTGTAACCTGTCAAAGGTCATGAACTGGCATTTACATTGCGATAATCCGGCAGGTAGACAAGCACACCCCCTTCACTATAGCGCGCGTTATTCTACGTGAAATCACGCTAAACGGCAGATCAAACAGAGTATCTTTGCGAATATTTTTTCACATTTGTGTCAAGTGGCTGTGAGGCGGCAAAAAATTCCCCCTGACCACCGGTGACACCGCATTGAGACAGCACCTGCCACTCGCTACGGCTGAGCACGCCCGTCGCGAAAACCTGAACCGGCATTCCCTTACAGGCTTCAACCAGGCTCTGAACCAGCAGCTGATTCTCACTGCGTTTTTCTATATTTCGCGATAATCCCGAATGCAGCTTAATAACTTCGACGTCAAGCTGCTTGATCCAACTGGTTCCAACCAGCGTCAGACCCGCCTGAACAACGGCCACCCGAATACCTAAAGCATTAATTAGCCGCATAACCGGCTGCAGACGGGCGATATATTGACAAACATCTGCCTCTGCAAGTTCAAAAATAATACGTCGACGCTGCGATTTTTCGCATTGCATCAAAGTATCGCGCAGCCAACGCTGGAATCGCGGGCGAATTAACGACTCAACCGTAATCTGTAAAGCGAGGTTTTCTTCCGGCCAGAAACCTAAAAATGGCAATATTCGGGTAATCTGCAGGCGGTCATACTCTTCTGCTAAACCGAATTGCAGTACCATCGGCATATATTCCGCCGCAATCACTTCTTCTTTACCGTCATAAAGACGGCACATCAGTTCCCGGTGATGGACGCGCCCATCGCGAGTTACGGCGGGTTTCTGGTAGAGTCGCGGCCCGCCTCGGCTAAGCATTTGCTCAATCAGCGTTCGCCAGCGGACGTTACCACGGCCTTTCTCCGGCAAAGAATCATCATAGACTGCCCAACTATTACTGCCTTGCAGTACCGCATTGCGTGTTGCCGCTTCCGCGTGTTCCATCACCTGAGCCGCCGTTTGCCCGCTGCGGAAAGCACAGATACCGATATGCATCATATCGTCGCGATCGAGAATTCGCGTCGGCGGCAAGGCATCCATGGCTTTCAATAACAACCCAGCGATACTGTCCGCCTCTTTTAACGTACGATGTGGGAGCAAAACGGCAAAATCACTCCGGTGATAGCGCGCCAACAGCGCACCGGGATAGCGCATGATAAAAGTAGAGAGCATATTGATGAGCGTAAAGTAATGTTCTTCGGTCGCCCCACGTCCCCAGTTATCGCGCAGTAGATCGAAATCAGGCAGGCGGATCATCATCACGATGCCATATGACCCCACCTTTTCCTGATCTTCGAGCAGCGTCGACAGCTGATTATCAAAGAACAGACGGTTACTTAGCCCGGTTTTTGAGTCCTGCGCGACGTAAGAACGAATCAGCGTATCCATACGGCTTCGCTGATCGCTGGCAAACTGGAGTTCTGATAGCAGCATATCCAGCGCGCTACTAGTGTTAGCTGGCCATTCATGTACCGATCCACGAACCTGCGGCCCACGCTCACCATTAAGAATGCGGGCGGCTCGCAGCTCCAGTAACTCCTGTCCTGCCAGTTGACGGCGGATCCAGCGCACAGAGAAAAAGATGATCAACACCATAAAGCCAATGGCGATAGAGAGCGGCGCGGTGACATGTAGAGAACGGAAATAATTAGCCATCGGATCCAGATAAACCAGATGGATAACCATACCTGGGTGCTTAAGCGATGGCACCGTGATATTGCGGAACTGGTTGCTGCTGCCTAACGGGCGATAATTATCGGTACGTGAATGGCGGTAGACCGATTTGCCATTGAGCTGAAAATCAATGTGCACTACTTCTACCGGCGTCATCAGCTCATCCATCTGCGGTTCGAGCTGGTCAAAAGACATAGAAACCAGGCGGTTATCCAGCATCGTCGCCACAGCCTGGACCCGGTTGGACATTTTGAGCTGAATACCATTATAAAAACTCAGCGAAGAACCAATAAGCGTGACAAAGATAGTCAGGCTAGTCAGTAGCGTGACAAACGCTGAGAATTTCGTCGTTAATCGCATCCCTGTGTTAACTCCGCATGTGAATGACTACCCGACAAACATTCGGGCTCATGTACTGGCACTTAGGCTAAAGTAAGCACTAACTTGCTAAAGAGCGACGCATACTACCAAAGCTGGCGCATCTGGCAATTTATTGCGTTACATCGGTGTCATAATGCCGTTAGCGAGTATAGTCTGCAGAAAAAATTTTCCAATCATCCAACCTATGAGGATCGGCGCATGCAGGCTTTAATCTTAGAACAGCAGGATGGCAAAACAATCTCTTCGGTGCAAACCATTGACGCCAGCCAGTTGCCATCGGGCGATGTGACAGTGGATATCCGATGGTCGAGCCTAAACTATAAAGATGCATTGGCCATCACCGGTAAAGGAAAAATCATCCGTAACTTTCCGATGATTCCTGGCATCGATTTCGCAGGCTCTGTGCACAGTAGCGAAGATCCGCGCTTCCACGCTGGCCAGCAAGTGCTGTTAACCGGATGGGGTGTCGGTGAAAACCACTGGGGCGGACTGGCAGAGCGAGCTCGCGTAAAAGGCGACTGGCTGGTGGCAATGCCTCAAGGTCTGGATGGCCGTAAAGCAATGGCCATTGGCACCGCAGGTTTCACCGCCATGCTGTGCGTGATGGCACTGGAAGATGCCGGTATTCGTCCTGAAGATGGCGAAATCGTGGTGACGGGTGCCAGCGGCGGCGTCGGCAGTACCGCGGTGGCTCTGCTGCATCACCTGGGATATCAGGTAGTGGCGGTGTCCGGTCGCGAAAGTACCCATGAATATCTGAAAAGCCTTGGTGCACAGCGGATCCTGGGCCGTGATGAATTCGCCGAAACCCGCCCACTGGAAAAACAACTGTGGGCCGGTGCCGTAGATACCGTCGGCGATAAAGTGCTGGCGAAAGTGCTGGCGCAAATGAACTACGGCGGATGCGTAGCAGCCTGTGGTCTGGCCGGGGGATTCGCCCTGCCGACAACCGTGATGCCGTTTATTCTGCGCAACGTCCGCCTGCAGGGCGTGGACTCCGTCATGACCCCACCCGCTCGCCGCGCTCAAGCCTGGCAGCGACTGGTTCACGATCTGCCGGAGTCATTCTATGCGCAAAGCGCAACTGAAATTACCCTCGCCGAAGCCCCTGAGTTTGCCGATAAGATAATGGCTAACCAGATTCAGGGCCGCACGCTGGTGAAGATCGCCTAATCTGCAATTTTTCGTGACATATTCGCGATAAGTCTCCGCCTCCGTCATGCTTAGAAAAACGCATGACGGAGGATGCCATGAAACTGAAAAAACTGACGGAAGCCGACGTGACGGCAGAATCCGTTTTTATGCTGCAACGTCGCCAGGTCCTGAAAATGTTAGGCATCAGCGCGACCGCCCTTTCACTCTCTCCCACCGCGCAAGCGGATCTGCTGGATTGGTTTAAAGGCAACGACCGCCCACCGGCGCCTGCAGGTAAAGCGCTGACTTTCGATAAACCAGCACAGTGGCAAAACAATCTGACGCTGACGCCGGAAGATAAAGTATCCGGCTACAACAACTTCTATGAATTCGGGCTCGATAAAGCTGACCCTGCAGCCAATGCTGGCAGCCTGCGCACCGATCCGTGGACGCTGACGATCGGTGGCGAAGTGGCGAAACCGCTGACGCTCGATCATGATGACCTGACCAGGCGATTCCCGCTGGAGGAGCGTATTTACCGGATGCGCTGCGTCGAAGCCTGGTCGATGGTGGTTCCGTGGGTCGGATTCCCGTTGCATAAATTACTCTCACTGGTCGAACCCACCAGCAACGCCCGCTACGTGGCATTTAAAACCCTTTACGCCCCTGAGCAAATGCCAGGCCAGAAAGATCGTTTTATCGGCGGCGGGCTGGCGTACCCATACGTTGAGGGACTGCGGCTTGATGAGGCGATGCATCCTCTGACTCTGCTCAGCGTTGGCGTATATGGCAAAGCGCTGCCGCCGCAGAACGGCGCGCCGGTTCGGTTAACCATTCCCTGGAAATACGGCTTTAAAGGGATCAAGTCCATCGTTAGTATCGAACTGACTCGCGAGCGCCCCCCCACGACCTGGAACCTGGCCGGTCCCGATGAATACGGTTTCTACGCCAACGTCAATCCGCATGTCGACCACCCCCGCTGGTCGCAGGCGACCGAGCGATTTATCGGCGCTGGCGGCGTGCTGGACGTCAAACGTCAGCCAACGCTGTTGTTCAACGGCTATGCTGATGAAGTTGCGTCGCTGTACCGGGGCCTGAATTTGCGGGAGAACTACTAGTGCGCCTGAACGTAAAACAGATAACCGGGCTGAAAGTGATGCTCCATCTGGCCGGTTTTTTACCCTTGATATGGCTTTTCTGGGCAGGAAATCAGGGGTATTTCAGCGCTGACCCGGCAAAAGATATTCAGCACTTTACCGGTAGGATGGCTCTTAAATTCCTGCTGGCGACCTTGCTTGTCTCTCCGCTGGCGCGCTACGCTAAGCAGCCTTTATTGATACGCACCCGACGCTTATTAGGTTTATGGTGCTTTGCCTGGGCCACGCTGCATTTGACCAGCTACACGCTGCTCGAACTCGGCATTAACAATCTGGCGCTATTGGGCACGGAAGTGCTCACCAGGCCTTACCTGACGTTGGGCTTGATTAGTTGGTTGATACTGCTGGCCCTTGCGGCGACGTCTACCCAGGCGATGCAGCGAAAACTGGGCCGTCGCTGGCAAACATTACATAACTTCGTCTATTTAGCCGCGATCCTCGCCCCCATCCACTATCTGTGGTCGGTGAAGATTTTATCCCCACAGCCAATGATTTATACGCTACTGGCGATCCTGCTTTTAGCGTGGCGTTACAAGAAGTTCCGCCAGTGGTGGCGCTAATCTCCGGATATGTGCAGTTTCCCGCAGTTCTTTTATCAGCCGCGACTCTTTACACGATAGCGGTTGATAATCTTCCCTGATAAGACCAGTATTTAGCTGCCAAATGCTACGAAATCGTTATAATGTGCGACTTTGGTTTTCCTGACGGGCTTTTATAGCCCTGAAAAGGTGACAATTGCGTATCGAAGGTATATTTTGTTTTTTACCCGAGAATGGCAGAAGATGGCCGCAAGATGGTTGATAAGTTCCGCATTTTGCTTCTAAGCAGTCGGGGTTTACCTGTCGGCTTCAAACGAAGCGCTGCGTCTTGATATCAGCAGTAATTCATATGCTTTACAGACGGCGCTAATACGCCTGTCACAATCACACTAAACAAAGAGTACGGAACCCACTCATGGATATTCGTAAGATTAAAAAACTGATCGAGCTGGTTGAAGAATCAGGCATCTCCGAACTGGAAATTTCTGAAGGCGAAGAGTCTGTACGCATCAGTCGTGCCTCGCCGAACGTAGGTTTCCCGGTGATGCAACAGGCTTACGCTGCACCGATGATGCAGCAGCCAGCTTTGTCTAACGCTGTCGCGCCTGCGGCAACTCCAGCAATGGAAGCCCCTGCAGCAGCGGAAATCAGTGGTCACATCGTACGTTCCCCAATGGTTGGTACTTTCTACCGCACCCCGAGCCCGGATGCGAAAGCGTTCATCGAAATCGGTCAGAAAGTTAACGCGGGCGATACCCTGTGCATCGTTGAAGCCATGAAAATGATGAACCAGATTGAAGCCGATAAATCCGGCGTGGTGAAAGCCATTCTGGTCGAAAGTGGTCAACCGGTAGAATTTGACGAGCCACTGGTCGTCATCGAATAACGAGGCGAACATGCTGGATAAAATTGTTATCGCCAACCGCGGCGAGATTGCATTGCGTATCCTGCGTGCCTGTAAAGAACTGGGCATCAAGACCGTTGCTGTGCACTCAACGGCGGATCGCGATTTAAAACACGTATTGTTGGCGGATGAGACGGTCTGTATCGGCCCGGCTCCGTCCGTAAAAAGCTATCTGAATATCCCGGCAATCATCAGCGCCGCTGAAATCACTGGCGCAGTGGCTATTCATCCGGGTTATGGTTTTCTCTCAGAAAACGCGAATTTCGCCGAACAGGTAGAACGTTCTGGCTTTATCTTTATCGGCCCGAAAGCTGACACCATCCGCCTGATGGGCGACAAAGTGTCTGCAATTACCGCGATGAAGAAAGCGGGCGTGCCGACCGTTCCCGGTTCCGACGGCCCTCTGGGCGACGATATGGATGCTAACCGTGCTCATGCGAAACGCATTGGCTACCCGGTGATTATCAAAGCATCCGGCGGCGGCGGCGGTCGCGGTATGCGCGTTGTTCGCGGTGATGCCGAACTGGCGCAATCCATCTCCATGACTAAAGCTGAAGCGAAAGCTGCTTTCAGCAACGACATGGTTTATATGGAGAAATACCTGGAGAATCCTCGTCATATTGAGATCCAGGTTCTGGCTGATGGCCAGGGCAACGCTATCTATCTGGCGGAACGCGACTGCTCTATGCAGCGTCGTCACCAGAAAGTGGTCGAAGAAGCGCCAGCACCGGGCATTACCCCGGAACTGCGTCGCTATATCGGCGAGCGCTGCTCCAAAGCATGCGTGGATATCGGCTATCGCGGGGCGGGTACTTTCGAGTTCCTGTTTGAAAACGGCGAGTTCTATTTCATCGAAATGAACACCCGTATTCAGGTTGAACACCCGGTAACTGAAATGATCACCGGCGTTGACCTGATCAAAGAGCAGTTGCGTATTGCAGCTGGTCAGCCGCTGTCCATCAAGCAGGACGAAGTCGTGGTTAAAGGCCATGCGGTGGAATGCCGTATCAACGCCGAAGACCCGAACACCTTCCTGCCGAGCCCGGGTAAAATTACTCGCTTCCACGCGCCGGGCGGTTTTGGCGTACGTTGGGAGTCTCATATCTACGCAGGTTACACCGTGCCTCCGTACTATGACTCAATGATCGGTAAGCTTATCTGCTACGGCGAAAACCGTGATGTGGCGATTGCACGTATGAAGAATGCGTTGCAGGAACTGATTATCGATGGCATCAAAACCAACGTTGATCTGCAGATTCGTATCATGAACGACGAGCATTTCCAGAATGGTGGCACCAATATCCACTATCTGGAGAAAAAACTCGGATTGCAGGAGAAGTAATACTGCCATCGTTGCAAGAGGCCGGATAATCCGGCCTTTTTCTTTTTCTCTCTTCTCATCTTTTCCATGCGGTACAATCCCCGCTTTCTTCATCTTCAAGGGACAAAAATGGACAAACGGTTTGTTCAGGCCCATAAAGAAGCGCGCTGGGCGCTGTGGCTGACCCTCCTCTATCTTGCTGCCTGGCTGGCTGGCGCCTATCTGCCGGGCGTGGGTATTGGTATAACCGGCCTGCCGCATTGGTTCGAAATGGCCTGTCTGCTGGTACCACTGCTGTTTATCCTACTATGTTGGGGAATGGTGCGTTTCATTTTCCGCGACATCTCTCTGGAGGATAACGATGAAATTTGAAATCATCGTCGTCCTGCTTGCCTATCTGTGTTTGGTATTCGGGCTGTCGTTTTACGCGATGCGCAAACGCAGTAGCGGCAATTTTCTCAGCGAGTATTTTCTCGGGAGCCGTTCAATGGGTGGCTTCGTCCTCGCGATGACGCTGACGACCACCTATATCAGTGCCAGCTCATTTATTGGTGGGCCGGGAGCCGCCTATAAATACGGGCTTGGCTGGGTGCTGCTGGCCATGATTCAGGTTCCGACAATCTGGCTCTCGCTCGGTATTCTCGGCAAGAAATTCGCTATCCTGGCGCGGCGTTACAACGCGATCACCCTGAACGATATGCTACAGGCGCGTTATCAAAGTCGCGCGGTCGTATGGATAGCCAGCGTGAGCCTGCTGGTCGCTTTTGTCGGGGCGATTGCCGTGCAGTTTATCGGCGGAGCCCGACTGCTGGAGACAGCCGCCGGAATTAAGTATGAAAATGGGCTGCTGATCTTTGGCATCACCATTGCGTTGTATACGGCCTTCGGCGGCTTTCGCGCCAGCGTCCTCAATGACACCATGCAGGGTATGGTAATGCTGATCGGCACAATCGTGCTGCTGGTTGGCGTCGTCCACACGGCTGGCGGTTTACATAATGCTGTCGATACGCTACAGCACATCGACCCGAAGCTGGTGTCGCCACAAGGTGCGGATGATATTCTCACCCCTGCCTTTATGATGTCCTTTTGGGTGCTGGTATGCTTCGGCGTTATCGGCCTGCCGCATACCGCCGTGCGCTGTATTTCCTATAAGGATAGTAAAGCCGTCCACCGCGGGATCATTATCGGTACCATTGTTGTCGCGATCCTCATGTTTGGTATGCATCTGGCCGGCGCGCTGGGAAGAGCAGTGCTGCCTGACCTGACCGTCCCGGATCAAGTGATCCCGACTCTGATGGTACAGGTCCTGCCGCCGTGGGCCGCCGGTCTGTTTCTGGCCGCGCCAATGGCCGCAATCATGTCGAACGTTAACGCCCATTTATTGCAGGCATCGGCTACGATCATTAAAGATCTTTGGCTCAGCGCACAACCGGCAAAAAGACATAACGAGCAGAAGTTAAAGCGGATCTCAACGATCACTACGCTGGTACTAGGGATCCTGATGATGCTCGCCGCCTGGCGTCCGCCTGAGATGATCATCTGGCTCAACCTGCTGGCATTCGGTGGGCTTGAGGCAGTGTTCTTATGGCCACTGGTGCTGGGTCTGTACTGGGAACGTGCGAACGCCAAAGGCGCATTGAGCGCTATGATCGTCGGCGGCGTACTGTATGCCATACTCGCCACTTTTAATGTTCAGTATCTGGGGTTCCACCCGATCGTGCCCTCGTTACTGCTAAGTTTGTTGGCTTTCCTGGTCGGAAACCGTTTTGGTTCCTCCGCCCCGCAAGCCGCCATATTGACTACTGATAAATAAAGAGTTCTGCCATGCCATGGATCCAACTGAAACTGAACACTACCGGTGCAAACGCGGAAGAACTGAGTGATGCCCTGATGGAAGCGGGCTCCGTTTCTATCACTTTCCAGGACACTCACGACACGCCGGTGTTTGAACCTTTGCCCGGTGAAACCCGCCTGTGGGGCGATACCGATGTTATCGGTCTGTTTGACGCAGAAATGGACATGAAAGAGGTGGTTGCACTTCTGGAACAGCATCCGCTTCTGGGTACCGGTTTCGTACATAAAATCGAACAGCTTGAAGACAAAGACTGGGAACGCGAATGGATGGATAACTTCCATCCCATGTGCTTCGGTAAGCGTCTGTGGATCTGCCCTAGCTGGCGCGATGTGCCGGATAAGAATGCCGTCAACGTGATGCTCGACCCGGGTCTGGCGTTTGGTACTGGTACGCATCCTACAACTGCAATGTGTCTACAGTGGCTGGATGGACTCGATCTCGAAGGCAAAACGATTATCGATTTTGGCTGCGGCTCCGGCATTCTGGCCATCGCTGCATTAAAACTGGGCGCAGCGAAAGCCATCGGTATTGATATTGACCCGCAGGCTATTCAGGCCAGCCGCGATAACGCCGAGCGTAATGGGGTTTCTGAGCGACTTGAACTCTATCTGCCGAAAGATCAGCCAGACGCCATGAAAGCCGATGTAGTGGTCGCGAACATTCTGGCCGGCCCTTTACGCGAGTTAGCTCCTCTTATCAGCGTGCTGCCAGTTACAGGCGGTCTGCTGGGCCTTTCCGGTATCCTTGCCAGCCAGGCTGAGAGCGTTTGTGAAGCCTACGCTGAGCTCTTTGACCTCGACCCAGTGGTGGAGAAAGAAGAGTGGTGCCGGATCACCGGTTGTAAAAAATAATCTTCTCTGTGGCCTCTCAGTAGGCCACATTTTTCCAAGTTTTCTGTGCAAAACCCGCCTCCCTTCCGATAAAAAATCGCGATGTAACTCACTGTAATTACGAAGGCTCTCCTGAGCGCTGGGTCACACTCAGTGAGTGATAATAAAACCTACTAGATCTAAACCGATTCCCCATCGTCGAGTATTCTTAAGATACGCTTCACGATCATGTTCTGAAAATGAGAGCATAGTCACATTAAGTTGGGATAATTTGCTGATTTATTCAGCAGATTATCTTGCCAGCCCGTGGCCCGGTGAAGAAAAAACGAGAAGTTACGCAAAATTATATGTGTAGATAAATTCGACACAAATTCCTAATGCAATGATTTGTATAGTTAATTATTTATACCTGCTCAATTGTACAGCGATTCTTTGATCCATAGCAGTGGATTGGTTAAAGTTTGGCCTTTCATCTCATGCGAAAAATGCGTAATATACGCCGCCTTGCAGTCACATATGGTCATTTCTTAACTCATGCGTATCGGACAATACCAGCTCAGAAATCGCCTGATCGCAGCGCCAATGGCTGGCATTACTGACAGACCATTCCGGACGTTGTGCTACGAGATGGGAGCAGGATTGACCGTATCCGAGATGATGTCTTCTAACCCTCAGGTTTGGGAAAGCGACAAATCTCGTTTACGGATGGTACATGTTGATGAGCCCGGTATTCGTACCGTGCAAATCGCCGGTAGCGTGCCGGAAGAAATGGCTGCAGCCGCCCGAATTAACGTGGAAAGCGGTGCCCAAATTATTGATATCAATATGGGGTGCCCGGCTAAAAAGGTGAATCGTAAGTTTGCAGGTTCAGCCCTCTTGCAGTACCCCGATCAGGTTAAGTCAATCCTGACGACGGTCGTCAAGGCAGTGGACGTTCCCGTGACTCTCAAGATTCGCACCGGTTGGGAACCGGAACACCGTAACTGTGTAGAGATTGCCCAACTGGCTGAAGAATGTGGCATTCAGGCTCTGACTATTCACGGACGCACACGCGCCTGTTTGTTTAACGGAGATGCTGAGTACGACAGTATTCGGGCAGTTAAGCAGAAAGTTTCCATTCCGATTATCGCGAATGGTGACATTACTGACCCGCTTAAAGCCAGAGCTGTGCTCGACTATACGGGGGCTGATGCCCTTATGATAGGCCGCGCGGCTCAGGGAAGACCCTGGATCTTTCGGGAAATCCAGCACTATCTGGACACTGGGGAGTTGCTGCCCCCGCTGCCTTTGGCAGAGGTTAAGCGCTTGCTTTGTGCGCACGTTCGGGAACTGCATGACTTTTACGGTCAGGCAAAAGGGTACCGAATCGCGCGTAAACACGTATCCTGGTATCTCCAGGAACACGCTCCAAATGACCAGTTTCGGCGCACATTCAACGCCATTGAAGATGCCAGCGAACAGCTGGCGGCGTTGGAGGCATACTTCGAAAATCTTGCGTAATAGAAATAAAGAGCTGACAGAACTATGTTCGAACAACGCGTAAATTCTGACGTACTGACCGTTTCTACCGTTAACTCTCAGGATCAGGTAACTCAAAAACCCCTGCGTGACTCGGTTAAACAGGCACTGAAGAACTATTTTGCTCAACTGAATGGTCAGGATGTGAGTGACCTGTATGAGCTGGTACTGGCTGAAGTAGAACAGCCCCTGTTGGACATGGTGATGCAATACACCCGTGGTAACCAGACGCGCGCTGCCCTGATGATGGGTATCAACCGTGGTACTCTGCGTAAGAAACTGAAAAAATACGGCATGAACTGATACTAATCAGTTAACTGTATGATTAAAAAGGCGCTCTTCGGCATGGGGAAGCGCCTTTTTTATTTCCTCTGGTTTATCAATTCGTCGCTACTCGCAGGCCATTTACCTGATTACTTACACCACAAAGTGACGACATAATATTATCAACCAAAGCAGGCGCCTGTTGATAAAGGTCGAACTGTTCCGGCTCCATTAACCAGTTTTTGATAATGCCGGTAAATGCGCTATGTAATATAATCAATAAAATCTCAACGTTTGTTTCAGCTGGTAATAATCTATTACTAAGACAGCGCTGTAAAACCCCACGGATAATGGGATAGCTAAAGCCTATTCTTTTACGAATCTCCACCTCTGACATCATCTCGCTGGAAAATTCGCATTTATGATACAGAATTTGCATTAACGCGCGCTGCCTGGGATTATCGGCAATATATTGCAAACCCGTAATAAATTTCACCCGTAGATTGCCTAACAGATCTTGACTGTCTGTCGGTATTTGATGCTGAAGCAGGTCTCGTAACGGTTGCTGCTGTTGCCACATTTCATTAAACAACTCTGCTTTACTGGAGAAATGCCAGTATACGGCTCCTCGTGTCACGCCAGCAGCATCAGCAATGTCGGTTAGCGTGGTGCTGGTGACCCCACGCAGAGCGAATTGCTGAATGGCAGACTCAATCAGGAGCTGCCTCGTCTTTAACGCATCTTCTTTTGTTCTTCTTGGCATACGATGCTCCGCTTAACGCCGGGCTAAAGATATAGAAAATACATAGATGCGTATAAATCTAGCACTAGAAAATTAATATTTCTTAGCAAAAATACAGATAAGTTAAATCTCAAATCAAAATCAAATAAATACACAAAAGGAATGATTTAATTAAATTACATTCACAATGCAAATATCAATGTAAGCAAGTTTTACCTTAAGCTAATCCTTAAAATAAAATGGCTAATATTTTGTTTTTGCGTGCCTTGCTGGCGGCTAAAAAATAACTATTCCTTACATACCTCGTTTTTTATTTGTAGGATAACAAACCGCTTTTTTATCCATTATTTCTTTCACAGATTGGTTGCCAAACTCGGCACGCAATCTATAAGGAACAGCAATGACGAGTCACGCCCGGGTTACACTTTTATCCAGCCTAATCATCTCTACCATCTTGCTTAGCGGTTGCGATAATTCAGGTGATCAACAACCGCATGCGCAGATACCTCAGGTTTCAGTCCATATTGTAAGCAGCGCGCCGCTGTCAGTGACCACGGAACTTCCGGGTCGGACCTCGGCATACCGCGTTGCGGAAGTACGTCCGCAGGTTAGCGGGATAATTCTACAGCGTAACTTTGTCGAAGGTAGCGACGTCAATGCCGGGCAGTCTCTCTATCAAATCGACCCAGCGACTTATCAAGCCGCTTATAACAGCGCAAAAGGTGATGAAGCCAAAGCCGAAGCAGCAGCGGCCATCGCCCATCTGACTGTGAAACGCTACGCACCTCTTCTCGGAACACAATACATCAGCCAGCAGGAATACGATCAGGCTGTGGCAACTGCACGCCAGGCCGATGCCGATGTTATTGCCGCAAAAGCCACCGTCGAAAGTGCGCGCATTAATCTGGCTTACACCAAAGTGACATCGCCTATCAGCGGCCGCATCGGTAAATCCAGCGTTACTGAAGGTGCCCTCGTGACCAACGGGCAGGCCGATGCCATGGCAACGGTACAACAGCTCGACCCTATTTATGTCGATGTCACCGAATCCAGCAATGATTTCATGCGTTTGAAACAGGAAAGCCTGCAGCACGGTAGCGACACCAAAAGCGTGCAGCTGATTATGGAAAACGGTCAACCTTACGCACTAAAAGGCACTCTGCAATTCTCCGACGTCACTGTGGATGAAAGCACTGGCTCAATTACGCTGCGAGCAATCTTTCCGAATCCACAACATTCGCTGCTGCCGGGGATGTTCGTCCGCGCCCGCATTGATGAAGGTGTGGCTCCGAATGCCATCCTGGTTCCTCAGCAGGGAGTCACCCGCACACCACGTGGTGATGCCAGCGTGATGATCGTTAATGACAAAAACCAAGTTGAAAGCCGCCAGGTTGCGACCTCACAGGCGATTGGCGACAAGTGGTTAATTACCAGCGGTCTTAAATCTGGTGAAAAAGTTATTGTCAGCGGTCTGCAGAAAGTTCGTCCCGGCGTCACAGTGAAGGCCGAAGTGGATACCGCGACGTCCGTCGCGCAATAAGGTACGAATAACTATGTCTAAGTTTTTTATCCATCGACCGGTATTCGCCTGGGTGCTGGCCATCATTATGATGATTGCTGGCGGTCTCGCGATTATGCAACTGCCTATCGCACAATATCCGACGATCGCCCCGCCAGCTGTTGCCATCTCTGCGACCTACCCAGGTGCGGATGCGCAGACCGTGCAGGATACTGTGACTCAGGTTATCGAACAGAACATGAATGGTATCGATAACCTGATGTACATGTCTTCAACCAGCGATTCCGCGGGCGGCGTCACCATCACCTTGACCTTCACATCGGGTACAGATCCGGATATTGCGCAAGTCCAGGTGCAGAATAAGCTACAGCTCGCCACACCGCTGCTACCTCAGGAAGTGCAGCAACAGGGGATTAGCGTTGAGAAATCAAGTAGCAGTTTCCTGCTGGTTGCTGGATTCATCTCCGATAACACCAGCACTACTCAGGATGATATTTCTGACTACGTTGCATCAAACGTCAAAGATACTATTAGCCGACTTAACGGCGTCGGCGACGTACAGCTCTTCGGGGCCCAATATGCGATGCGTGTTTGGCTGGATGGCAACCTGCTGAATAAGTACAACCTGACGCCTGTTGATGTGATTAACCAGTTGCAGGTACAGAACGATCAGATTGCAGCAGGCCAACTTGGCGGAACGCCCGCTATTAAAGGCCAACAATTAAACGCGTCAATCATTGCTCAAACACGACTGAAAGACCCTGCAGAGTTTGGCAAGGTGACGCTGCGGGTGAACGCTGACGGCTCAGTGGTTCATCTGAAAGATGTGGCTCGCATTGAGCTGGGCGGTGAAAACTATAACGTCGTCGCCAAAATTAACGGTAAACCAGCATCCGGGCTGGGGATTAAGCTTGCTACCGGCGCCAATGCCCTCGACACCGCTGCTGCGATTAAAGCAAAGCTTGCCGAACTACAACCCTACTTTCCGCAGGGCATGAAAGTCGTTTACCCTTACGACACCACACCATTCGTGAAGATCTCTATTCATGAGGTGGTGAAGACGCTGTTTGAAGCAATTATTCTCGTCTTCCTGGTGATGTATCTGTTCCTCCAGAACATCCGTGCCACATTGATCCCCACCATTGCGGTTCCTGTCGTCTTGCTTGGCACATTCGCCGTGCTGGCTACCTTTGGCTATTCCATCAACACGCTAACGATGTTCGGTATGGTGCTGGCAATAGGATTGCTGGTCGATGATGCCATCGTGGTGGTGGAAAACGTCGAGCGCGTGATGGTAGAAGAGAGGCTATCCCCAAAAGAAGCGACAGAAAAATCAATGTCGCAAATTCAGGGGGCACTGGTTGGTATAGCCATGGTGCTATCGGCAGTTTTTGTTCCCATGGCCTTCTTTGGCGGTTCTACGGGCGCGATTTATCGCCAATTCTCCATCACTATCGTCTCGGCGATGGCGCTATCCGTGTTGGTTGCACTGATCCTGACACCTGCACTTTGCGCCACTTTATTGAAACCCGCCTCCGCCGATCATCATGCGAAGAAAGGTTTTTTTGGCTGGTTTAATGCGAAATTTGACCGTAGTGTCAACCATTACACCAACAGCGTCAGCGGGATCCTACGCTGTACCGGACGCTATCTCATCATCTATCTGCTGATTGTCATTGGCATGGCCGTACTGTTTATGCGTCTGCCAACCTCATTTTTACCGGATGAGGATCAGGGGGTATTTATGACCATGATTCAACTTCCATCCGGCGCGACGCAAGAACGTACACAGAAGGTCCTCGATACCGTTACCGACTACTATCTGCATAAAGAGAAGGCGAATGTTGAAAGC
Organism: Klebsiella sp. RHBSTW-00484; assembly: GCF_013705725.1. Taxonomy (NCBI): domain Bacteria; kingdom Pseudomonadati; phylum Pseudomonadota; class Gammaproteobacteria; order Enterobacterales; family Enterobacteriaceae; genus Klebsiella; species Klebsiella sp. RHBSTW-00484. The sequence continues at coordinate 574,504 of NZ_CP055481.1, read as the reverse complement.
GTCTTTACCGTTAACGGTTTTAGTTTTAGCGGCCAGGGACAAAACTCCGGTATGGCATTTGTCAGTCTGAAGCCATGGGAGGAGCGCAGTGGTTCGAAGAATGGGGTTGAAGCAATCATCAAGCGAGCCACTGTCGCTTTTAGCCAGATTAAAGACGCCATGGTTTTCCCATTCAATCTCCCCGCAATTATTGAGTTGGGTACCGCGACAGGCTTCGATTTTGAGCTTATCGACCAGGGTAACCTCGGTCATAGCGCGCTGACTCAAGCACGAAATCAGTTGCTTGGTATGGTAAGAGAACATCCGGATCAACTGGTGCGTGTACGACCAAATGGGCTTGAAGATACTCCGCAATTTAAGCTTGATGTTGATCAGGAGAAAGCCCAGGCACTGGGCATTTCACTATCTGATATCAATGAAACCATTTCCGCAGCACTAGGTGGCTATTACGTTAATGATTTTATTGACCATGGTAGGGTTAAAAAAGTCTATGTTCAGGCTGACGCCCATTTCCGTATGTTGCCGAGCGACATCAACAGTATGTACGTCCGTAGCGCTAATGGCGAAATGGTACCATTCTCAGCTTTTGTAACCTCACACTGGGTTTATGGTTCTCCGCGCCTGGAGCGTTATAACGGCTTACCTTCGATGGAAATTCTGGGTGAAGCCGCTCCGGGCAAAAGTACCGGGGATGCAATGATTTTGATGGAACAACTAGCCAACAAACTGCCTACTGGTATTGGCTTCGACTGGACAGGAATGTCTTATCAGGAGCGCTTATCCGGTAATCAGGCACCTGCTTTATATGCAATTTCGCTAATAGTGGTTTTCCTGTGCCTTGCCGCACTCTATGAAAGCTGGTCTATTCCATTCTCAGTGATGTTAGTCGTCCCGTTAGGGGTTGTCGGGGCATTATTAGCAGCCTCATTACGTGGGCTTAATAATGACGTTTATTTTCAGGTAGGTTTATTAACGACAATCGGTCTCTCTGCCAAAAACGCTATTCTTATTGTCGAATTTGCGAAAGACCTTATGGATAAAGAAGGGAAGGGAATCATTGAAGCAACACTCGAAGCATCTCGTATGCGTTTACGCCCTATCTTAATGACCTCATTGGCCTTTATTCTTGGTGTACTGCCCTTGGTTATTAGCCATGGGGCAGGCAGCGGGGCACAAAACGCCGTGGGTACGGGAGTTATGGGAGGAATGTTGACAGCAACGTTGCTGGCTATCTTCTTCGTACCGGTATTCTTTGTTGTTGTAAGACGCCGCTTTACTAAGCATATCGAGTAAGCCTCTCTTTCCAAAGGCGCCATTCTGGCGCCTTTTTTTATGCCTGAAGTTTTTGATCATCCCGATAAAAATCAACGTGTTTATTATTTTTTAAAAGATCGCACGTTATTCAACGTACCATATTATGACGACATAATCGCGTAAGTTTCTTCACGATATTTACGTTGCTCATAAATTGAGATTATTTACCCTACCCGTCCTCAGTATTACCGATGATAAAATAGGCTATTCCGTAATGTATGGGTTCCCATTACAGCGAAACGGATTATTTAGAGGTAACATCATGAAAAAATTCGTTTTAGTCACATTGCTGACAACGCTTCTCGCTGGTTGTGCACATGATTCTCCGTGTGTACCCGTCTATGACTCCGAAGGCAGATTAGTACATACTAATACCTGTATGAAAGGAACGACTCAGGACAACTGGGAAACCGCGGGTGCTATTGCCGGAGGCGCGGCTGCGATTGCAGGCTTGACGCTTGGCATTGTCGCACTAACTCGCTAATCACTTACAACCCCCGTTATGCACTGGTACCGGAGCTAAGCCCGGTACCGTTTTTCGGCAAGATAGACTCAATATACTTAAGTTACTGCACCAATGCTCTGTTCTCTGTGATCTGAATAGCGCAGGCCACTCTAACGATATAAACCGAAGCTGAATTGAGCACATAGCGCGAATTGATATTTTCACGCGATTAGAAACGCAAAAAGCCCATCCTGACGGATGGGCTTTTCACTTATTTGGTGCCTGGCAATGCCCTACTCTCACATGGGGAGACCCCACACTACCATCGGCGCTACGGCGTTTCACTTCTGAGTTCGGCATGGGGTCAGGTGGGACCACCGCGCTATCGTTGCCAGGCAAATTCTTTTCAAATCGCCGAACTTTAACCTAAAAACTGGTGCTGATACCCAGAGTCGAACTGGGGACCTCACCCTTACCAAGGGTGCGCTCTACCAACTGAGCCATATCAGCACACTAAATTTGATGCCTGGCAGTTCCCTACTCTCACATGGGGAGACCCCACACTACCATCGGCGCTACGGCGTTTCACTTCTGAGTTCGGCATGGGGTCAGGTGGGACCACCGCGCTGTCGCCGCCAGGCAAATTCTTTGTGCTCAGTACGCAATTCTTTATCGCATCAGCCGCGTTGCCCGCGCTCGTAAAGTCAGTTACATACTTCAGTATGCTCCTTCCTTTCCATCGCTTGCCGCCTTGCTGCTGCGTAAATTATTGCCTACTCAACTCTGAATCTAAGCTGAAAATCTTCTCTCAATTCCGCCAAAACATCTTCGGCGTTGTAAGGTTAAGCCTCACGGTTCATTAGTACCGGTTAGCTCAACGTATCGCTACGCTTACACACCCGGCCTATCAACGTCATCGTCTTTAACGTTCCTTCAGGACTCTCAGGGAGTCAGGGAGAACTCATCTCGGGGCAAGTTTCGTGCTTAGATGCTTTCAGCACTTATCTCTTCCGCATTTAGCTACCGGGCAATGCCATTGGCATGACAACCCGAACACCAGTGATGCGTCCACTCCGGTCCTCTCGTACTAGGAGCAGCCCCCCTCAATTCTCCAGCGCCCACGGCAGATAGGGACCGAACTGTCTCACGACGTTCTAAACCCAGCTCGCGTACCACTTTAAATGGCGAACAGCCATACCCTTGGGACCTACTTCAGCCCCAGGATGTGATGAGCCGACATCGAGGTGCCAAACACCGCCGTCGATATGAACTCTTGGGCGGTATCAGCCTGTTATCCCCGGAGTACCTTTTATCCGTTGAGCGATGGCCCTTCCATTCAGAACCACCGGATCACTATGACCTGCTTTCGCACCTGCTCGCGCCGTCACGCTCGCAGTCAAGCTAGCTTATGCCATTGCACTAACCTCCTGATGTCCGACCAGGATTAGCTAACCTTCGTGCTCCTCCGTTACTCTTTAGGAGGAGACCGCCCCAGTCAAACTACCCACCAGACACTGTCCGCAACCCGGATCACGGGTCCACGTTAGAACACCAGCCATTAAAGGGTGGTATTTCAAGGTTGGCTCCATGCAGACTGGCGTCCACACTTCAAAGCCTCCCACCTATCCTACACATCAAGGACCAGTGTTCAGTGTCAAGCTATAGTAAAGGTTCACGGGGTCTTTCCGTCTTGCCGCGGGTACACTGCATCTTCACAGCGAGTTCAATTTCACTGAGTCTCGGGTGGAGACAGCCTGGCCATCATTACGCCATTCGTGCAGGTCGGAACTTACCCGACAAGGAATTTCGCTACCTTAGGACCGTTATAGTTACGGCCGCCGTTTACCGGGGCTTCGATCAAGAGCTTCTCCTTACGGATAACCCCATCAATTAACCTTCCGGCACCGGGCAGGCGTCACACCGTATACGTCCACTTTCGTGTTTGCACAGTGCTGTGTTTTTAATAAACAGTTGCAGCCAGCTGGTATCTTCGACTGAGTTCAGCTCCGTGAGCAAGTCACTTCACCTACCATCAGCGTGCCTTCTCCCGAAGTTACGGCACCATTTTGCCTAGTTCCTTCACCCGAGTTCTCTCAAGCGCCTTGGTATTCTCTACCTGACCACCTGTGTCGGTTTGGGGTACGATTTGATGTTACCTGATGCTTAGAGGCTTTTCCTGGAAGCAGGGCATTTGTTACTTCAGCACCGTAGTGCCTCGTCATCACACCTCAGCGTTGAATGACGTTCCGGATTTACCTGGAACATCCGCCTACATGCTTAAACCGGGACAACCGTCGCCCGGCTAACATAGCCTTCTCCGTCCCCCCTTCGCAGTAACACCGAGTACAGGAATATTAACCTGTTTCCCATCGACTACGCCTTTCGGCCTCGCCTTAGGGGTCGACTCACCCTGCCCCGATTAACGTTGGACAGGAACCCTTGGTCTTCCGGCGAGCGGGCTTTTCACCCGCTTTATCGTTACTTATGTCAGCATTCGCACTTCTGATACCTCCAGCAGCCCTCACAGGCCACCTTCAACGGCTTACAGAACGCTCCCCTACCCAACAACGCATAAGCGTCGCTGCCGCAGCTTCGGTGCATGGTTTAGCCCCGTTACATCTTCCGCGCAGGCCGACTCGACCAGTGAGCTATTACGCTTTCTTTAAATGATGGCTGCTTCTAAGCCAACATCCTGGCTGTCTGTGCCTTCCCACATCGTTTCCCACTTAACCATGACTTTGGGACCTTAGCTGGCGGTCTGGGTTGTTTCCCTCTTCACGACGGACGTTAGCACCCGCCGTGTGTCTCCCGTGATAACATTCTTCGGTATTCGTAGTTTGCATCGGGTTGGTAAGTCGGGATGACCCCCTAGCCGAAACAGTGCTCTACCCCCGAAGATGAGTTCACGAGGCGCTACCTAAATAGCTTTCGGGGAGAACCAGCTATCTCCCGGTTTGATTGGCCTTTCACCCCCAGCCACAAGTCATCCGCTAATTTTTCAACATTAGTCGGTTCGGTCCTCCAGTTAGTGTTACCCAACCTTCAACCTGCCCATGGCTAGATCACCGGGTTTCGGGTCTATACCCTGCAACTTAACGCCCAGTTAAGACTCGGTTTCCCTGCGGCTCCCCTATACGGTTAACCTTGCTACAGAATATAAGTCGCTGACCCATTATACAAAAGGTACGCAGTCACCCCATTAAAGAGGCTCCTACTGCTTGTACGTACACGGTTTCAGGTTCTGTTTCACTCCCCTCGCCGGGGTTCTTTTCGCCTTTCCCTCACGGTACTGGTTCACTATCGGTCAGTCAGGAGTATTTAGCCTTGGAGGATGGTCCCCCCATATTCAGACAGGATACCACGTGTCCCGCCCTACTCTTCGAGTTCACAGCCTGTGTGTTTTTGTGTACGGGAGTATCACCCTGTACCCTGCGACTTTCCAGACGCTTCCACTAACACACAAACTGATTCAGACTCTGGGCTCCTCCCCGTTCGCTCGCCGCTACTGGGGGAATCTCGGTTGATTTCTTTTCCTCGGGGTACTTAGATGTTTCAGTTCCCCCGGTTCGCTTCGTTAAGCTATGTATTCACTTAACGATAGTGTGTCGGAACACACTGGGTTTCCCCATTCGGAAATCGTCGGTTATAACGGTTCATATCACCTTACCGACGCTTATCGCAGATTAGCACGTCCTTCATCGCCTCTGACTGCCAGGGCATCCACCGTGTACGCTTAGTCGCTTAACCTCACAACCCGAAGATGTTTCGTAAAACACTTCGCGCTGCAAAAATTTGAGAGACTCGAACACACTGTCATTCTGTTCTTATTACGGAGAACAGACACAGTGTGTCGTTTCAATTTTCAGCTTGATCCAGATTTTTAAAGAGCAAAACTTCGCAGTGCACCTTTTCAGGTACACTCTGAAGTTTTCTTATTTTTTGCAGTAAAAGGATGGTGGAGCTATGCGGGATCGAACCGCAGACCTCCTGCGTGCAAGGCAGGCGCTCTCCCAGCTGAGCTATAACCCCATCGTAAAAACTTATCTCTGTACCGCTAATTCTTGTTGAGGCAAGGCGTGGTGACACGAAGCATACTGAAGTATGTGAGTGTCGCCGCAACGCAACATCAGCAAGAATTTGGTAGGCCTGAGTGGACTTGAACCACCGACCTCACCCTTATCAGGGGTGCGCTCTAACCACCTGAGCTACAAGCCTGCAGAGATTTTTTACTGCTAATTTTTCATCAGACAATCTGTGTGAGCACTACAAAGGCAGGTTCTTTAAGGTAAGGAGGTGATCCAACCGCAGGTTCCCCTACGGTTACCTTGTTACGACTTCACCCCAGTCATGAATCACAAAGTGGTAAGCGCCCTCCCGAAGGTTAAGCTACCTACTTCTTTTGCAACCCACTCCCATGGTGTGACGGGCGGTGTGTACAAGGCCCGGGAACGTATTCACCGTGGCATTCTGATCCACGATTACTAGCGATTCCGACTTCACGGAGTCGAGTTGCAGACTCCGATCCGGACTACGACATACTTTATGAGGTCCGCTTGCTCTCGCGAGGTCGCTTCTCTTTGTATATGCCATTGTAGCACGTGTGTAGCCCTACTCGTAAGGGCCATGATGACTTGACGTCATCCCCACCTTCCTCCAGTTTATCACTGGCAGTCTCCTTTGAGTTCCCGGCCGGACCGCTGGCAACAAAGGATAAGGGTTGCGCTCGTTGCGGGACTTAACCCAACATTTCACAACACGAGCTGACGACAGCCATGCAGCACCTGTCTCAGAGTTCCCGAAGGCACCAAAGCATCTCTGCTAAGTTCTCTGGATGTCAAGAGTAGGTAAGGTTCTTCGCGTTGCATCGAATTAAACCACATGCTCCACCGCTTGTGCGGGCCCCCGTCAATTCATTTGAGTTTTAACCTTGCGGCCGTACTCCCCAGGCGGTCGACTTAACGCGTTAGCTCCGGAAGCCACTCCTCAAGGGAACAACCTCCAAGTCGACATCGTTTACAGCGTGGACTACCAGGGTATCTAATCCTGTTTGCTCCCCACGCTTTCGCACCTGAGCGTCAGTCTTTGTCCAGGGGGCCGCCTTCGCCACCGGTATTCCTCCAGATCTCTACGCATTTCACCGCTACACCTGGAATTCTACCCCCCTCTACAAGACTCTAGCCTGCCAGTTTCGAATGCAGTTCCCAGGTTGAGCCCGGGGATTTCACATCCGACTTGACAGACCGCCTGCGTGCGCTTTACGCCCAGTAATTCCGATTAACGCTTGCACCCTCCGTATTACCGCGGCTGCTGGCACGGAGTTAGCCGGTGCTTCTTCTGCGAGTAACGTCAATGAATGCGGTTATTAACCACATCCCCTTCCTCCTCGCTGAAAGTACTTTACAACCCGAAGGCCTTCTTCATACACGCGGCATGGCTGCATCAGGCTTGCGCCCATTGTGCAATATTCCCCACTGCTGCCTCCCGTAGGAGTCTGGACCGTGTCTCAGTTCCAGTGTGGCTGGTCATCCTCTCAGACCAGCTAGGGATCGTCGCCTTGGTGAGCCGTTACCTCACCAACAAGCTAATCCCATCTGGGCACATCTGATGGCAAGAGGCCCGAAGGTCCCCCTCTTTGGTCTTGCGACGTTATGCGGTATTAGCTACCGTTTCCAGTAGTTATCCCCCTCCATCAGGCAGTTTCCCAGACATTACTCACCCGTCCGCCACTCGTCACCCGAGAGCAAGCTCTCTGTGCTACCGTTCGACTTGCATGTGTTAGGCCTGCCGCCAGCGTTCAATCTGAGCCATGATCAAACTCTTCAATTTAAGTTTGATGCTCGTGAATTAAACTTCGTAATGAATTACGTATGTTCACTCAGAGACTTGGTATTCATTTTTCGTCTTGCGACGTTAAGAATCCATGTCACTTTGAGTGCCCACACAGATTGTCTGATAAATTGTTAAAGAGCAGTGCAACGCGGCTTTCGCTCACCGTTGCGAGGTGGCGTATATTACGCTTTCCTCTTTCAGAGTCAACCTTATTTTCAGGTTTTTCTCTTCAACTGACCCGGCTGTTTGTGTGAAGTGATTCACATCTGCCGTGTCAGTGGGAGCGCATTATAGGGATCCCATCTTTTTGCACAAGACTTTTTTAGATCTTTTTTTCCAAATGATGTTTTTTCACCCTTTTCGCAGGGTTTATACTCAATTCGCCTAATTTTTACCACGCCAAAGGGTTGCAGATGGTCCCAAAAGCTACCAAAGTCTCTTCATCCCCTGGTTTATTGAGGTAAGCATGTCTGTGAATCTACGTCGCTATAAAGATTTATCCCCGAAAATAGGTCAACACGTGATGATCGACACCAGTAGCGTGGTGATCGGCGATGTCAGAATTGCTGATGATGTCAGTATCTGGCCAATGGTCACAATTCGCGGTGATGTGAATTATGTGGAAATAGGCGCGCGCTCCAACATTCAGGACGGCAGCGTCTTACATGTCACTCATAAGTCTTCATATAATCCACATGGCAATCCACTGATTATTGGCGATGATGTGACCGTCGGTCATAAAGTTATGCTGCACGGCTGCACTATAGCTAACCGCGTGCTGGTTGGTATGGGGTCGATTGTACTGGATGGTGTCATTGTGGAGGATGACGTCATGATTGGTGCCGGTAGTCTGGTTCCACAAAACAAACGTCTGGAAAGCGGCTACCTTTATTTTGGCAACCCGGTTAAACAAAGACGCCCCCTCACGGAGGCGGAAATTGTGGGGCTAAGGTATTCAGCAAACAACTATGTGAAATGGAAAAATGATTATCTCGCTCAGGAAAACCAGACCCATCCTTGAGCGTCTTCTTGCTGGTCGCAGATTAATTCGTGGGCTTCCTCTTCCAGATCCCAACGATGTTCACGAAATGCGGCCAGGCACAGTTCTGGATCTTCGTCACCAAAACGTTGCTGAAGCGTTGTTAGCTTTATGGCACAGATCAGTTGCATACCATTAACTAATGCTGGAAAAGCGATACACTGACGCTCGTCATCCCATACTTCCCTGTCGGGAAATTGAATAGCCTGGTTCACGTGTTCAATTCCTCATGCAAAGCCAGAATTACAGGGGCAATTTCCGGTAGAACACCGTGCCACAATAGTACTGAGTGTGCAGCCTGTGCCACCAGCATTCCCAGCCCATCAGCACATCTTTTAGTACCATGTTGCTGACACCAACGTAAAAATGGCGTGCAACCTTTCTGATAAAACATGTCATAGCAATAGACATGAGTGTTGATTAGCGAAACGGGGATAGCAGGGACTTCTCCTTCAATACCGCTAGATGTGGCATTAATGATGAGATCAAACACCTGACCATTTAATGCTTCTATATCCAGAGCACGGACGCTGCCAGTATGAGCAAACAGCGTTGCCAGTTCATGCGCACGCGAAAATGTACGATTCACAATAGTGACAGCGCAATCCAGCGATAAAAGAGGCAGCAATACGCCACGTGAAGCACCACCTGCACCAATAAGCAGAACCCGAAAACCAGGTTTAATGAAATCGAGTCGTTCTAAATCACTCAGTAGCCCCACGCCATCGGTGTTGTCCCCCAGCAACCGGCCATCCTCCAGCCGTTTAAGGGTATTAACAGCACCGGCCAGTGCCGCGCGTTCGGTTAACTCATCTGCTCGCGCGAAAGCCTCTTCTTTGAAAGGAACGGTGACGTTAGCTCCCTTGCCACCATCACCAAAAAAAGCGTTAAGAGTATTTACGAAATCATCAAGGGGAGCAAGGACTCGCCCATAGGGATGCGTAATCTGCAGCTGCTTCGCAAAGAGCTGATGAATAGATGGTGACTTGCTATGAGCAATCGGGTGTCCAAATACTGCGTAGGTTTCCATAAGTTATCCTTGGCGGAAGAGTTCGCCCGTCAAGGCATCACGTATTTCAGAAGGATTCTGACGCCCACCGGTTACCCCATCAACTACCGGGAAGCTAGCGCCAAACTGCGCATAAACCTCAGCAGTCGTGCGGCAAGGTGGCTCACCAGATAAATTGGCGCTAGTAGAAACCAATGGTTTACCGTAAGCCTCACACAACTCAACTACCTGCGGGTGATCCGTTACTCGCACTGCCAGCGAATCAAAACGGCCGGTCAACCAACGGGGTGTAGAATCGAGAGCAGGGAATACAAAGGTCACCGGCCCAGGCCAGCAGGAAAAAATAGCAGCACGCCGCTCATCGCTAAGTTGTGAATCATCAATATAAGGTTTGAGCTGTTCAAAGTTAGCGGAGATTAGGATCAGTCCTTTATCAACCGGTCGCTGTTTAAGCGCCAACAAATGCATGACGGCTTTTTCGCTATCGGGATCACAGCCGACGCCAAAAACAGCTTCCGTAGGATAGGCGATGACAAGTTCATTGTTCAGGACCGAAACTGCATGTGCGATGGTTTCTGAGAGCAGGTTATTATTCACTGATTATTCCGCCGGTGTCGGCTTTCCACATTGTTTGCTGGCACAAAAACGCTTTACGCCCTGCACCGTTTTCTTTTCGATTAGTAGAGGGTAATGACACTCTGGGCACTCACCCGCCACTGGCTTAAAATTAATTACGAACTGACAATCAGGGTAGCGATCGCAGGAATAAAAGTTTTTTCCGAAACGTGAACGACGTTGGACCAGATGTCCCTGACTACACTGCGGGCAGGCTATTGCAGTCTCATCAGGTTTATCAATGAGTTCAGTATGCTCACATTCTGGGTAGTTGCTACAACCAATAAACATACCAAAACGTCCTTGCCGCAGTACCAATATGGCGCCGCAAGACGGACACACCTGCCCCTCCAGAACTTTGACAATATGCCCGTCCGCCTGATTCTTCAGGGAACGGACATAATCACAGTCCGGATAATGTGAACAGCCGAGAAAAGGCCCATGTTTCCCAGAACGTATTACAAGTTCAGCCCCACACTGGGGGCAAGGCTCGTTTTTACGCACCGAAAACAGTGCTGATTTGGTCATAACAACTCTAGTGTCGCTGCGAAAAGATTAATGCAGCATACCTTCATTTACTTCGAAGAGTAATTCTTCCATTTGCTGATAGGCGTTTTCGCAGCCCGGAATATTAAACAGCACCATCAGGATGACCCACTTCAGATCCTCCAAATCGAACTCTGCCGTATCCAGCGCCAGTACGCGTTCTATCACCATTTCCCGCGTTTCGAGGTTCAACACCTGAATTTGCTCAAGGAATAATAAGAATCCTCTGCAGCTCGCATCCAGACGCTGACACTCCTCATCGGTATATACTCGTAAGGAGAGTGGGTCAGAAGCAAGCTGCATGGGCGCAATAAGGCCCTCTTGATAATCAGCCAGTTTCTCGAGCCACATCAGCGCGTTATAGATGTCCTCCCGTTCAAAACCTGCATCGGTAAGATCCCGAGTCAGTTTATCCTGGTCCACTCGCATTTCTGCTTCGTTATGGATGTAAGTCTCAAATAAATACATGAGTACGTCGAACATGGCTTGCCCTCCTTAATCGGACATAGCCGCCGGGTACAGCTGCGATCCAGCCTGCTAACTCCAGTTCAAGTAGCTGAGCTACGGTCACTGGCACAGATTGGCCGGCACGTTCAGCGACAACGTCAACAGGTGTTACCTCATCTCCTACGTTAGCCAGGAGCTCTGGAAATGGCAATGCTACAGGTGGCTGATTGTCGCAATTATTTACGTTATCAGGCTCATCGAAGACCCATAGCAGCTCATGCTGCCAATATTCAACTATATCTTCCGGTGCGGTAACGGGAATGGCTCCTTGCTTGATAAGCCAATGTGGACCTTCGGAACCAGGACTACCAATAGGTCCGGGTAATGCGAAGACTTCCCTTCCCTGTTCCAGAGCACAGCGAACAGTCACTAATGAGCCACTTTTTAATGCTGCCTCGATAACCAATACGCCAACACTTAATCCACTGATAATCCGGTTACGGCGGGGAAAGTTGCCCGGTAATGGGGGAGTAAAAAGAGGAAATTCGGAGAGTACAACGCCGCCACTGCTAGTTATTTGTTCTGCTAATGCTTGATGGCGGCGAGGATAAATCTCTCTTAAACCATTCCCTAAAACGGCAACGGTTTTTCCTTGCCCCTCCAGTGCGCCACGATGAGCTATACCATCAATACCTAAAGCCAATCCGCTAGTGATCGTAATGCCATAGCGAACTAAAACCTCACAAAACATTTTCCCCCAACGAGCGCCATACCATGAATGCGCGCGACTGCCCACTACGGCTAACTGTCGGTTGCTCAGTAATACCGGATCGCCACAAGCTAAAAGTGCGCCAGGATAGTCCACAATGGCTCGTAGCTGGGGAGGATAGAGAGGATCGTCAGCAGTAAGTAGATAACAATTTGGTCGTTCCAGCCATTGCAGTGTTGTATCAATCTCACGTTGATTAATTCCAAGAAAATGTTTCGATTGCACCTTATTCAAACCGCAGGCATTCAAACTCTCATGATCTATTGTTGGGATTGAACATAACTGATGAGCAACCATCACCATTTCGTCGCCATACAGGCTGCTCACTTTCATCAGGCGTAACCAAATTTCTGTAGGCGTCATCCCTATTCCCCTCCGCCATAAGCGGCTTTAGCAATCTTTGCGATTGGACAGCGAGACTGTCAATTGCGGGGGGTTTTGTCTAGAATAGAGCTAATAATCTTATCAACTCCTGAATACAACTCTGGATCTTTATGGCAGTTTTGCAAGTGTTACATATTCCGGACGAGCGCCTTCGCAAAGTCGCTGAGCCGGTCAAAGAAGTGAATGCGGAAATTCAGCGTATCGTCGATGATATGTTCGAGACAATGTACGCTGAGGAAGGCATTGGTCTGGCCGCTACGCAGGTGGACATCCATCAGCGCATTATTGTTATTGATGTGTCAGAGAATCGAGAAGAGCGTCTGGTGTTAATTAATCCAGAATTGCTGGAAAAAGACGGTGAAACTGGGATTGAGGAAGGCTGCCTTTCCATTCCTGAGCAGCGTGCGTTGGTACCACGTGCCGAAAATGTAAGGATTCGGGCTCTGGATCGTGAGGGTAAGCCGTTTGAACTGTCAGCCGATGGTTTACTAGCCATTTGTATCCAACATGAAATGGATCATCTAGTAGGCAAACTATTTATTGATTATCTGTCCCCGCTTAAGCAACAGCGTATCCGCCAGAAAGTTGAAAAACTGGATCGCCTGAACGCACGAGCCTGAAGACAAGGACTAACGTGTCACAATCATTACGTATAATTTTTGCGGGAACGCCCGATTTTGCAGCGCGTCATCTTGACGCACTGTTGTCATCTGAGTATGAGATCGTCGGTGTATTCACTCAGCCAGACAGGCCTGCAGGCCGTGGCAAAAAACTCATGCCGAGTCCTGTCAAAATACTGGCTGAAGCAAATGGTCTGCCGGTATTTCAACCCTCTTCACTGCGCCCGCAGGAAAATCAGCAGCTGGTTGCCTCGCTGAACGCCGATGTGATGGTTGTAGTTGCTTATGGATTAATCCTCCCCAAGCAGGTTCTGGACATGCCACGTCTGGGTTGCCTCAACGTTCACGGTTCTTTGTTGCCACGTTGGCGCGGTGCGGCGCCAATCCAGCGTGCATTATGGGCTGGTGATACCGAGACAGGCGTGACCATTATGCAAATGGACGTAGGGCTCGATACTGGTGATATGTTGTATAAACTGTCTTGCCCAATTACTGGAGAAGACACCAGCGGTAGCTTGTACGATAAATTGGCGGTTCTTGGGCCACAAGGATTACTGGAAACTCTGGCTCAACTGGTTAGTGGTACAGCAAAACCTGAAGTACAAGACGAAACGCTAGTCAGCTATGCCGAGAAGCTAAGCAAAGAAGAAGCGCGTATTGACTGGTCACTTTCTGCCGTGCAGCTTGAACGTTGCATTCGGGCATTCAATCCATGGCCAATAAGCTGGCTAGAAATTGATGAACAACCAGTAAAAGTCTGGCGTGCATCGGTTAGCACCGATACAAGCAGTGCTGAACCCGGCACTATCGTGGCAGTCAGCAAATTGGGTATCCAGATGGCAACTGGCGACGGTATCCTGAATCTGGAGTCGCTGCAGCCAGCGGGTAAAAAAGCAATGAGTGCACAGGATTTGCTGAATTCTCGTCGGGAGTGGTTTATCCCCGGTCATCGTCTCGCCTGACGATTCTCTCTTCTAAAGCCCGGTTTCGCCGGGCATTTTTATTTTTACTCTTATGAAAAAAAATCTTAACTTACGCAGCCTGGCTGCCCAAGCTATTGAACAAGTCGTTGAACAAGGGCAATCGTTAAGCAACGTTTTGCCTCCGTTACAACAGAAAGTCGGTGAGAAAGACAAAGCCCTGCTGCAAGAGCTGTGCTTTGGCGTTCTGCGTACCCTGAACCAGTTGGAGTGGTTAATCAATAAACTGATGGACCGCCCGATGAAGGGTAAACAGCGCACCATTCATTTTTTAATCATGGTGGGCTTATATCAGTTGCTCTACACCCGTATTCCTGCTCATGCCGCACTGGCAGAAACGGTGGAAGGCGCCGTCGCCGTAAAGCGCCCCCAGTTGAAGGGACTTATTAACGGTGTGTTGCGCCAGTTCCAACGTCAACAGGAAGAACTGCTGGCTGAATTTGCACAAACCGAAAATCGCTTCCTCCACCCCAAATGGCTACTTAAGCGCATTCAACAGGCCTGGCCGCGGCAGTGGCAGGCGATTGCAGATGCCAATAATCAACGCCCGCCAATGTGGTTACGCGTTAACCGCGCCCATCACTCTCGCGATGAATGGCTCGAGTTACTGAAAGAAGCAGGATTACAAGGCTTTGCACATTCAGGCTACCCGGATGCTGTTCGTCTGGCATCTCCAGCCCCTGTTCATTCCTTACCGGGTTTTGATGAAGGTTGGGTTACAGTCCAGGATGCTTCAGCGCAAGGTTGTATGCATTATTTGACCCCCGAGAACGGAGAAAGGATTCTCGACCTCTGCGCGGCACCTGGCGGCAAAACAACCCATATCCTGGAAGTTGCACCACAGGCTAGCGTAATGGCCGTTGATATTGATGAACAGCGACTTTCCCGCGTCTATGACAATCTTAAACGCCTTGGCCTCAAGGCGCAGGTTAAACAGGGTGATGGATGCTCTCCAGAGCAATGGTGTGGTGATGAAATATTCGATCGTATCCTGCTTGACGCACCTTGCTCCGCAACAGGGGTTATTCGTCGCCATCCGGATATCAAATGGTTGCGGCGCGATAGTGACATTGCCGAGTTGGCACAGCTGCAGGCCAAAATTCTTGATGCCATTTGGCCCCATCTAAAGCCCGGCGGAACGCTGGTTTACGCCACCTGCTCAATTTTACCAGAAGAGAACTGTGAGCAAATTGCAGCTTTCCTTACTCGCACATCAGATGCAGAGTTGAGCACAACAGGAACTCTTGAGAAACCAGGATTGCAAAATCTCCCTGGGACAGAAGAAGGTGATGGATTCTTTTACGCTAAGCTGATTAAAAACCGGAAATAACAGGTCACTGCTGATGAAGATTATTATTCTTGGCGCTGGACAGGTAGGCGGAACTCTGGCGGAAAATCTAGTTGGAGAGAACAACGATATTACGCTAGTTGATACAAATGGCGACCGTCTTCGCAGCTTGCAGGATAAATTCGATCTGCGTGTAGTGCAGGGGCATGGCTCGCACCCACGCGTACTACGTGAAGCTGGTGCAGACGATGCAGACATGCTGGTTGCAGTCACCAACTCAGATGAAACCAACATGGTAGCCTGTCAGGTCGCCTATTCGCTATTTAATACTCCAAATCGTATTGCCCGTATCCGTTCTCCGGATTATGTACGAGATGCTGATAAACTCTTTCACTCAGAAGCTGTCCCTATTGACCACCTGATTGCACCAGAACAGCTGGTAATTAATAATATATATCGCTTAATTGAGTATCCTGGCGCCCTACAGGTTGTTAATTTTGCTGAAGGGAAAGTCAGCCTGGCTGTGGTTAAGGCCTATTATGGCGGTCCTCTGGTCGGTAATGCACTTTCAACTATGCGCGAACATATGCCACATATTGATACGCGCGTAGCAGCTATTTTCCGCCACGATCGACCAATCAGGCCGCAAGGGTCAACAATCGTTGAAGCTGGTGACGAAGTGTTTTTCATCGCCGCATCTCAGCATATCCGCGCAGTAATGAGCGAACTTCAGCGCCTGGAGAAACCTTACAAGCGCATTATGCTGGTCGGCGGAGGAAACATCGGAGCTGGGCTTGCTCATCGGCTGGAGAAAGATTACAGCGTCAAACTTATTGAGCGCAACCAGCAGCGCGCAGCGGAACTCGCAGAGAAACTGCAAAATACCATCGTCTTTTACGGAGACGCCTCAGATCAGGAATTACTGGCTGAGGAGCATATTGATCAAGTTGATCTCTTCATTGCAGTCACCAATGATGATGAAGCCAATATTATGTCTGCGATGTTAGCTAAACGTATGGGGGCCAAAAAAGTCATGGTACTCATCCAACGTCGCGCCTATGTTGATCTTGTTCAGGGTAGCGTGATCGACATTGCGATCTCACCACAGCAGGCAACAATATCTGCACTACTTAGCCACGTTCGTAAGGCGGATATTGTCGGCGTTTCTTCACTACGACGTGGAGTTGCAGAAGCCATTGAGGCTGTGGCTCATGGTGATGAAAGCACTTCACGGGTAGTCGGCCGAGCGATCGATGAGATTAAACTTCCCCCAGGAACCATCATTGGCGCCGTTGTACGCGGTAATGATGTCATGATAGCTAATAACAATCTGCGTATTGAGCAAGGCGATCATGTCATTATGTTCCTGACTGACAAAAAATTTATCTCCGATGTTGAGAGACTCTTCCAACCAAGCCCCTTCTTCCTGTAGTTTCAGGCGTCATGCTGGCGCCTTTCCTTTATCCCTTATTTATCAATGGATAATATTTCTATGCAATTATTCCCTGGCAATGGAAAATAGGAATACATTTGTTAAACTTATCAGTGTTAGCTGGCCCAAGGAGAATAAAATGAGTTTTTTAAAAGAATTTCGCGAATTCGCGATGCGCGGGAATGTTGTTGACCTGGCTGTCGGTGTCATCATTGGTGCCGCATTCGGTAAGATTGTATCGTCGCTAGTCGCCGATATAATTATGCCGCCATTAGGTTTGCTTATTGGCGGGATCGATTTTAAACAGTTTGCGGTTACGCTTCGTGATGCGCAGGGGGATATCCCCGCAGTCGTCATGCACTATGGTGTATTCATCCAAAACGTTTTTGACTTTGTCATCGTTGCATTTGCCATTTTTATGGCAATTAAACTGATAAATAGACTAAACCGCAAAAAAGAAGAAGCTCCAGCTGCGCCGCCGGCTCCAGGCAAAGAAGAAGTCTTGCTCAGTGAAATTCGCGACTTGCTAAAAGAACAAAACAATCGTTCTTAATTAGAATATTAAAAGCAGAAGGCCAGTGGTAAAAAAGTGCTTAACTCTCTTGCCACTGGCCTCCCGCTCATTACGCCCCGTATGTTTATCTTTACGCTGGTAACTTCCTTTTCCTTTCTTATTCTTCTCAACTCGCTGCCTGAACAAGGGGTCATGAAGTAGTGCCTCAATGGCGTTATCTTTTATTTTCCCTTTAGTATGTTGGTAGTGGCTCATAAACTCTCCTGATTAGTAAAAATCGATGCAAGTGTAGATCTGCGCGATGTAGAAATCAACGCTCTGCGTTTTGGCTACTGGCTCCTTGCTCAAGCGCCTCAAGGATCGAACAATAAATACTACTGTGTGCGGTCCCACAGCATGCGTCATTAAGCCGCTGCAATGACCGACGCATAGTTTGTAGCTCTTTGATCCGAGATTCAACTTCCCTTAAACGAGCCTTAACGATACCTTTCGACTCCTGACAAGTATGATGCTCCGGATCTATTCGGATCGAAAGAAGTTCGCGAATCGATTCCAATGTGAAACCCAATTGCCTGCCGTAACGAATAAAACGGAGTCTCTGCAGATCGTTGTCTGAATAGAGACGAAATCCTCCTTCAGTACGTACGTTATGCTCCATCATCTTCTGTTTTTCATAATAGCGAATGGTATCAGGAGTAACGTCTGCCAATTTTGCCAGTTCACCGATGCGATACATTATTGCTCCTCATTGATCTTATGCAGTAACTTATCTACATAATCGCCACGCAAAAAGTCAGTATTAAGACCTGCTTGCCGTAGCTTTAGTTCAACCAAGGCAAGACGACGACTCCACTCCACGCAGCACGGTTCGTTTTCCTGAACGTTCCTGAGTAAGTCTACAAGCACGATTGCTTCTTTCCGATGTTCCAGTTCGGGAGGTAAACAGCCTGCATTTTTAAGCAACCGATAACTGGCGCGTAGCTCTGGTGGAACATGTGAATCATCATCCAACATAAGCGGTTCTCCGCAGCCTGGAAGATTATCGAATTCACCTTTGTTTTGAGCATCGAGGATATGGCGCTCTGCCCACTGATCCAGTAACCACATGATACGGCTCCGGGGATGAACAAAAATAGTACAGATATTGTAGTGAAGCGGGATGATAGGGGATATAAAAAAACCCGCCTAGGCGGGTTTTTCTACGTTACTACAGATTACTCTGCAGCAGCTTCTGCTTTCGATTCAGAGCGATCAACCAGCTCGATGTATGCCATCGGCGCGTTGTCGCCTGCACGGAAGCCACACTTCAGAATGCGAGTGTAACCACCGGCGCGGCTCGCGAAACGCGGGCCCAGCTCGTTAAACAGTTTTGCCACGATCTCGTTATCACGAGTACGGGCGAATGCCAGACGACGATTAGCTACGCTATCAGTCTTGGCAAGAGTAATCAGCGGCTCAACTACGCGACGCAGTTCTTTCGCTTTCGGCAGGGTCGTCTTGATGATCTCATGACGAACCAGCGAACCAGCCATGTTACGGAACATAGCCTGGCGATGGCTGCTGTTGCGGTTCAGTTGACGACCACTCTTACGATGGCGCATGACCTTATCCTTCTCAGTAAAACCTTAACCTGTGATCCGGTTACTCGTCAGCAATGCTTGCCGGTGGCCAGTTTTCCAGGCGCATGCCCAGAGACAGACCACGTGAAGCCAGCACGTCTTTAATCTCGGTAAGAGATTTTTTACCCAGGTTCGGCGTTTTCAGCAACTCAACCTCGGTACGCTGTACCAGATCACCGATATAGTGGATAGCTTCTGCCTTGAGGCAGTTAGCAGAGCGGACAGTCAATTCGAGATCGTCAACAGGGCGCAGCAGGATCGGATCGAATTCTGGTTTCTCTTCTTTCACTTCCGGCTGACGTACATCGCGTAAGTCAACGAAAGCTTCCAGTTGTTCTGCCAGGATGGTTGCCGCACGACGAATCGCCTCTTCAGGATCGATTGTGCCGTTGGTTTCCATTTCGATGACCAGCTTGTCCAGGTCGGTACGCTGTTCTACACGCGCTGCTT
Organism: Klebsiella sp. RHBSTW-00484; assembly: GCF_013705725.1. Taxonomy (NCBI): domain Bacteria; kingdom Pseudomonadati; phylum Pseudomonadota; class Gammaproteobacteria; order Enterobacterales; family Enterobacteriaceae; genus Klebsiella; species Klebsiella sp. RHBSTW-00484. Next base: position 555,204 of record NZ_CP055481.1, on the reverse strand, counting down.
CAACATTGTAGGCAATACGCTCTACAGGGCTATAACATGCGTCGACCAGCAGACGGCCGATTGGGCGCTCATCTTCTTCCGAATGAATTCGGGCAGAAGCCGGCACATAACCACGACCGCGCTGAACTTTGATACGCATGCTAATAGCTGCGTTCTCATCGGTCAGGTGGCAGATCACGTGCTGCGGCTTGACGATTTCAACATCACCATCATGGGTGATGTCGGCTGCAGTCACAGGGCCAATGCCAGATTTATTCAGAGTAAGAATAACTTCATCTTTACCCTGAACTCTCACCGCCAGCCCTTTCAGGTTGAGCAGGATTTCAAGGATATCTTCCTGAACGCCTTCTTTGGTGCTGTACTCATGAAGTACACCATCAATCTCAACCTCGGTCACCGCGCAACCCGGCATCGATGAGAGCAGAATACGGCGCAGTGCGTTACCCAGAGTATGGCCAAAGCCACGCTCTAAAGGCTCAAGGGTCACCTTGGCGTGCGTCGAACTCACTTGCTCGATATCGACCAGGCGCGGTTTTAGAAACTCTGTCACAGAACCCTGCATTGTGTCCTCTCTTTGGTACTAAGCTTTACTTGGAGTAAAGCTCGACGATCAGGTGTTCGTTAATGTCCGCAGACAGATCAGAACGTTCCGGCTGACGCTTGAACGTACCTTCCATCTTGCCAGCATCAACTTCCAGCCAGGTTGGCTTTTCACGCTGCTCAGCCAGCTCCAGAGCGGCTTTCACGCGAGATTGCTTTTTCGCTTTCTCACGAATGCTGACAACGTCATTCGCCTTAACCTGATAAGAAGCGATGTTAACAACACGACCGTTTACCATGATAGCTTTGTGGCTAACCAGCTGACGTGATTCAGCACGAGTCGCGCCGAAGCCCATACGGTATACAACGTTGTCCAGACGACCTTCCAGCAGAGTCAACAGGTTTTCACCAGTGTTGCCTTTCAGACGTGCTGCTTCTTTATAATAGTTACGGAACTGACGCTCCAGCACACCGTACATACGGCGAACTTTTTGCTTTTCACGCAACTGCACACCATAGTCAGACAGACGCGGTTTACGCGCACCATGCTGGCCAGGAGCTTGTTCAATTTTACACTTGGTATCGATCGCGCGAACGCCAGACTTAAGGAATAAGTCAGTGCCCTCACGACGGCTCAGCTTGAGCTTAGGACCCAAATATCTTGCCATTTTCTTTCTCCAACAATCCTAGAAACGAACGCGTTATACGCGACGTTTTTTCGGCGGACGACAACCGTTATGAGGGATCGGAGTCACATCAGTAATGTTCGTGATGCGAAAACCAGCGGCGTTCAGTGCACGAATAGTAGATTCGCGACCTGGACCCGGACCTTTAACCATAACTTCCAGATTCTTGATGCCGTATTCTTTTACGGCTTCAGCGCAACGCTCTGCTGCAACCTGAGCTGCAAACGGAGTGGATTTGCGAGAACCACGGAAACCGGAACCACCGGCTGTTGCCCAACCCAGCGCGTTACCCTGACGATCAGTAATGGTAACGATGGTGTTGTTAAAAGAAGCATGGACATGAGCCACGCCATCAGAGACTTGTTTTCTTACACGCTTACGTGCACGAACTGGTGCCTTTGCCATTATTCAATCACCCCGACTATTTCTTGATCGGTTTACGCGGACCCTTGCGGGTACGTGCGTTGGTCTTAGTACGCTGACCGCGAACCGGAAGACCACGACGATGGCGTAAACCACGATAGCAACCAAGGTCCATAAGACGCTTGATGCTCAGGGTGATTTCACGGCGCAGATCACCTTCAACGACAAATTTACCTACTGCTTCACGCAGGGATTCAATTTGTTCTTCAGACAGCTCACTGATCTTAACATTTTCAGCGATACCCGTGTCAGCACAGATGGCTTTAGAGCGGGTCTTGCCGATACCGAAAATTGCAGTTAATGCAATGACGGTATGTTTGTGATCAGGAATGTTAATGCCTGCTATACGGGCCACTATGCACTCCTACTATTTAATATGTACGCACCATGCTGAAAAGCCCGTTTTCAGGATACTCAAATGGAAACGTACAGACATACAAAAGATTGGCTGGCTAATCTAGCCAGCTCAACCCAACTTTGCAAGAAAAATATGCGAATAAATCAGCCTTGGCGCTGTTTATGCTTCGGCTCGGCACTGCAAATCACGCGGATGACGCCATCGCGCTTAACGATTTTGCAGTTACGGCATAATTTCTTGACGGAAGCACGAACTTTCATTTTTACTCTCCGTAACTTCTCGGGCGCCCTGTTAGCGGCCGTAGCCTTTCAGGTTCGCCTTCTTCAATGCAGACTCATACTGACTTGACATCATCAGAGTTTGCACTTGAGCCATAAAGTCCATAATCACAACGACAACGATAAGCAGTGAGGTCCCACCGAAGTAGAACGGTACTTTCATTGCATCACGCATGAACTCCGGGATCAGGCAGATAAAAGTAATGTACAACGCACCGACCAAAGTCAGACGAGTCATTACTTTATCGATATACTTCGCCGTTTGCTCTCCCGGACGAATTCCTGGTACAAATGCACCGGACTTCTTCAGGTTATCTGCTGTTTCACGCGGGTTGAATACTAAAGCCGTGTAGAAGAAACAGAAGAAGATGATTGCAGACGCATAGAGTAACACATAAAGCGGTTGCCCAGGCTGCAAATACAGCGAAATTGTTGTCAGCCAGTTCCAACCAGTACCGCCCCCGAACCATGACGTGATGGTAGCCGGGAACAGAATAATACTGGAAGCGAAGATTGCCGGGATTACCCCTGCCATATTCACTTTCAGCGGTAAATGTGTGCTCTGTGCAGCATAGACACGACGACCCTGTTGACGTTTCGCGTAGTTAACCACAATACGGCGTTGACCACGTTCTACAAAGACAACAAAGAAGGTCACTGCAAATACTAATACTGCAACCAACAGCAACAGGAGGAAGTGCAGGTCGCCTTGACGCGCTTGCTCGATAGTATGGGCGATGGCCGGCGGGAGTCCCGCAACAATACCAGCGAAGATAATGATCGAAATACCGTTACCGATACCACGCTCAGTAATCTGTTCGCCTAGCCACATCAGGAACATCGTTCCTGAAACCAGACTCACAACAGCGGTGAAATAGAACGCAAAACCTGGGTTAATGACCAAGCCCTGCATACCAGGCATATTCGGTAGACCAGTAGCAATACCAATCGACTGGAATATCGCCAGCACCAGAGTACCGTAGCGGGTGTACTGGCTGATCTTACGACGACCAGACTCCCCTTCTTTCTTAAGCTCCGCCAACGGCTGATAAACAACCGTTAGCAGCTGGACAATGATCGATGCCGAAATATACGGCATGATACCCAAGGCAAAGATAGAAGCACGGCTGAGAGCACCACCAGAGAACATGTTGAACATTTCAATGATGGTGCCTCGCTGTTGCTCAAGCAGTTTGGCAAGTACAGTGGCATCAATACCAGGGATCGGAATAAAAGAGCCAATACGGAACACAATCAACGCACCGATTACAAACAAAAGTCTGCGTTTCAGCTCGCCAATCCCACCTTTGGCACTTTGAAAATCTAATCCCGGTTGCTTAGCCATCTGCTACTTATTCCTCAATTTTACCGCCAGCAGCTTCGATAGCAGCACGAGCACCTTTAGTCACGCGCAGGCCACGAACAGTTACCGGACGAGATACCTCACCAGACAGGATCACTTTCGCGAACTCGATCTGGATACCGATAATGTTAGCCGCTTTCAGCGTGTTCAGGTCGACTACATCGCCTTCTACATGAGCCAGATCAGACAGACGAACTTCTGCAGTGATCATTGCTTTACGAGAAGTGAAGCCAAATTTCGGCAGACGACGGTACAGAGGCATCTGACCACCTTCGAAACCGCGACGTACGCCACCGCCAGAACGAGAATTCTGACCTTTGTGACCACGACCACCGGTTTTACCGAGGCCAGAACCGATACCACGACCCAGGCGTTTACCCGCCTTTTTGGAGCCTTCGGCCGGAGACAGAGTATTTAAACGCATCTCTTACTCCTCAACTTTAACCATGAAGGAAACCGCGTTGACCATACCACGAACAGCAGGAGTATCCTCGCGCTCTACGGTGTGACCAATACGACGCAGACCCAGGCCAAGCAGCGTTGCCTTGTGTTTCGGCAGACGACCGATTGCACTGCGGGTTTGAGTAATTTTAATAGTCTTTGCCATGGTTTATTTCCCCAGAATTTCTTCAACGGATTTACCACGCTTGGCAGCGACCATTTCTGGAGAATTCATATTTTCCAGGCCATCAATAGTTGCACGAACCACGTTGATCGGGTTAGTAGAACCATATGCTTTAGCCAGAACGTTATGAACTCCAGCAACTTCCAGAACGGCGCGCATTGCACCACCGGCGATAATACCGGTACCTTCGGAAGCTGGCTGCATGAATACACGAGAACCCGTGTGAACACCTTTAACCGGGTGTTGCAGGGTGCCGTGGTTCAGCGCGACATTAATCATATTGCGACGGGCTTTTTCCATCGCTTTCTGGATCGCTGCTGGAACTTCACGCGCTTTACCGTAACCAAAACCTACGCGACCGTTACCGTCACCAACTACAGTCAGAGCTGTGAAGGAGAAAATACGACCACCTTTAACGGTTTTAGATACGCGGTTAACCGCGATCAGCTTTTCCTGCAGTTCGCCAGCTTGTTTTTCGATGTGAGCCATCTTACACCTCTACCTTAGAACTGAAGGCCAGCTTCACGGGCAGCATCTGCCAGTGCCTGGACACGACCATGATATTGGAACCCGGAACGGTCAAAGGAAACATCTTTGATGCCTTTTTCCAGAGCGCGTTCAGCAACAGCTTTACCCACAGCTGCGGCCGCGTCTTTGTTACCGGTGTACTTCAATTGTTCAGCGATAGCTTTTTCTACAGTAGAAGCAGCTACCAGAACTTCAGAACCATTCGGTGCAATTACCTGTGCGTAAATATGACGCGGGGTACGATGTACCACCAGGCGAGTTGCACCCAGCTCCTGGAGCTTGCGGCGTGCGCGGGTCGCACGACGGATACGAGCAGATTTCTTATCCATAGTGTTACCTTACTTCTTCTTAGCCTCTTTGGTACGCACGACTTCGTCGGCGTAACGAACACCCTTGCCTTTATAAGGCTCAGGACGACGGTAGGCGCGCAGATCTGCTGCAACCTGGCCGATCACCTGCTTATCAGCGCCTTTCAGCACGATTTCAGTTTGAGTCGGACATTCTGCAGTGATACCGGCCGGCAGCTTATGCTCAACAGGATGAGAAAAACCTAGTGCCAGGTTTACTACATCCCCTTTGACCGCTGCACGATAACCTACACCAACCAGCTGAAGCTTTTTAGTGAAGCCTTCGGTAACACCGATAACTACTGAGTTAAGCAGGGCACGCGCGGTACCCGCCTGAGCCCATCCGTCAGCGTAACCATCACGCGGACCGAAGGTCAGTGCATTATCTGCATGTTTAACTTCAACAGCATCGTTGATAGTACGAGTCAGCTCGCCATTCTTACCTTTGATCGTAATAACCTGACCGTTGATTTTTACATCAACGCCGGCAGGAACAACGACCGGTGCTTTAGCAACACGAGACATTTTTTCCTCCGATTAGGCTACGTAGCAGATAATTTCGCCACCAAGACCAGCCTGGCGCGCTGCACGATCAGTCATAACACCTTTAGAGGTAGAAATAACCGCGATACCCAGACCCGCCATAACTTTCGGCAGCTCATCTTTACGTTTATAGATGCGCAGACCTGGGCGGCTGACACGCTGAATGCTTTCTACAACAGCTTTACCCTGGAAATACTTAAGAGTCAGTTCCAGTTCCGGCTTGATGTCGCCTTCAACTTTAAAATCTTCAATAAAGCCTTCTTCCTTCAGCACGTTGGCAATTGCCACTTTCAGCTTGGAGGAAGGCATGGTGACCGCAGCTTTATTCGCGGCCTGACCGTTACGGATACGGGTCAGCATATCCGCGATCGGATCTTGCATGCTCATCTGTCTTTACTCCCGTGATTCAATTGGTGACAATTACCAGCTAGCCTTTTTCAGACCCGGGATTTCACCGCGCATGGCGGCTTCACGGACCTTAATACGGCTCAACCCGAACTTCCGCAGGAAACCATGCGGACGACCTGTTTGACGGCAGCGATTACGCTGACGAGACGGGCTGGAATCACGCGGCAGAGTCTGCAGCTTGAGAACCGCATTCCAACGATCTTCGTCGGTTGCGTTCACATCAGAGATGATAGCTTTCAGTTCAGCGCGTTTAGCGAAGAATTTATCAGCTAAAGCCACGCGCTTTACTTCGCGTGCTTTCATTGATTGCTTAGCCATTAAGTAACCCTACCTTACTTGCGGAACGGGAAGTCAAAGGCAGCCAGCAGAGCGCGGCCTTCTTCATCAGATTTCGCAGTAGTGGTAATGGTAATATCCAAACCACGAACGCGGTCGACTTTATCGTAGTCGATTTCTGGGAAGATGATCTGCTCACGGACACCCATGCTGTAGTTACCACGACCGTCGAAAGACTTAGCGGACAAGCCACGGAAGTCACGGATACGCGGTACAGCAATAGTGATCAGGCGCTCAAAGAACTCCCACATGCGCTCGCCACGCAGAGTTACTTTACAGCCGATCGGATAGCCCTGACGGATTTTGAAGCCTGCAACTGATTTGCGTGCTTTGGTGATTAACGGTTTTTGACCGGAGATTGCTGTCAGATCAGCTGCTGCGTTATCCAGCAGTTTCTTGTCAGCGATCGCTTCACCAACACCCATGTTCAGGGTGATCTTCTCGACCCGAGGGACTTGCATGACAGAATTGTAGTTAAACTCAGTCATGAGTTTAGCGACTACTTCGTCTTTGTAGTAATCATGCAGTTTCGCCATCGTACTACTCCAAATTACTTGATAGTTTCGCTATTAGATTTAAAGAAACGGACTTTTTTGCCCTCTTCAAATCTAAAGCCTACACGGTCAGCCTTGCCGGTTGCCGCGTTGAAGATAGCAAGGTTAGAGATCTGAATAGCTGCTTCTTTCTCTACAATGCCGCCTGGTTGGTTCAGGGCCGGAACCGGCTTCTGATGTTTCTTAACCAGGTTGATACCTTCAACAATGACCTTGCCGGAAGACAGGACATTTTTTACTTTACCGCGTTTACCTTTATCTTTACCGGTTAACACGATAACTTCGTCATCACGACGGATTTTCGCTGCCATGATTCGCTCCTTAGAGTACTTCTGGTGCCAGAGAGATAATTTTCATGAACTTCTCGTTACGAAGCTCACGAGTTACCGGCCCAAAAATACGCGTACCGATAGGTTGCTCGCTGTTATTGTTTAAAATAACGCATGCATTACCATCGAAGCGAATGACAGAACCGTCCGGGCGACGAACACCCTTCTTGGTGCGCACCACTACCGCCTTCAGCACATCACCTTTCTTGACCTTACCACGCGGAATCGCTTCCTTGATGGTGATCTTGATGATGTCGCCTACGCCTGCGTAGCGACGGTGCGAGCCACCCAGAACCTTGATACACATTACGCGACGTGCACCGGAGTTGTCGGCGACGTTCAGCATAGTCTGTTCTTGGATCATTTTAGTGCTCCGCTAATGTCAACTACTACTGAGACCCAAAAGAGGGTCGTTAAAAAGCCCCATATCGAGGGCGCGGCATTATAACACCGCAAATCAAATATGGGTAGAAAAAATAAACGGCTCATTGCTGAGCCGTTTATTCGTTGAGAATGCGTACTGTATTACAGAACCGCTTTCTCTACAACGCGAACCAGCGTCCAGGACTTAGTCTTGGACAGCGGACGGCACTCAGCGATTTCAACTTTGTCGCCGATACCGCATTCGTTGTTCTCGTCATGTACGTGCAGTTTGGTCGTACGCTTGATGAATTTACCGTATACCGGGTGTTTCACCATACGTTCGATAGCAACAACAATGGATTTCTCCATTTTGTCACTAACCACACGACCTTGCAGAGTACGGATTTTATCGGTCATTACGCACCCGCCTTCTGAGTCAGTAAAGTCTTAACACGTGCAACATCACGACGCACTTGCTTCAGCAGATGAGTCTGTTGCAGCTGGCCACTTGCAGCCTGCATACGCAGGTTGAACTGCTCACGCAGTAGGTTCAGCAGCTCAGCGTTCAGCTCTTCAACGCTTTTTTCACGCAGCTCTTTTGCTTTCATTACATCACCGTCTTAGTTACAAAGGTGGTTTTGATCGGCAGTTTCGCTGCTGCCAGGCCGAATGCTTCACGGGCCAGCTCTTCCGGTACTCCGTCCATTTCGTACAGGACTTTGCCCGGCTGAATCAAGGCAACCCAGTACTCCACGTTACCTTTACCTTTACCCATACGAACTTCCAGCGGCTTCTCAGTGATCGGTTTGTCCGGGAATACACGGATCCAGATCTTACCTTGACGCTTAACTGCACGGGTCATAGCACGACGTGCTGCTTCGATCTGACGTGCAGTCAGACGACCACGGCCAACAGCTTTCAGACCGAAAGTGCCGAAGCTAACATCCGTACCCTGCGCCAGACCACGGTTGCGGCCTTTGTGCACTTTACGGAATTTTGTACGCTTTGGTTGTAACATCAGCGACGCTCCTTATTTACGGCCTTTACGCTGCTGCTTTTTAGGTTGAGCAGCCGGTTCCGGTTGTTCAACAGCAGCCATACCACCCAGGATCTCACCTTTGAAGATCCATACCTTAACGCCGATTACACCGTAAGTGGTGTGCGCTTCAGAGGTGTTGTAGTCGATGTCAGCACGCAGAGTGTGCAGCGGTACGCGACCTTCGCGGTACCATTCGGTACGTGCGATTTCCGCGCCGCCCAGACGGCCGCTAACTTCAACTTTAATACCTTTAGCGCCAAGACGCATTGCGTTCTGTACAGCACGCTTCATAGCACGACGGAACATAACGCGACGTTCCAGCTGAGAAGTGATGCTGTCAGCAACCAATTTAGCGTCCAGTTCAGGCTTACGAACTTCGGCAATATTGATCTGTGCAGGAACGCCAGCGATATCCGCTACGACCTTGCGCAGTTTTTCTACGTCTTCGCCTTTCTTACCGATAACGATACCCGGGCGAGCAGTGTGAATAGTTACACGAATGCTCTTAGCCGGACGCTCGATAACGATACGAGATACAGACGCTTTAGCCAGTTCTTTAGTCAAGAACTGACGTACTTTAAAATCGCTGTCCAGGTTGTCAGCGAATTCTTTGGTGTTCGCGAACCAGGTAGAGTTCCATGGTTTGACAATACCCAGGCGAATACCATTAGGATGTACTTTCTGACCCATTGCTAGTCTCCAGAGTCTCAGCGATCGGACACAACCACAGTAATGTGGCTGGTGCGCTTCAGGATGCGATCTGCACGACCTTTAGCACGCGGCATAATGCGCTTCATGCTCGGGCCTTCGTCTACGAAAATTTTCGTAACTTTCAGATCGTCAATGTCAGCGCCATCGTTGTGTTCAGCGTTAGCAATGGCAGATTCCAGTACCTTCTTGACCAGTACAGCCGCTTTCTTATTGGTGTAGGTCAGAATATCCAGGGCCTGCGACACTTTCTTACCGCGAATCAGGTCAGCAACAAGGCGAACCTTCTGAGCAGAAGAACGAGCATGGCGATGTTGAGCTAAAGTTTCCATCTCTTCCTCCTACCTTATTTTTTCTTCGCTTTTTTATCAGCAGCGTGGCCGCGATAAGTACGAGTCGGTGCGAATTCACCCAGTTTGTGACCAACCATTTCGTCGGAAACAAAAACTGGAACGTGCTGACGACCATTATGGACAGCGATGGTCAAACCGATCATGTTAGGAAAGATCGTTGAACGACGGGACCAAGTGCGCAGGGGCTTCTTGTCTCCGCTTTCCACCGCTTTCTCTACCTTCTTCAGCAAGTGCAGGTCAATAAAAGGACCTTTCTTGAGAGAACGTGGCATGGCTTATCCTCTAAAATTATTTGCTACGGCGACGTACGATGAATTTATCAGTACGCTTGTTGCTGCGGGTCTTCTTACCTTTGGTCTGAACGCCCCACGGAGTTACCGGGTGCTTACCAAAGTTACGACCTTCACCACCACCATGTGGGTGGTCGACTGGGTTCATCGCAGTACCGCGAACGGTAGGACGAACACCACGCCAGCGTGCAGCACCTGCTTTACCCAGAACGCGCAGCATATGCTCAGCATTGCCAACTTCGCCCAGAGTAGCGCGGCAGTCTGCTTCGACTTTACGCATTTCACCAGAACGCAGACGCAGGGTGACATAAGCACCATCGCGAGCAACGATCTGAACGTAAGTACCAGCGGAACGTGCCAGCTGACCGCCTTTACCTGGTTTCATTTCTACGTTATGAACGGTAGAACCAACCGGGATATTGCGCATCGGCAGGGTGTTACCTGCTTTGATTGCAGCATCAACGCCAGACTGAATCTGGTCGCCAGCTTTCAGGCCTTTAGGGGCCAGGATGTAACGGCGTTCACCGTCTTTGTACAGAACCAGCGCGATGTTCGCGGAACGGTTCGGATCGTACTCAAGACGTTCAACAACTGCCGGGATACCGTCTTTGTTGCGTTTGAAGTCAACAATACGGTAAGCCTGCTTGTGACCACCACCAATATGACGAGTGGTGATGCGGCCATTGTTGTTACGACCACCGGATTTGCTGTTTTTTTCAACCAGCGGAGCAAAAGGTTTGCCCTTGTGCAGCTCTGGGTTGACCACTTTAACGACGTGGCGACGACCCGGAGATGTCGGTTTACATTTAACAACTGCCATTGTATTACTCCTCCGACTTACTCAGCGCCGCCAACGAAGTCCAGATTCTGGCCTTCCTTCAGGGTGACGTAAGCTTTTTTCCAGTCGCTACGACGACCGATACGCTGTCCGTGACGTTTAACTTTCCCTTTAACTACCAGGGTGTTAACGACTTCGACTTCGACTTCAAACAGTTTCTGCACAGCAGCTTTGATTTCTGCTTTAGTCGCGTCTTTAGCAACTTTGAGAACGATGGTATTGGTTTTTTCCATCGCAGCAGACGCTTTTTCAGAAACGTGCGGTGCACGCAGCACCTTCAGTAAACGTTCTTCACGAATCATGCCAGCATCTCCTCAACTTGCTTAACAGCATCAGCAGTCATTACGACTTTGTCGAAGGCGATCAGGCTAACCGGGTCAATACCAGTTGCATCGCGTACGTCAACCTTGTGCAGGTTGCGCGCAGCCAGGAACAGGTTTTCGTCCAGCTCACCGGTGATGATCAGCACATCTTCCAGAGCCATGTCTTTCAGTTTCTGTGCCAGCAGCTTAGTTTTAGGCGCTTCTACAGAGAACGTCTCGACAACGATCAGACGATCCTGACGTACCAGTTCGGACAGAATGCTTTTCAGCGCGCCGCGGTACATCTTTTTGTTAACTTTTTGACTGTGGTCCTGCGGACGTGCAGCGAAGGTTACGCCACCTGAACGCCAGATCGGGCTCTTGATAGAACCTGAACGCGCACGGCCGGTACCTTTCTGGCGCCACGGCTTTTTGCCTGAACCAGTTACTTCAGCACGAGTCTTCTGAGCACGAGTACCCTGACGAGCACCAGCTGCATAAGCAACAACAACCTGGTGAACCAGCGCTTCGTTGAAATCACGACCGAAGGTAGTTTCGGAAACAGTCAGCGCGCTCTGCGCGTCTTTCAATACTAATTCCATTGCTATCCCCTTACGCCTTCACAGCTGGTTTAACGATCAGGTCGCAGCCGGTTGCACCCGGAACTCCACCTTTAACCAGCAGCAGGTTGCGCTCAGCGTCAACACGTACTACGTCCAGGCTCTGAACAGTGACGCGTTCGTTGCCCAGCTGACCTGCCATTTTCTTGCCTTTGAACACTTTGCCCGGAGTCTGGTTCTGACCGATAGAACCCGGAACGCGGTGAGACAAGGAGTTACCGTGGGTAGCGTCCTGGGTACGGAAGTTCCAGCGCTTAACGGTACCAGCGAAACCTTTACCTTTAGAGGTACCGGTTACGTCAACTTTTTTAACGTCAGCAAACAGTTCAACGCTAATGTTCTGACCAACGGTGTATTCTTCACCATCTGCCAGACGGAACTCCCACAGGCCGCGGCCAGCTTCTACGCCAGCTTTAGCAAAGTGACCAGCTTCCGGCTTGGTTACACGGTTAGCTTTTTTAGCACCAGTGGTAACCTGAACAGCGCGATAGCCATCGTTAGCCAGATCTTTGATCTGAGTAACGCGGTTTGCTTCAACTTCGATAACGGTTACTGGGATAGATACGCCATCTTCAGTGAAGATGCGGGTCATGCCCACTTTTTTACCGACTAAACCAATCATTGTATCAACCTCTCAATCGCTCGATGACCTGATTAACCCAGGCTGATCTGCACGTCTACACCGGCAGCCAGATCCAGACGCATCAGAGCATCAACGGTTTTTTCAGTTGGCTCAACGATGTCAACCAGACGCTTGTGAGTACGAATCTCGTACTGATCGCGCGCGTCTTTGTTGACGTGCGGAGAGATCAGAACGGTGAAACGTTCTTTGCGGGTCGGCAGCGGGATCGGACCACGGACTTGCGCACCAGTGCGCTTAGCAGTCTCGACGATTTCCGCGGTTGATTGATCGATCAGACGATGATCAAACGCTTTAAGGCGGATACGGATTCTTTGGTTCTGCATGAGACCAGAGCTCCAATTATTTTATAGACGAAATGGTTACTCCTCATACCCATTACGATTGATGGGAGAGTGTAACCGTTCTTACATAGCTCCCCAATTGGGAACATTGTTTGATAGCCAATTTCGCTATCAGGGTTCATTTCGAACCGGCCGTCAACTTTGACAGGCCCGCGCATTATACGCAAATTCAGCCGCAACGCAAGCATTGTCTAGTAATTCATCACTGGCTTCTGAGAGCAGGGATCATCATGTTCATCAACGCTGTGAAATGCAGGCAAATACATCTGATAGCTACTTCCATTGCACATTATTGGCCTTTGATACATGAACGACTTCTCAGCACTCTCACTACTACAGCCATATCACAGGAACCATCCATGTTCGTCACTTCCTCAATATTTATTATTTTATACTGTGGGTTATCACTCATCCTCTGTTGGTGCGACTACCGAAATGGTCTGCTTCCAGATCGATTTACCTGTCCTCTACTCTGGGTTGGTTTGCTTTATCATCTATATTTATCAGAAAGTACTCTTTCAAGCGCGGTATGGGGGGCGATCGCTGGCTATGTGTCCTTTGCTACTATCTACTGGTTATACAGAGGACTGCGCGGATATGAAGGCATCGGTTACGGTGACGTTAAATTTCTGGCCGCTCTTGGGGCCTGGCATGGATGGGGCGTATTACCTCAACTAGTGCTCATTGCAACCATACTCGCATGTGTCACCCTTGGGATGAAGATCATAGCGGGAAGAAAAAGGCAGGTATTATACAACCCGCTGCCTTTTGGCCCTTTTCTGGCAGCAGCGGGTCTTTGGTGTGGATGGCAGACGCTTATTAGTCCGCCACCTTAATTTGTGACTGGAGATAATTCTGTAGGCCAATTTTACCGATTAAGTCGAGCTCAGTTTCCAACCAATCAATGTGGCTTTCTTCGTCTGTAAGGATCTCAATTAGCATATCGCGGCTGACATAGTCATAGACACTATCGGCATAGGCAATAGCTTCTCGCAAATCTTTAGCCCCTTCCAGTTCCAACCGTAAATCAGATTGCAACATCTCCTCGACATCCTCGCCGATGCGCAGTTTGCCAAGATCTTGCAGGTTAGGGATTCCTTCGAGAAACAAAATACGCTCGATATACTTATCGGCATGTTTCATTTCATCAATGGATTCGTGGTATTCGACATCGTTGAGGCGCATCAGGCCCCAGTTCTTAAACATTCTCGCGTGGAGAAAGTATTGATTAATTGCGACAAGCTCATTTCCCAATAATTTATTGAGATAAGTTATGATTTTGACATCACCTTTCATTATATAGTCCCTCCGCTTCCACTTATTGAAGCGTAGTTCGACCTATAGAGATGTCAAAAAAAGCAGGGGGGCTTCAGGCAATCTCTTGATATTCTGGCATGCGAGTTAATTCATCTTCCATAATTTCTCGAGCTGCGCGAATGCACTTACCGCATTGATTTCCAACGGGAATAAATTTTCTTAGTTGTTGAAAAGACTGGGGGTGGAATTGACGCACAGCCTGACGAATTTTTTTATCGTTTACACCATTACACAGACAAACGTACATACAGACTCCCGTTCAACTTATACGCAAAGTGTAAATGAGAATAGTTATGATTACAATAGCCTGTATTATTAAATATACGCCTGCACTAATTTCTGTAAACAATTTCCCTCATTAACTCAAATAGTCGACAGCAAAAAGGGCGCCTAAGCGCCCTTTTCTAATTCAGAACTAATAATTAGCTCAGAACTTTAGCAACAACGCCCGCACCAACGGTACGGCCGCCTTCACGGATTGCGAAACGCAGGCCGTCGTCCATCGCGATCGGATGGATCAGGGTAACAACCATTTTGATGTTGTCGCCCGGCATAACCATCTCTACGCCTTCCGGCAGTTCGATGGTGCCAGTCACGTCAGTTGTACGGAAGTAGAACTGCGGACGGTAGCCTTTGAAGAACGGAGTATGACGGCCGCCTTCATCTTTGGACAGAATATAAACTTCAGATTCGAATTTGGTGTGCGGCTTGATTGAACCCGGCTTAGCCAGTACCTGACCACGTTCGATTTCTTCACGTTTGATACCACGCAGCAGAACACCTACGTTCTCACCAGCACGGCCTTCATCCAGCAGTTTGCGGAACATTTCAACGCCGGTACAGGTAGACTTCGCAGTCTCTTTGATACCAACGATTTCAACTTCTTCGCCAACTTTAACAATACCACGCTCTACACGACCGGTAACAACGGTACCACGGCCAGAGATGGAGAATACGTCTTCGATAGGCAGCAGGAACGGCTTGTCAATCGCACGCTCTGGTTCCGGAATGTAAGAATCCAGGAAGCCAGCCAGTTCGATGATTTTCGCTTCCCACTCTGCTTCGCCTTCCAGCGCTTTCAGAGCAGAACCACGGATGATCGGAGTGTCGTCGCCCGGGAAATCGTACTGAGACAGAAGTTCACGAACTTCCATTTCTACCAGTTCCAGCAGCTCTTCGTCATCAACCATGTCGCATTTGTTCAGGAACACGATGATGTACGGAACGCCTACCTGACGACCCAGCAAGATGTGCTCACGAGTCTGCGGCATCGGGCCGTCAGTCGCAGCAACAACCAGGATCGCGCCATCCATCTGCGCAGCACCGGTGATCATATTTTTAACATAGTCGGCGTGGCCCGGGCAGTCTACGTGTGCGTAGTGGCGAGTCGGGGTGTCATATTCAACGTGAGAAGTGTTGATAGTGATACCACGAGCTTTTTCTTCCGGCGCGTTATCGATCTGGTCGAATGCGCGAGCAGCACCGCCGTAGGTTTTAGCCAGTACGGTAGTGATTGCAGCGGTCAGAGTAGTTTTACCATGGTCAACGTGGCCGATAGTACCGACGTTGACGTGCGGTTTTGTACGTTCAAATTTTTCTTTAGACACGGCTATATTCCTTACTATAGTGCTCTCCCCTTCAGGAGAGAGCACGGGACTTTGGTTTTAACCCTGCGGCTTATTTACCACGGGCTTCGATTACGGCCTGAGCAACGTTATTCGGCGCATCATCATACTTCAGGAACTCCATAGAGTAAGAAGCACGACCTTTGGTCAGAGAACGCAGCTGAGTTGCATATCCAAACATTTCAGACAGCGGAACTTCAGCATGAATCACAACGCCAGTCACGTTGGATTCCTGACCGCGCAGCATACCGCGACGACGGCTAAGGTCACCGATAACGTCACCAGTATTCTCTTCCGGAGTTTCTACTTCAACCTTCATGATCGGCTCAAGCAGAACTGGTTTCGCTTTCTTAAAGCCATCTTTAAAGGCAATAGAAGCGGCCAGTTTAAACGCCAGTTCGGAGGAGTCAACGTCGTGGTAAGAACCGAAGTGCAGACGCACGCCCAGGTCAACTACCGGGTAACCAGCCAGAGGACCAGCTTTCAGCTGCTCCTGGATGCCTTTATCAACGGCCGGGATGTATTCACCAGGAATTACACCACCTTTGATGTCGTTGATGAACTCGTAACCTTTCGGGTTAGAGCCCGGCTCCAGCGGATACATGTCAATAATGACGTGACCATACTGACCGCGACCACCAGACTGCTTAGCGTGTTTACCTTCGATATCGGTAACTTTCGCGCGAATCGCTTCACGGTAAGCAACCTGAGGTTTACCAACGTTCGCTTCAACGTTGAATTCACGCTTCATACGGTCAACGATGATGTCGAGGTGCAGCTCACCCATACCGGCGATGATAGTCTGGTTAGATTCTTCGTCAGTCCATACGCGGAAAGACGGGTCTTCTTTAGCCAGACGGCCCAGAGCCAGACCCATTTTTTCCTGGTCAGCTTTGGTTTTTGGTTCAACCGCGATAGAGATTACCGGCTCAGGGAATTCCATACGCTCCAGAATGATCGGCGCGTTTGGATCACACAGAGTGTCACCCGTAGTTACGTCTTTCAGACCGATAGCTGCAGCGATGTCGCCCGCGCGAACTTCTTTGATCTCTTCACGCTTGTTAGCGTGCATCTGAACGATACGACCAAAACGCTCACGTGCTGCTTTCACGGAGTTCAGGATGGTATCACCAGAGTTAACCACACCGGAATACACGCGGAAGAAGGTCAGGTTACCTACAAACGGGTCGGTCGCGATTTTAAATGCCAGAGCAGCAAACGGCTCATCATCGCTAGCGTGACGTTCAGCAGGAGTATCTTTACCGTCGTCCAACATACCGTTGATCGCAGGTACATCAACCGGGGATGGCAGGTAATCAATTACCGCATCCAGCATCGCCTGAACACCTTTGTTCTTGAACGCAGAACCACAGGTTACCAGGATGATTTCGTTGTTCAGAACGCGCTGACGCAGAGCTACTTTGATCTCTTCTTCAGTCAGTTCTTCACCACCCAGGTATTTCTCCATCAGCTCTTCAGAAGCTTCAGCAGCGGACTCGATCAGGTTCTGGTGCCATTCTTCGGCCAGGTCCTGCATGTCAGCTGGAATATCTTCGTAAGTGAAGGTTACACCCGCGTCTTCTTCGCTCCAGTTGATGGCTTTCATTTTCACCAGGTCAACAACACCAGTGAAATGCTCTTCAGCACCAATTGCCAGCTGCAGCGGAACCGGAGTCGCGCCCAAGCGGGATTTGATCTGACCAACAACTTTCAGGAAGTTCGCACCCATACGGTCCATTTTGTTAACGAACGCAATGCGTGGAACTTTATATTTGTTTGCCTGACGCCATACGGTTTCAGACTGCGGCTGAACACCACCAACTGCGCAGTAAACCATTACCGCACCATCAAGAACACGCATGGAACGTTCTACTTCGATTGTGAAGTCAACGTGCCCCGGGGTGTCGATGATATTTACGCGATGCGGCTCATACTGCTTAGCCATACCAGACCAAAATGCAGTAGTCGCTGCGGAAGTGATAGTGATACCACGTTCCTGTTCCTGTTCCATCCAGTCCATGGTGGCAGCGCCGTCATGAACTTCACCGATCTTATGGTTTACACCGGTGTAGAACAGAATACGTTCGGTAGTAGTAGTTTTACCGGCGTCGATGTGCGCACTGATACCAATGTTACGGTAGCGTGCGATGGGTGTTGTACGAGCCATTTGATTCCTCGTTTATTTCTTTAGGCGTTCAGTTAAGTTATCCAAAACGGGCGACTTACTTGAAGCGCCCGCCTGGTGACTATGACTCCGAAGGGATTACCAACGGTAGTGTGCGAACGCCTTGTTGGCTTCTGCCATGCGGTGAACGTCTTCACGTTTCTTAACTGCAGTACCTTTGTTGTCTGCAGCATCAGAGAGTTCGTTCGCCAGACGCAGAGCCATGGATTTATCACCACGTTTACGAGCAGCTTCAACGATCCAACGCATTGCCAGGGCATTACGACGAACCGGACGGACTTCAACTGGTACCTGATAAGTAGAACCACCAACGCGGCGAGACTTAACTTCTACAGTCGGGCGCACGTTGTCGAGAGCGACTTCGAAAGCTTCCAGTTCATTTTTACCAGAGCGCTGAGCCAGGGTCTCCAGCGCGCTGTATACGATTGCTTCTGCAGTAGATTTTTTACCATCTACCATCAGGATATTGACAAATTTAGCCAGCAGTTCTGATCCGAACTTAGGATCCGGCAGGATTTTACGCTGACCAATGACGCGACGACGTGGCATGGAAATACTCCGTTGTTAATTCAGGATTGTCCAAAACTCAAAGAGTTTAGTTTGACATTAATATAAAACGTTTGGCCTTACTTAACGGAGAACCATTAAGCCTTAGGACGTTTCACGCCATACTTGGAGCGTGCTTGCTTACGGTCTTTAACGCCGGAGCAGTCAAGCGCACCACGAACGGTGTGGTAACGAACACCCGGAAGGTCTTTTACACGACCGCCACGGATCAGGATCACGGAGTGCTCCTGCAGGTTGTGGCCTTCACCACCGATATATGAAGAAACTTCAAAACCGTTAGTCAAACGAACACGACATACTTTACGCAGTGCGGAGTTCGGTTTTTTAGGAGTGGTAGTATATACACGAGTACATACGCCACGTTTCTGCGGGCAGGCTTCCAGCGCAGGCACGTTGCTCTTTGCAACTTTGCGTGCGCGTGGTTTGCGTACCAGCTGGTTAATTGTTGCCATTAAATAGCTCCTGGTTTTAGCTTTTGCTTCGTAAACATGTAATAAATCGCCTCATATAATATGAGGACGCAGAATTCTAGGGCGGTGCTGAAAAGGTGTCAAGAAATATACAACGATCCCGCCATTACCAGGCTAATTGCCCAGGGTGTTTGACTGTAAGTCTGACGAAATCAGTATAGCTAAGCCTGACGACACTGTCCGCAATTTGACCACCCAGCCCGCGGGCTTCGATATCTTCTTGCAGAACGTGAATGGTTATGGGGGCAGATTGCAGAATTTCAAGGAAGCGACTCCCGGCAACTGCTGCGACGACGCCATCAGACATCAGCAGGAGATCGTCTCCTTCTTTTATCAAACGAAGCATTGTCGCAGTATCAGCATGCCAGGGAGATGTGCTTAATGTGTGGAGCATGCGAACCTCAAAAACGCAGTATCACGTTAAAATCGTCAAGCTGGGTTCGTAAAGCCTCTGGCTCCAGCCACTCGGCATCTACGATCCATGGCGTCGAAGAATTCAGGCCGCGTTCACGTGCAGAAGCCGCACAGACCCAGCATTGCTCAATATCGTAGAGCGATAAAAGTTTGAAGGTAGAGATATAGTCGCGTGCCAGCACCGCTGCGGGCCGCTGTCCCGGAAGTAACTGGAACACGCCATCTCCGATGAAGAATACACCGATTTCCTCCGTCAGAGCGGATGTTGCAAGCAGTGCATCCAACCCTTCTCTGCCGGATGCTGAGCCGTGAGGAGTAGAGGAAAATACAAAAGCTACGCGCTTCATCAGAACTGTACCATCCGGTCGCAGGTTAACGCGGCTTCCGCCAGCGCACCTAATCCGCTCAGCGTAAATCCAGGCTGTAAATTACAGGCTGGTAATCCCAGCTGTTGTGCTTCCTGTTGATCCACAACTCCTCGACGCAAAGCTGCGGCCACGCATATATGCAAGGAAACAGCGTGATCGTCATGTAACGATTGCCATGCACGAACCAGATCAAACTCATCGCTAGCCGGTGCTGATAGCTGGTTTGCGTTATAAACACCTTCGCGATAGAAAAAGATGCTGACCAGTTCATGGCCTTCCTGCAAAACAGCATGGGCAAACTGCAATGCGCTGCTGGCCAACTGCGTACCGTAAGCAGGCCCCGTCACCGTAATCGCAAAGCGCATTACTTATCCAGCCCCTGGAAATCTCCGCTTTTAAACTGACGAATGTAGAGATACACCGTGTGCTTAGAGATATTCAACCTATCGGCAACCTGATTGATGGCATCTTTAATGTCAAAGATGCCTTTTTCATAAAGATTCAGGACTATCTGGCGGTTTTTGGCATTGTTAGAAACATTACGATCGGCATTCACCTCTTCGATGGTGAACTCAAGCGTCTGCGCAACCAGATCGTCTACCGATGAGGCAAAGTTGACCTGCGAGTTCACTTCCGTCGTTTCAGGCGGAATGAAGGTGCTCATTATTTGCGAGAACGGCACATCAAGGTTCATGTTGATGCACAGCAGGCCAATGACCCTATGTTCACGGTTGCGAATTGCAATCGTGACCGACTTCATCAGCACGCCGCTTTTGGCGCGAGTAAAATAGCATTTGGAAACGCTGCTATCGGCCCCGGTCATATCGTGCAGCATACGCAGCGCAAGGTCAGTGATTGGCGAGCCGATTTGACGGCCAGTATGTTCACCGTTGGCGATACGGATAGCGGAACATTTTAAGTCCTGCAACGAATGCAGTACGATTTCACAGTGGGAACCGATGAGCATCGCTAACCCGTCCACCACCGCTTCATAGGATTTGAGGATATCAAAGTCGGTCTGGTCAAAAGGACGTTGATCCAGCAAATCAAGCTCGCTGGTCTCGTTGGTTAAAAGCGACCTGGACATGAAAAAAAGCACTCCTTTTCAGGAGCCTGTCGTTATTGTCAGGGCAGGCTCATCATCATTATTAATCTATCTAAAGTAATACAGCGTCTGAGGTTCTTGCCAGTTTTAATTATATTTGCCCTCAATAAAAAAACCGCCGCCTGTAAAGGCGGCGGCTTAAACCAGATTACTTCTTGGCGTCAGCGGCCGGTGCTTCTGCGGCAGCTTCAGGCTTGGCATCAGCCTTTGGTGCCGGTTTGATATCCAGCAGCTCTACATCAAAGACCAGCGTGGAGTTCGCAGGAATTCCCGGAACGCCAGTTTTTCCGTAAGCCAGATCCGGTGGGATAACCAGTTGAATTTTCCCGCCTTTCTTAATATTTTTCAGACCTTCTGTCCAGCCAGGGATAACGCCGTCCAGGCGGAAGGATAGCGGCTCGCCACGGGTGTAGGAGTTATCAAACTCTTTACCATCGATCAGCGTACCTTTGTAGTTTACGACGACAGTATCGCTATCTTTAGGCGCATCGCCAGTACCGGCTTTCTCAACTTTATACAGCAGGCCGGATTTAGAGGTTTTCACACCTTTCTCTTTAGCAAAGGTGTCGCGGTAAGCTTTACCTTTTGCATCGTTTTCAGATGCATCTTTTTCCATTTTCTGCTGAGCCGCAGTTTTTACACGAGTTTCAAATGTCTGCAGTGTCTGTTCGATCTCCTGATCGGACAGTTTGCTCTTATTGGCAAAAGCGTCCTGAACGCCGGCAATCAGCTGGTCTTTATCCAGTTTGATACCCAGTTTTTCTTGTTCTTTCAGGGAGTTTTCCATGTAACGTCCCAGTGATGCACCCAGCGCATAAGCAGATTTCTGATCGTCATTTTTGAATGCCGATTTGCTTTCCGTTGCAGGTGCCGCTTTCGCTGCGGTATCAGCAGCAAAGGTCAGCGGTGCATTCAGGGCGACGGCCATTGTGGTCGCCAGCAGCGTTACTTTAAACAGTGATTTCATCCATTTCTCCAGGGCCGGGGCATCTCACCCCAGGGTTATCGTAAAAAGCAAAAAACGTACTATAGAACGTTGTAGAACAAATCTACATACAGACGTTCCTGAATATCGCTTCATTTAGGACTATTTTTGTATGAATTAGTTTCCTGCCACACGCAACGATGCTGCGCGGATGCTGAAACTTCAGTAGAATCCGACCGCAGAATAGGACAGAAGAGGTTACTCATGCACGATAGCACTTTAGAGACTCGCCTTGCGGAACTGGAGAGCAGGTTAGCGTTCCAGGAAATCACTATTGAAGACCTCAACAAGACCGTCACCGCTCACGAGATCGAAATGGCCAGGATGCGTGAACATTTACGCTTAATGGTAGAAAAGCTAAAAGCAACTCAACCATCGCATATCGCCTCACAGGCGGAAGAGACGCCTCCGCCCCATTACTAATGGCGTAAAAAAAGCGGGTTTCCCCGCTTTTTTTATTCCAGAACGCTAATGCGATGGAATTAGTGGCAACCGCAACCGCCATTACCGCCGCAACCACCTTTACCATGTTCGTGGTCATGGCCGTGACCGTGGCCACCGCAGCAACCGTCATGATCGTGGTCATGGTCATGATCGTGTCCATTCGCGCCGTGGACATGACCGTGCTCCAGCTCTTCAGCCGTTGCTTCGCGAATCGCGATAACTTCAACATTGAACTTCAGATTCTGGCCAGCCAACATGTGGTTACCGTCAACAACAACGTGTTCATCACCCACTTCAGTGATTTCAACCGGTACCGGGCCCTGGTCGGTTTCTGCCAGGAAGCGCATGCCTACCTGCAGTTCATCAACACCCATGAAAACGTCTTTAGGAACGCGCTGAACCAGGTTTTCATCGTACTGTCCGTACGCGTCGTTAGCGCCGACTTCTACATCAAACTTGTCGCCTACTACATGACCATCCAGCGCATTTTCCAGGCCAGAAATCAGGGAGCCGTGACCATGTAGGTAGTCCAGCGGCGCGCTTGCCGGAGACTCATCAACCAACACACCGTCTTCTGTACGTACCTGATAGGCCAGGCTGACCACCAGGTCTTTTGCTACTTTCATGATATCTCCTGAGCAAGGGAAGAATAGTGGCGCAGATTGTAGCGGAATTCTGCAGCCGTGTACCCTCTAGCTTAAAAAAAGCCGATAGATAACGCTAGTCCGGATGAAAAATGCCTATCACTTGCTCCTCTTTGCGAACATGATCGCGAACTTCCTTATCAGCCTCACGCATCTGGTGGCCGCACTTAACACATTCAACAATATCGACATTATTTTCACGCCACATTGCCAGCGAATCCAGAGCCTGGCACGCCGGACATTTCGCACCGGCAATAAAACGTTTACGCACCGCCATATTATTTACCTTTTATTCAAACTCGTCCCAGCCGTCTAACTGCCTGCTCTCTTTCTGCATCTCTCGCTGAAAGATCTCTTCCAGCTCGCGCCTGGCTTCACGCACGCGGGATATCTGCAGGGTATCAGTATGCACCGGCATTAACTCACGCAGCATTCGCATATCGAGACGACGAAAGTGCAGTTGCGCACGCTGTGCCTGGTGTGGATGCATACCTATAGAGATAAGCGCTTTACGTCCCAACTCCAGCGCACTGGAGAACGTCTCGCGCGAAAATTGCGCCACTCCAGCCTGCAAAAGCTCATGCGCCTCAACGCGTCCCCGAGCTCGAGCCAGAATATTCAGATGCGGAAAATGCTGCTGGCACATCTCCACAAGCCTCATCGTATCCTCTGGCTCATTACAGGTGATCACTATCGATTGTGCGTCCTCAGCCCCCGCTGCACGCAGCAGTTCGAGTTGCGTCGCGTCGCCAAAGTAGACTTTATAGCCGTATTTACGCATCAGGTTTACCGCACTGATATCGCGCTCCAGCACCGTAATGCGCATTTTATTCGCCATCAGCAGGCGGCCAATCACCTGCCCGAAACGCCCAAAGCCGACGATAATGACCTGTGGTTTATCATCCTCAACCCACGGAGCCTCATCCTCTTCTTCAGGCTGATTAAACCGCCGCGAAAGCACTTTATCGATTAGCGTCATAAGCAGCGGCGTGGTCATCATCGACAATGTCACCGTGACCAACAGCAGCGCCATCTGATCGTTTTGAAACAGACGAAGCGAAGCGGGCATCGAAAACAACACAAAGGCGAACTCTCCCCCTTGGCTTAGAACGCCTGCAAACTGCATGCGCTCCGAGCTACGTAAGCCGTAAACTCGCGCCAGCAGATACAGGACTCCTCCTTTCACTGCGACCAGTATTGCGACGCTGGCGACAACCCATAGCAGATGGGTGTACAGCACCCCGAGATTCAGCGCCATACCAACGGAAATAAAGAACAATCCGAGCAGCAGCCCTTTAAACGGCTCAATGGCGATCTCCAGTTCATGACGGTACTCGCTCTCTGCCAGCAGTACGCCCGCTATAAACGTCCCCAGAGCCATCGATAAGCCGAGCGCATCCATAAATAGCGCCGATCCGAGTACCAACAGCAGGGTCGCAGCGGTAAAAACCTCTCGCACACCGGAACCAGCGATAAAACGGAAAACCGGTCGCAACAGGTAGCGCCCACCGACCAGCATCCCACCAAAGGCCAGGACTTTTATCCCCACAGTGGCCCAATCAAAGTGGTCATCGCCCGAGCCAGCAAGTAGAGGAACCAGCGCAAGGGCAGGGATAACTGCCAGATCCTGGAACAACAATACGGAGAAACCTAACTGTCCGGATTCGCTGCGGCTCATCCCTTTCTCACGCATGAGCTGTAGCGCCATGGCGGTTGAAGACATTGCCAACCCAATTCCGCCAACTACTGCGGCCTGCCATGAGAAGTCGCTAAGCATGAGCAAACCGCCAAGAATGAGCGCACTCAGGGCGACCTGCGCGGCGCCTACGCCGAAAATTGAGCTTCTTAACCGCCAGAGCTTGGCCGGATTCAACTCCAGCCCGATGATAAACATCAGGAAAACAACGCCTAACTCTGAGAAATGAAGAATTTCATCGACATCGCTAATGAAACCCAATCCCCACGGGCCAATGGCAATACCGGCCAGCAGATACCCCAGCACGGCACCAATCCCCAGCCTCGCCGCCAACGGTACCGCAACCACGGCGGCAAACAGAAACAACACCCCCGCCAGCAGCAGATCAGCTCCCGCCATTTGAACCTCCTGCCGCTATAGGGTTAGCCAACCAGTCACGATAGGCGCGCGCGTGGCTTTTCAAGTCGTTGGGGGATTGCCGCCGCGCCCAGTAGACGATAATAGGGCTCATCCAGTGCATTCTGCACATACCAGCGGTTAGTTCAAAAGGACGCAGGATGTCGTTCATCGGATAGCGATGGGCATCCCGCCGATAGGCGCTCTCCGGTTCACCAGTAGTAATCACACTCCGCCAGTACTTTCCCGCCAGTTGGTTTCCCCCGGCTCCGCTGGCAAAGCCGCGGCTTAATACCCTGTCCAGCCACTCTTTCAGCAATGCCGGGCAACTCCAGGTATATAGCGGATGCTGGAAAACGATCACCTCATGCTGACGCAGTAACTCCTGCTCCCAGGCAATATCGATAAAAAAATCTGGATAGTGCGCGTAGAGATCGTGCACGGTGACATTCGACAACTGTAAGGCCGGTTCAAGCAAAACCCGGTTGGCCACGGAATCCTGAGATTCTGGGTGGGCATACAGCAGCAAAACCTTCGCTGTCTGAGACATCTTTCCCCTCCCGAACGTCTTCTGGCGGCCTGTGCAGCGGCTGCGTCCCGACGCAACCAGAATGACTTTGTGTATCGTCTTCATTTTGGGCTACCATTGCGGCCCGGTTGAGCGATTCGCTCCACACTACATTATCATAATGACAAATTAACATAATCAGAACATACGGCGCCTTATGATTGTTTTCTCCTCGTTACAAATTCGTCGCGGCGTACGCGTCCTGCTGGATAACGCAACCGCCACCATCAACCCTGGGCAAAAAGTCGGTCTGGTGGGCAAAAACGGCTGCGGTAAATCCACCCTGCTTTCGCTTTTGAAAAACGAGATTAGCGCCGATGGTGGCACTATGACTTTTCCAGGCAACTGGCAGCTAGCGTGGGTTAACCAGGAAACCCCGGCGTTACCACAACCAGCCATTGACTATGTTATTGATGGCGATCGCGAATTTCGCCAGCTCGAGGCTGACTTAAACCAGGCCAATGAACGCAATGACGGTCACGCCATCGCGACGGTGCACGGTAAACTCGACGCTGTCGACGCCTGGACCATACGTTCGCGCGCGGCCAGTCTGTTGCATGGCCTGGGTTTCAGTAATGAACAGCTGGAGCAGCCGGTAAGCGACTTTTCCGGCGGCTGGCGTATGCGCCTTAATCTGGCACAGGCGCTAATTTGTCGCTCTGACCTGCTGCTACTTGATGAACCGACCAACCACCTTGACCTCGATGCGGTCATCTGGCTGGAAAAGTGGCTCAAAGGCTATGCCGGCACCCTGATTTTGATCTCTCACGATCGCGATTTCCTTGACCCCATCATCGACAAAATTATTCATATCGAGCAGCAGTCAATGTTCGAGTATACGGGCAACTACAGCTCATTTGAGATACAGCGCGCCACCCGCTTGTCACAGCAACAGGCAACATACGAAAGCCAGCAATTGCGCGTCGCTCATTTACAAAGTTATATCGATCGCTTCCGTGCGCAGGCTACCAAAGCTAAGCAGGCGCAGAGTCGTATCAAGATGCTTGAACGCATGGAGCTTATTGCACCGGCCCACGTCGATAACCCGTTCCATTTTAGCTTCCGCGCACCGGAAAGCCTGCCGAACCCGCTACTGAAGATGGAAAAGGTCAGTGCCGGTTATGGCGAGCGAGTGATTCTCGACTCGATCAAGCTGAACCTGGTTCCGGGTTCACGCATCGGTCTGCTGGGGCGCAACGGTGCCGGTAAATCGACGCTGATAAAACTGCTGGCCGGTGAGTTACAGCCGCTACGCGGTGAGATTGGCCTGGCGAAGGGAATCAAACTTGGCTACTTCGCTCAACATCAGCTTGAGTTCCTGCGCGCTGACGAATCCCCGCTGCAGCATCTGGCCCGTCTGGCTCCGCAGGTGCTGGAGCAGAAGCTGCGCGACTATCTCGGCGGCTTTGGTTTTCAAAGCGACAAGGTCAATGAAGAGACACAGCGCTTCTCCGGCGGTGAAAAGGCGCGCCTGGTGCTGGCGTTAATCGTCTGGCAGCGGCCAAACCTGCTGCTGCTTGATGAACCGACTAACCACCTCGATCTCGATATGCGCCAGGCCTTAACCGAAGCGCTGATTGATTTTGAAGGAGCACTGGTGGTGGTCTCGCACGACCGCCATCTGATTCGCTCCACCACTGATGACCTCTATCTGGTGCACGACAGTAAAGTCGAACCTTTTGACGGCGATCTGGAAGATTACCAGCAATGGCTAAGCGACTCACAAAAGCAGGAAAGCCAGGCGTCAGAAGAATCAAAAGAGAGCGCCAACAGCGCTCAAGCGCGTAAAGATCAAAAACGCCGGGAAGCCGAGCTGCGCACGCAAACCCAACCGCTGCGTAAAGAGATTGCTCGCCTGGAAAAAGAGATGGAGAAACTGAACGCCAGGCTAACGCAGGCGGAAGAGAAGCTGGGCGACAGCGGCTTATACGACCAAAGCCGCAAAGCAGAGCTTACCGAATGTTTACAGCAACAAGCCAATGCAAAGTCCGGGCTTGAAGAGTGTGAAATGGCCTGGCTGGACGCACAAGAACAGCTGGAACAGATGCTGCAGGAAGGCTAATGTCTGATAGCTAACGGCACAAAAGGCGGGATAACCCGCCTTTTTAATACCTCTCACCGAGGCTTAACGCTGCGCCGCCAACCGGGCGCGTATTTGCTCAAGATGTTCACAGCGGAACAATTTGCCATCAAGGAAGCGGGTTTTTAGCTCTCCCTGTAGCTCCTGCTCCAGGGTTTGTTCATCATGCAGTTGCAGCTCTCCCAGAGCATTGCGCTCAACTCGTAAAAGACCGCGTGCCGAACGTTTCAGGCCATTGTCCGTTT
Organism: Klebsiella sp. RHBSTW-00484; assembly: GCF_013705725.1. NCBI lineage: Bacteria > Pseudomonadati > Pseudomonadota > Gammaproteobacteria > Enterobacterales > Enterobacteriaceae > Klebsiella > Klebsiella sp. RHBSTW-00484. The sequence continues at coordinate 527,280 of NZ_CP055481.1, read as the reverse complement.
TTGGCTCTTTGAAAATCATTCGCCCTTCACCACTGACTTCCCCCCAGGTTGCTTTCATCGCAAAACCAAAGGTATCGCGCGTATTGTACTGGTAGGTAAAGGAGCCCACTCCAAACACCACATTAGAACTGGCGAAACCCTTCGCTTCCAGACGACGCATGATCTCATCGGCTCTGGCGAGAGTAATGGAATCACCGTAAATCAGGCCCACATGGGGATCCAATACCTTGTAGCCTTTATCATTTATCGTGCCGCCAAAAATCTCCCACAGCACCTCGACAGAGCCTTTCTCTTCTACACTTCGTTCAGTACGTACATCATCGGTAGCAGCAGTACCGCACAGAATCTCAACCGGATCACCACTGTCCGGGCGGAAAACAACCCGCCCCTGACGCTGCATGATGATCCCTTTCAGTTCGCGGGTAAATTCACTCAATACACGCCAGTAGTCCCAGGTATCGGAGACGATAGAAACAAATCCCTGCGGATAAATATCGGCAATCAGACGACGGAAGGTTTCTATCTCATGCTCACGCTCCCCCATACACATCACACTATGCTCAGTCGCCGGAATGCTGGCGCCGATAAAATAGTCTTCACTTTCGGTATAGTAATCGCGGGCATAGAGCAGTGCTGGAATGCTATCTGTCCCCTTAAAGCTTAACAAATGCCCACACCCCGCTTGGGCGGCATCCTGCAATCCGGCCATACCGCGAAACGAAAAATCGTGACACTGAAAATCGAGATGGGTCAGATCGCTACAGGTCTTTTCCGCCCAGCGTTCGCAGATTTTGCGATAGTGATGGGCAATAGTGGCATTGGTGGATGCCTTCCAAAGCTCTGCCGAAAGCACCGTTTCCAGGTAATTCACCAGCCAGAAAAATTCTTCTTTCGTATTAATGATGGTCAATACCGGCACCTTCATCGGCACTTTTGTGCCTTCATCCAGCGATTTAATGTGCAGCGGCAGATAGCCCAGACGATGTAGGTCGCGAATATGATCCACCGGGACCGCATCGCGACCAAGATAACCATCCATGACCTGCTTATATTCGTGCACCACTTCATCTTCCGGACGAGCAAAAAATGCCTCGTTGAACTGATCGACAAGGAACCACTGCAAAAAGCCCTGCAGACCGAAAAACACTAGCTTGCCATCTGCCAACGGCGACTGGAAAAAACGATCGCTGCGCGGAGTGAAGTTAGAATAGACCCGCGTCGTACCCTGGGGATATTGCGCGCGGTGAGAAACTTTGTAGCCATCAATAGCCAGAATAGGGTTAATTTTCATGATGATTTCTCCCTTAAGCGCGGTAGATCGCGGCAATGTCGATAAGTTCGAGCTGCGGATGTGCCAGCGTCGGAGCAGCCAAAGAAGTGGTGGTATAGATGGCATCAACGCCGTTGCTCAGCAGATGTTCAACGCCTTTTGAAAAAATGCCGTGCGTCACATACAAGCTGACGCTGTGGGCACCAGCATCGCGCAGCACCTGCGCCGAACCGATAAAGGTGCCGCCGGCGTCGCATAAATCGTCGACAATCAGCAGATCCCTGCCCCTGACATCACCCGCAACCAGTGCAAAGCCTGTCAGGTTGCCGCTTGCTACATCACGCTTTTTGCTCAGAATGGCGTACTCCGAGACACCTGTTGCTCTGGCGACAGCATCAATTTTTTTCAACGCCCCCGCATCTGGCGCCACCAGCATTAGCGTCTTTTGCTGAAACCGATGGCATAGAGTCGAACTCTGCAACAGGCACCTCTCCTGTGGAATCGCCACAAAGTTATCTATTGCCGCCGCCGCAGCGTCGCTGTGCGGATCAAGCACTTTCACCTTATCGAACTTCAGCGTGTTGAGTTGAGTAGCAAAGACTCTCAGCGCAAAACTGTCACCAGCAACCATATGTCGGTCCTGACGCGCCCACGGTAGCCAGGGTAGTTCGAGGTGGCTGACCAGCACATCGGTCTGGTGACGGACCGCGTCCACCAGTTGCGCAAGCAACATAAAGTCGTTCATATCCTGCATCGCAGCAGCGCGAACGCACATCAGGCGGGCAGAGGATGGCAACGGGTCGGTCACCTTCAGCCAGACGGCACCATCAGGAAAAACACCGTTGTCGATAGTGTAAGTCTGGTTATCCAGGGTTAACGTCAATTTCATACTCATCACTCTTCCCTCTCAATTATGTCCCTTCGACACAATTAATAATGTCCTTAAGACACATATTAAGCAAGCATAAAAATGCATTATTTCTCTAAAAAGGTAATTTACTGATAAATAATAATAAAAAACGCAGTCTTGCTGCTCAGTGTCGGGCTGGTACACTGATGGGCGTTCCAAATCATCGCGAGTAGCCTATGAACACCGAAGCCGACTATCTGAATCAATATGATGCCAGCCGCTTTCCCTCCCCTCTGGTGACGGTGGATAGCGTGTTATTCACGCTCCATCAACAAGCGCTGTGCGTCCTGCTGGTAGAGCGGGCAAACCACCCGCAGAAAGGGTATTGGGGATTGCCCGGCGGCTTTATTGATATGGCGTGCGATGACTCCACCCGCGCCACCGCGATGCGTAAGCTCACTGAGAAAACCGGGGTTTTCCCTTCATGGTTGGAACAGCTGGACACTTTTTCCGGGCCCGATCGCGACCCGCGCGGCTGGAGCCTGACTGTCACCTGGTTTGCACTGATTGCCTGGGCGGACTGCGAACCGCATATCGCCAGCGTCAGCGATGCCCGTTGGGTGCCAATTGCCAAGCTTGCCGACTATTCCCTGGCGTTTGATCACCAGAAAATCATCACCGCCGCCCTGCATCGCTTAAGGCAAAAGACCATGTATTCTTTACTGCCCGTTTACTGCTTGCCGGAGACCTTCACCCATGGCCAGCTACAGGAAGCGACGGAGGTAATCCTCGGTCAGTCCATACAGCGTAAAAGCCTGATTCGCCGTTTTGAAGCGTCAGGGATGTTTGAAGAGACAGGTGAAAGCATGGCGACAGGCACAAGAAAGGCCCGCCTGTGGCGGCGTAAGCCTGGAGTGGATATTCATCTTTTCTCACGCAATCTGCTTACCGATTAGCCACAAGACCACATATTGGCTAACCTGCGCACTTCATGCGCGGTATAGTATGTATAAAGATTATTAATTGCTCTGGTGCTATGGTTGATATCACTCCCACAGAAATGACGCCCCCCGAAGACGACTCGCAGCAGTTTCACCCGATGCGCGGCGTTGGCAATCGTCATTTGCAAACCATGTTGCCGCGGCTAATCCGTCGCAAGCTACGTTTCACTCCACACTGGCAGCGTCTTGAATTACCGGATGGCGACTTTGTCGATCTGGCGTGGAGCGAAGAACCATCTCAGGCTCGTCATAAACCGCGACTGGTGGTATTTCATGGTCTTGAGGGCAGCCTGCACAGCCCTTATGCTCACGGACTCGTCCACGCGGCCATGCAGCGCGGCTGGCTGGGCGTGGTGATGCATTTTCGCGGCTGTAGCGGCGAACCCAACCGAAATAACCGTATCTACCATTCAGGCGAAACGGAAGACGGCTCCTGGTTTTTACGTTGGCTTCAGCGCGAATACGGCGACGTGCCAACTGCAGCGGTGGGTTACTCGCTCGGGGGCAATATGCTGGGCTGCCTGTTGGCGAAAGAAGGTGACGATATTCCTGTCGATGCTGCCGTTATCGTCTCAGCGCCGTTTATGCTGGAAGCCTGCAGTTCTCATATGGATAAGGGGTTTTCCCGCGTTTATCAGCGTTATCTGCTCAATCTGCTGAAGGCGAATGCCGCGCGTAAGCTGAAAGCTTACCCGGGCTCTTTGCCGGTTGATTTACGCCAGCTAAAAGGCATGCGCCGCATCCGCGAATTTGACGATAGCATCACCGCCAGGATCCACGGTTTTGCCGATGCGCTAGACTACTATCGCCAGTGTAGTGCGATGCCGCGCTTAAGCGACATCACTAAACCAACGCTGATTATTCATGCGAAGGACGATCCTTTTATGGATCACCACTCCATCCCGCCGCAAGAACAGCTACCAGCAAATGTCGAGTATCAACTTACAGAGCATGGCGGCCATGTTGGTTTTGTCGGTGGTACGCTGCGCAAGCCGGAAATGTGGTTAGAACAGCGAATTCCGGATTGGCTAACTCGCTGGTTAGAAAGGCAAATATGATTATTCCCTGGCAGGATCTCGATCCCGAAACGCTGGATAACCTGATTGAAAGTTTTGTATTACGCGAAGGCACCGATTATGGTGAGCATGAACGTTCGCTGGCGGATAAAGTCGCCGATGTCAAACAACAGCTGAAAAGCGGAGAAGCCGCGCTGGTGTGGTCAGAGCTGCACGAGACGGTCAATATTATGCCCCGCAAGCAGTTTCACGGCTAAGGCGGCATCACACTATCGTTTACCCTGGGAGTTGTTATGTCTGCCAAACATCCGGTGATTGCCGTCACGGGCTCTAGCGGCGCGGGAACCACGACCACCAGCCTCGCCTTTCGCAAAATCTTCGCCCAGCTCAATCTCCACGCCGCCGAAGTGGAAGGCGATAGCTTTCACCGCTACACCCGCCCGGAAATGGACATGGCGATCCGCAAAGCGCGAGATCAGGGCAAACACATCAGCTACTTCGGTCCCGAGGCTAACGATTTCGGCCTGCTGGAACAGACTTTCAGAGAATACGGGCTGAACGGTACAGGTCAGTCACGCAAGTATTTACACACCTATGATGAAGCCGTGCCGTGGAATCAGGTTCCTGGCACCTTCACTCCCTGGCAGTCGCTACCTGAACCCACTGACGTGCTGTTTTATGAAGGCCTGCACGGCGGAGTTGTCACGCCCCAGCACAACGTCGCTGACCATGTTGACCTGCTGGTCGGGGTTGTGCCGATCGTTAACCTGGAGTGGATCCAGAAGCTTATCCGCGATACCAGCGAACGCGGCCACTCTCGTGAAGCGGTGATGGATTCCGTCGTTCGCTCGATGGAAGATTACATCAACTTCATTACCCCGCAGTTTTCACGCACTCATCTCAACTTCCAACGCGTACCTACGGTGGATACGTCCAACCCATTTGCAGCCAAAGCAATCCCATCGCTGGATGAAAGCTTTGTCGTTATCCATTTCCGCAACTTACAGAATATCGATTTCCCCTGGCTACTGGCGATGCTTCAGGGCTCGTTTATCTCGCATATGAACACGCTAGTGGTACCGGGAGGGAAAATGGGGCTGGCCATGGAGCTTATCATGGCGCCGCTGGTCGAGCGGCTAATGGAAGGCAGGAAAATCAACTAACAAAAAACCCCGGTAGCGCAGCGCATGCCGGGGCGACGAGTTCGCGCAGTTCGGCTTATCCCTCGATCACTTCATAAGAGTGAGTGATGTTTACTGCTTTCTCCAGCATCAGCGCCACCGAGCAATATTTTTCCGCCGAGAGATCAACTGCGCGAGAAACGGCAGCATCTTTCAGCTCTTTACCGGTCACGATAAAATGCAGATTGATATGGGTAAACAGACGCGGTGCTTCCTCGCGACGCTCAGAAGTCAGCTTAACTTCGCAGTTAGTGACGTTATGGCGTCCCTTCTGCAGGATAGAAACCACATCAATTGCGCTACATCCGCCCGCCGCCATCAACACCATTTCCATCGGGCTGGGCGCTTTATCCCCGGAATTACCGTCCATCAGAATCTGGTGACCAGAAGCCGACTCACCAATGAAGGTTAACCCTTCAACCCATTTCACTCGCGCTTGCATAAATTTAACTCCAGGGCTGTAATTTTCCTGACAGATTACGCGCACATAACAATTCTCGCAACGGAAGGCGACCTAGGTCATGCTGAAGCGAGACACCAGGAGACACGCGGCGAAAGCTATGCTAAAACAATCGGGATGCTACAGTAATACATTGATGCACTGCATGTATGCTGAGGAGTTCACATTACAGGCTGCAGGAAATTTTCAGCCAGATTCCCAGGTATAGGGATTTAATACGATTGCATGCCCGGATGCCGTGTAGTGTCGGCATCTGGAGATAGCTTATAACAGAGGATAACCGCGCATGGTGCTTGGCAAACCGCAAACAGACCCTACCCTTGAATGGTTCTTGTCTCATTGCCACATTCATAAGTACCCCTCAAAGAGCACGCTGATCCACCAGGGTGAGAAAGCAGAAACGTTGTACTACATCGTTAAAGGCTCCGTGGCTGTACTCATCAAGGATGAAGAAGGTAAAGAGATGATCCTCTCTTACCTCAACCAGGGCGATTTCATCGGTGAATTAGGCCTGTTTGAAGAAGGTCAGGAACGTAGTGCATGGGTACGTGCGAAAACCGCATGTGAAGTGGCCGAAATCTCCTACAAAAAATTCCGTCAGTTGATCCAGGTTAACCCGGACATCCTGATGCGTCTCTCTTCGCAAATGGCACGTCGCCTGCAGGTTACGTCAGAGAAAGTCGGTAACCTCGCCTTCCTCGACGTGACGGGTCGTATCGCCCAGACGCTGCTGAACCTGGCAAAACAGCCTGATGCGATGACCCACCCGGACGGTATGCAAATTAAAATTACCCGTCAGGAAATCGGTCAGATCGTTGGATGCTCCCGCGAAACAGTTGGCCGCATACTGAAAATGCTGGAAGATCAAAACCTGATCTCCGCGCACGGTAAAACTATCGTCGTCTACGGTACCCGTTAAGTCGGTAAAACGGCGTGTTGCCTGGCAATACGCCGTTTTTGTTTCCCCCTCATGTGGCGCAGGCTGATTTACCACCCGGAAGTCAACTACGCACTGCGGCAAACGCTGGTGTTGTGTCTGCCGGTCGCAATCGGACTTATTCTCGGACATTTACAGCAGGGCTTACTGTTTTCCCTGGTACCAGCCTGTTGCAACATTGCCGGTCTGGACACACCACATAAGCGCTTCTTTAAACGCCTGATTATTGGCGGCTGCCTGTTTGCTGGCTGTAGCCTGATTGTCCAGCTCCTGCTGCAACGCGAGATCCCTCTACCACTGATTCTCACTGGCCTGGCGCTAATCCTTGGGGTGACTGCCGAAATCAGTTCACTGCACGCGCGACTACTGCCCGCTTCGCTTATCGCCGCCATTTTTACCCTCAGCCTTGCGGGCAACATGCCGGTCTGGGAGCCACTGCTAATCTACGCGCTCGGCACCTTATGGTATGGCGTCTTTAACTGGTTTTGGTTTTGGCTATGGCGCGAACAACCGCTGCGCGAGTCGCTGAGCCTGCTCTACCGCGAACTGGCTAACTATTGCGAGGCCAAATACAGCCTGCTGACCCAGCATACGGACCCTACCACCTCGCTGCCGCCGCTACTTAACCGCCAGCAGAAAGTGGTTGATCTGATTACCCAGTGTTACCAGCAGATGCATATGCTGGCGGCCAATCAACGCAACGACCACAAACGTCTGTTGCGCGCTTTTCAGGTGGGGTTGGATTTACAGGAACATATCTCCGTTAGCCTGCATCAGCCGGAAGAAGTGCAGAAACTGGTGGAACGCAGTCACGCAGAAGCAGTGATTCGCTGGAATGCGCAAACCGTTGCCGCCCGCCTGCGTGAGTTGGCGGACGATCTTCTCTACCATCGTTACCCACAGCGCTTTCAGATGGATAAACAGATCGGCGCGCTGGAAAAAATTGCCTGGCAGCATCCGGATAACCCGGTCGGCCAGTTCTGCGCCTGGCACTTCAGCCGTATCGCCCGGGTTCTGCGTACCCAGCGTCCTCTGTACACGCGCAACTTGATGGCGGATAAAACCCGACGTTTACCCCTGCTGCCAGCGCTGAAAAGCTACCTGTCGTTTAAATCTCCGGCGTTACGCAACGCCGCGCGCATCAGCGTAATGCTGAGCGCCGCCAGCCTGATGGGCAGCGCATTGCATCTGCCAAAACCCTACTGGATCCTGATGACGGTGCTTTTCGTGACGCAAAACGGCTACGGCGCGACACGGGTGCGCATTGTTCACCGGGCGGCTGGAACGATTGCCGGACTGGTGATCGCCGGGCTGACGCTACACTTCCACGTGCCTGAAGGCTATACGCTGACCGCCATGCTCTTCATCACGCTGCTAAGCTACCTGATTATTCGTAAGAACTACGGCTGGGCAATGGTTGGTTTTACCGTCACGGCGGTTTATACCCTGCAATTACTCACGCTAAACGGTGAGCAGTTTATCATCGCCAGATTAATCGACACGCTTATTGGCTGTCTGATCGCTTTTGGTGGGATGGTTTGGCTATGGCCGCAGTGGCAAAGCGGTCTGCTACGCAAAAATGCCCACGACGCGCTGGAAGCCGATCAGGAAGCGATCCGGCTCATTCTTAGCGACGACCATCAGGCTCCGGCGCTGGCCTATCAGCGAATGCGCGTTAATCAGGCGCACAATGCGCTGTTTAACTCACTCAATCAGGCAATGCAGGAACCGGGCTTTAATTCGCACTATCTGGAAGATATGAAGCTGTGGGTAACCCATAGCCAGTTCATTGTTGAGCACATCAATGCGATGACCACCCTTGCGCGCGAGCACAATATGCTGACGCCGGATCTGGCTCAACGTTATCTGGAGTCCTGTGAGATTGCGCTACAGCGCTGTCAGCAACGGCTGGATTCAGATGGACCGGGGAGCGCTGGAGATGTGAATATTATGGAGGCCCAGGATGCAGAAGTCCCTCGCGGCCCGCTCAGTACCATGGAACAGCATCTGCAGCGCATTCTGGGTCACCTGAACACCATGCACACCATTTCGTCGGTGGCATGGCGTCAGCGTCCGCATCATGGCATCTGGCTACGCACCACTAAGCGCTAAGCACACGCTCAACTGCCTGGGCAAAGCGCGCCATTCCTTCGGCAATATCGCTATCGTCAATCACCAGCGACGGCACAAAGCGCATGACGTCAGGCCCGGCGTTGAGCACCATCACACCAGCGTCTGCGGCAGCATAAAGGAAGTCGCGCGCCCGGCCCTGATGCTGCGGCTTAAGCTCAGCACCAATTAGCAACCCCATTCCGCGGATATCGCTAAACAAATCGAATTGCGCATCAATCTGCTGGAGATGTTTAACAAACAGCTCGCGCTTCGCACTCACACCTTCCAATACTTCTGGTGTGTTGATCAGATCGAACGCCGCCCCGCCCACCGCGCAGGCCAGCGGATTGCCGCCGTAGGTGGAACCGTGAGAACCCGCGTGGAAAGCGCTGGCAATTTCATGCGTGGTTAGCATCGCGCTAATCGGGAAGCCACCGCCAAGCGCCTTAGCGCTGGTCAGAATATCCGGCGTCACGCCGTAGTGCATATAAGCGAACAGCGAGCCCGTACGCCCCATACCGCACTGCACTTCATCAAATACCAGCAGCGCCTGGTGCTGATCGCACAAATCACGTAACCCTTGCAGGAATTCAGGCGTCGCCGCAGTCACGCCCCCCTCGCCCTGAATCGGCTCTACCACTACCGCGCAGGTATGATCGTCCATGACGGCTTTCACCGCGTGCAAATCGTTAAACGGCACGTGAACGATATCAGCCGGTTTCGGGCCAAAGCCATCGGAGTATTTCGGCTGGCCGCCTACGGAGACGGTGAACAGCGAACGACCATGGAACGCATTGTGGAAGGCGATGATTTTGGTTTTATACGGGCTATGGCGAGTCACGGTGTAATGACGCGCCAGCTTGAACGCGGTTTCGTTAGCTTCCGTCCCGGAATTCATAAACACCACGCGATCGGCAAAAGTCGCATCGACCAGCTTACGTCCCAGGCGCAGGGCCGGTTCGTTGGTAAAAACGTTACTGGTATGCCACAGGGTTTCGCCCTGCTCATGCAGCGCCGCCACCAGCGCCGGATGGCAATGACCGAGCGCGGTCACGGCAATACCGCCTGCGAAATCAACGTACTCTTTGCCCTGCTGATCCCATACGCGGCTGCCCTTGCCCTTCACCGGAATAAATTCTGCCGGTGCATAAATCGGCAAAATGACCTCATCGAATGTGGCGCGGGTGATTGCCGGTTGTTCAGTTGCCATGTCATGCCCATCCTTCTTCGTTATGCAGCAATGATTATGATAATCTAATCACAAAATATGCATAAAAAATCAATCAATGGCAACTACAAATCAACGATTGAGGAAGTTTGCCAGCAGTTGATGCCCCTGCTCGCTAAGAATGCTCTCCGGGTGAAACTGCACGCCTTCGAGATCAAACTCGCGATGGCGAATCCCCATGATCTCGCCCTCTTCGCTGCGGGCGGTAATCTCAAAGCATTCCCCTAGCGTTGGGGGATCGATCAATAAGGAGTGGTAGCGAGTAACGATGAGTGGATTATTCAACCCAGCAAACACCCCTTGCCCATTGTGAATGACGGGAGACGTTTTACCATGCATTACTTTGGCAGCCCGCACGATGGTCGCACCGAAAACCTGCGCGATAGCCTGATGACCAAGGCAGACGCCCAGGAGCGGAGTCTTGCCGGAAAAGTAGCGAATCACCGCCAGCGAAATCCCCGATTCATCAGGGGTACAGGGGCCCGGCGAAATAACGATTTTCTCCGGCGCCAGCGCGATAATCTCCTCCAACGTCAACTCATCATTACGCCTGACAAGGACTTCGGCTCCCAGCTCGCAGAAGTACTGATACAAATTCCAGGTGAAAGAATCATAGTTGTCGATAAGCAGGATCATGGCGGCTCCGGAAGTTACAAACCGGGGTATTCTACGCAGATTCTCGGGTTTCGCTTATCACTTTATCTGGCGGGAGAAAGCAGCGCGGGCTAGGTGCCCGCGCGGGAAACATATTTTACGGCAGTACTTTCGCCGACAGAATAACAATCGGTTTAGACGGAACATTTTGATAAGGCCCAACGTTATGGGTCTGTACCTGAGAAATCTTATCCGCAACGTCCATTCCTTTCACGACCTTGCCGAAGACTGCATAGCCAAAATCACGCTGGCCGTGATCGAGGAAGGCGTTATCTGCAATGTTGATAAAGAACTGGCTGGTCGCGCTGTCCTGATCGGCTGTACGCGCCATAGCGATGGTCCCACGTGTATTACGCAGGCCATTGTCCGCTTCGTTTTTAATCGGCGGGTTAGGCTGTTTTTGCTGCATCTGCTCGTTGAAACCGCCGCCCTGCACCATAAAGCCCGGGATCACGCGGTGAAAGGTGGTGTTGTTATAGAAACCACTGTTGACATACTTCAGGAAGTTATCCACCGAAATGGGTGCCTTCTGACTATTCAGCTCAAGCTCAATATTGCCCGCAGAGGTGGTTAGCAACACATGAGGGTCGCCCTTCGCCGCCATGGCCGGGGAAAATGCTGAAAAGGCGAAAACGGCAGCCACCGCCACGAGAGTTGATTTGAGCATGGAAATTCCTTAACGGAGCAGAATAAAAAGCGAGTGCCTTGATTCTAAAGAGCCTTTGCATCCTGGGCCAGCCTTTTACCTAATTTTACTTAGCTGAAACACTTGTTACGACGCAATCATTAATCCATCAAATAATTAAATGTGATTTCAATCACATTTATTCGTGCAAAAAGATCTACATTTCAGAATAAACATTTAATTACATCACGCAAACGAATAAAATCTGTCCGCCCGGCGCAGAGTCAACGCGCTATACATTTCTATTCACAGGCCAGTCATGACTAACAGCAACCGTATCAAGCTCACATGGATCAGCTTCTTCTCCTACGCCCTGACCGGCGCGTTGGTGATCGTCACCGGGATGGTGATGGGAAACATCGCAGATTATTTCCATCTGCCCGTTTCCAGTATGAGCAACACCTTTACCTTCCTCAACGCCGGTATCCTGATTTCTATCTTCCTGAATGCCTGGCTGATGGAAATCGTTCCGCTGAAAACCCAACTGCGCTTTGGCTTTATCTTGATGGTACTCGCCGTCGCAGGTTTGATGTTTAGTCATAGCCTGGCGCTGTTCTCTGCCTCAATGTTCGTACTTGGGCTGGTCAGCGGGATCACCATGTCGATTGGTACCTTCCTGATCACCCATATGTATGAAGGTCGTCAGCGCGGCGCGCGCCTGCTGTTCACCGACTCCTTCTTCAGCATGGCGGGAATGATTTTCCCGATGCTTGCCGCATACCTGCTGGCACGAAGCATCGAGTGGTACTGGGTTTATGCCTGCATCGGTCTGGTTTATGTGGCTATTTTCGTACTGACTTTCGGCTGTGAATTCCCGGTATTAGGTAAAAAAGCGCCGCTGGACAGCCAGCCGGTAGTAAAAGAGAAATGGGGTATCGGCGTGCTGTTTCTCTCCATTGCCGCACTCTGTTACATCCTCGGCCAGTTGGGCTTTATCTCCTGGGTGCCGGAATACGCCAAAAGTCTGGGCATGAGCTTGGGTGATGGGGGTAAACTGGTGAGTGATTTCTGGATGTCGTACATGATTGGCATGTGGTCATTCAGCTTTATCCTGCGCTTCTTTGACCTGCAACGTATTCTGACCGTGCTGGCAGGCGCGGCTACGGTTCTGATGTATCTGTTTATTAACGGTTCGCCGGAGCATATGCCGTGGTTTATCCTGACCCTCGGCTTCTTCTCAAGCGCAATCTACACCTCTATTATTACGCTGGGCTCGCAGCAGACCAAAGTGTCGTCGCCGAAGCTGGTGAACTTCATTCTCACCTGCGGTACCGTCGGCACCATGTTGACCTTTGTGGTTACCGGCCCAATCGTCGCCGCCAGCGGTCCGCTGGCAGCGCTGCATACCGCTAACGGTCTCTATGCCGTGGTATTTGTGATGTGCGTGATCCTCGGCTTTGTTTCCCGCCACCGCCAGAACAACGCAGCGGCGTAACCTCACTAAGCCTCAGACCCCTTTGTTCCGGCAAAGGGGCTGCTTTTGGTAAAGAATAGCTCTTCCCCTCCCTTGTCCGTCTGCACCCAGGTCTGCGCTAATTGCGTCGTGGCGATGACTCTCCCCTGACGAATTGACCAACGTACTGGCACCTGGCAGCGCACTGCTTCAAAACCATTCTCCGCAGGCAGAATCACCAGATTCGCCGGATTTCCGGGCACAATGCCGTAATCGCTCAGGCCAAACGTCCGTGCGCTGTTTTCCGTCACCAGCTTCAGCCCATCGTTAATTTGCTGATATCCCATCATCTGGCAAACGTGCAGCCCCATATGCAGCACCTGCAACATGTTGCCGGTACCCAGCGGATACCACGGATCAAAGACATCATCATGACCAAAGCAGACGTTAATCCCCGCCGCCATCAGTTCCTTAACGCGCGTAATACCACGGCGCTTCGGATAATCATCGAAACGCCCCTGGAGGTGGATATTAACCAGCGGATTAGCCACGAAGTTAATGCCGGAGAGTTTCAACAAGCGAAAGAGTCGCGAGGTGTAAGCGCCATTATAGGAGTGCATGGCGGTGGTATGGCTGGCGGTGACGCGTGGCCCAATTCCCTCTTTCAGCGCCAGAGCAGCCACGGTTTCAATAAATCGTGACTGCTCATCATCGATTTCATCACAATGGATATCCAGAGGCCGCTGATACTGCTTCGCCAGGCGAAATGCGATATGTAGAGATTCCACGCCGTACTCGCGGGTGAACTCAAAATGCGGGATCGCACCGACCACGTCAGCCCCCAGACGCAGTGCCTCCTCCAACAGAGCTTCACCGTTGGGGTAGGATAAAATCCCCTCCTGAGGAAAGGCGACTATTTGCAGCTCAATCCACGGCGCAACCTCCTTTTTCACCTCCAGCATCGCTTTGAGTGCGGTGAGCGTAGGGTCGGAAACGTCGACGTGGGTACGCACAAACTGGATGCCGTTAGCAATTTGCCATTTCAGCGTCTTCCATGCGCGAGCTTTAACATCTTCATGGCTCAGTAAAGCCTTACGCTCTGCCCAGCGCTCAATACCTTCAAACAGAGTCCCGGACTGATTCCAGTTAGGCTCTCCGGCGGTTTGGGTGGTATCAAGGTGGATATGCGGTTCAATAAAAGGGGGAATAGCCAATCCGCCGCGCGCGTTCAGCACCTCATAACTCTCATTGCGCGCCTCGCCCATAGGGGTTATATCCCCGAAGCGCCCCTTGTCTATCGCTATCTGCCAAAGACCTTCGCGATCGGGCAGGCGAACGTTCTCAATCAACCAAAGCGGCGCTGCTGTCATATCGATGACCCCCGTTAAATACGGCTAAAAATTCACTCAGCCTTGTGCCGGTTTCTTCTGCTGATTTTGTACACAAAAAAAGCAAAAAGGAAAAGCCAGCGTTTTCCAAGACTTATAAAAATGCTGACAAATCAAAAATATACCACTTAAGTAGTAGGTAAAGGTGTAATTGATTTGCATCAATAAGTATCTTGGCTGAATCGTTAAGGTAGGCGGTAATATAAAAGAAATCGAGGCAAATATGAGCAAAGTCAGACTCGCTATTATTGGTAATGGTATGGTCGGCCATCGCTTTATTGAGGATCTTCTTGATAAATCCGACGCTGCCAATTTTGATATTACCGTCTTCTGTGAAGAACCCCGTATCGCCTACGACCGCGTACACCTCTCCTCCTACTTCTCTCACCATACCGCTGAAGAGCTCTCTTTGGTACGAGAAGGTTTTTACGAAAAGCACGGCGTTAAGGTGCTGATTGGCGAACGCGCTATCACCATCAATCGTCAGGAAAAGGTCATTCACTCCAGCGCGGGTCGTACCGTATTTTATGACAAGCTGATCATGGCGACCGGCTCCTATCCGTGGATCCCACCGATTAAAGGTTCCGAAACCCAGGACTGTTTTGTCTATCGCACTATTGAAGATCTCAACGCCATTGAGTCCTGTGCCCGTCGCAGCAAACGCGGCGCGGTAGTCGGCGGCGGCCTGTTAGGTCTGGAAGCTGCGGGCGCGCTGAAAAACCTTGGCGTTGAAACCCACGTGATTGAATTTGCTCCTATGCTGATGGCTGAACAGCTCGATCAGATGGGCGGCGAGCAGTTACGTCGCAAAATTGAAAGCATGGGCGTGCGCGTGCACACCAGCAAAAACACCAAAGAGATCGTCCAGGAAGGCACCGAAGCGCGTAAAACCATGCGTTTTGCTGACGGTAGCGAACTGGAAGTCGATTTTATCGTTTTCTCAACCGGTATTCGCCCGCGCGACAAGCTAGCCACCCAATGCGGTCTGGAAGTCGCCCAACGCGGCGGTATCGTAATTAACGACCGTTGCCAGACATCCGATCCGGATATCTACGCCATCGGCGAATGTGCCAGCTGGAACAATCGCGTTTATGGCCTGGTTGCTCCGGGCTATAAAATGGCACAGGTGACCGCTGATCATATCCTCGAAACGGAAAACGCCTTTGAAGGTGCGGATCTGAGCGCCAAGCTGAAGCTGCTGGGCGTTGACGTTGGCGGTATCGGCGATGCCCATGGTCGTACGCCGGGCGCACGTAGCTACGTTTATCTTGATGAAAGCAAAGAAGTCTACAAACGTCTGATCGTCAGCCCGGATAACAAAACGCTGCTCGGTGCGGTACTGGTGGGCGACACCAGCGATTACGGCAACCTGCTGCAGTTGGTTCTCAACGCGATTGAACTGCCGGAAAACCCGGACTCACTGATCCTGCCAGCCCACGCGGGCAGCGGTAAGCCGTCCATCGGCGTGGATAAACTGCCGGACAGCGCGCAGATCTGCTCCTGCTTCGACGTCACTAAAGGCATGCTGGTCGCCGCCATCAATAAAGGCTGCCACACCGTGGCGGCGCTGAAAGCGGAAACCAAAGCCGGTACCGGCTGCGGCGGCTGTATTCCGCTGGTAACCCAGGTGCTCAACGCCGAGCTGGCGAAACAAGGCATCGAAGTGAACAACAACCTGTGTGAGCACTTCGCGTACTCTCGCCAGGAACTGTTCCACCTCATCCGCGTGGAAGGCATCAAAACCTTTGAAGAGCTGTTGGCGAAACACGGCAAAGGCTACGGCTGCGAAGTGTGTAAGCCAACCGTTGGCTCCCTGCTGGCCTCCTGCTGGAACGAATATATTCTCAAACCGCAGCATACCCCGCTGCAGGATACCAACGACAACTTCCTGGCGAACATCCAGAAAGACGGTACCTACTCTGTTATCCCTCGCTCTGCCGGTGGCGAAATCACGCCAGAAGGCCTGGTGGCCGTCGGCCGTATCGCCCGTGAATTTAATCTGTACACCAAGATCACCGGTTCTCAACGTATTGGCCTGTTCGGTGCGCAAAAAGACGATCTACCGGAAATCTGGCGTCAGCTGATCGACGCAGGCTTCGAAACGGGTCACGCGTATGCCAAAGCGCTGCGTATGGCGAAAACCTGCGTAGGCAGCACCTGGTGCCGCTACGGCGTGGGCGATAGCGTCGGCTTCGGCGTCGAGCTGGAAAACCTCTATAAAGGCATCCGCACCCCGCACAAAATGAAGTTTGGCGTTTCCGGATGTACCCGTGAATGTGCGGAAGCCCAGGGTAAAGACGTCGGCATCATCGCGACAGAAAAAGGCTGGAACCTGTACGTCTGCGGTAATGGCGGGATGAAACCGCGCCATGCAGATCTGCTGGCAGCGGATCTGGACCGTGAAACGCTGATGAAATACCTCGACCGCTTCATGATGTTCTACATCCGTACGGCCGATAAACTGACCCGTACCGCGCCGTGGTTAGATAACATGGAAGGCGGCATTGAATACCTGAAATCGGTCATCATCGACGACAAGCTGGGTCTGAACGAGCATCTGGAAGAAGAGATGGCCCGCCTGCGCGAAGCGGTGATATGCGAGTGGACGGAAACCGTCAACACACCAGCCGCCCAGGTTCGCTTCAAGCACTTCATCAACAGCGACAAGCGCGATCCGAACGTCCAGGTGGTTCCTGAACGCGAACAGCATCGCCCGGCTACGCCGTACGAACGCATCCCGGTAACTCTGGTGGAGGAAAACGCATGAGCCAGTGGAAAAATATCTGCAAACTCGATGACATCGTGCCGGAAACCGGCGTCTGCGCGCTGTTAGGTGATAAACAAGTGGCAATTTTCCGCCCTTATCACGGCGACCAGATTTTTGCGATCAGCAACATCGACCCGTTCTTTGAGTCCAGCGTCCTGTCCCGCGGCCTGATTGCCGAGCATCAGGGCGAGCTGTGGGTTGCCAGCCCGCTGAAAAAGCAGCGTTTCCGCCTGCGCGATGGCCTGTGTCTGGAAGATGAAAGCCATTCGGTGGCGCACTATGAAGCCCGAGTGAAAGACGGCGTCGTGCAGCTACGCGGTTAATAGATTAACGGGAGGCGCAACGCCTCCCTTTTTTTGAATTTCTTTTTTATTTTTGGGTATACGGATTTAATGGTTGATGGGGCACCTTCACCCCATCAATCTGATACCACCCTCAGATGGTTGATAGATCGACTCCGTAGTTGAGTTCCTCTGCGAAGTCCGGCAGTCCGTAACCGATGGTTTTCTTGTAGAAAGGAGAGACCTTCGCAGTCGGTGCCTTCTTCTTGTGCTTCGTGGTGTAGAGCATTCGTGCCCGCATCACCTCGAAGGAGTAACCGCGCCCTTCACGGTTCTTGTCCTTGGCCAGTCGGTTGATGGACTCCGTGTAAGCGTTGGTGACGGGCATGTCCGTCTCGAAGTAGGTCATGGTCTCTTCGCGCCAGTTTCCCACTGCCCTGACCAGATCGCTCCAGACTTCCTTTTGGCCCTTCGGGATGGTGGCTATCCACTCGTCCAGGGCGGCTTCTGCCTGGAGCCGTGTGGTGGCGTCCCAGATGCCGTAGAAGCGCTCCTTGTGCTCGTAGGCGGCCAGCAGTTGCGGGAACGCGCCTGTCCAGGTCTCCATGATGAGGCGCTCCCGGTCTGAGACTTCGTGAGCGCGTTTCAGCAGGATTTTCCGGTCTCCCTTGAGAGTCCGGCTCTGGGACGGTTTCAGCTCCTTTCTGAGGCCCTTGCGCACTCTCTCTAGGGCATCGTTGGCCATGCGCACCACATGGAACTTATCGACCACGATACGGGCCTGGGGCAGCACAGCCTTGACCGCTGCCCGGTAGGGGTTCCACATGTCCATGCTGACGATCTCGACCTTCTGCCGGTCTTTCAGCTTCATCAGGTAGTTGGTCACCACGTCCTGGCGGCGGGTGGCCAGCAGGTCGAGCAGGGTTCGCTCCTCAATGTTGGTCAGAATGCAGCGGTAGCGCTTGTTCAGGTATAGCTCGTCAATGCCCAGGATGCGGGGCGTCTCGAAGCGGTGCCAGCGCCCCAGGAACTCGGCGCGGGCGTTGAAGATGTCGCGCACCGTCTTCTCGTCCAGGCCGGTCTGTGCCGCCACAAAGGTGTAGGGGTGGTTGAAGGATTCCTTCTCCACGTACTCATGCAGCCGCAGTGTCATACGGAATCCGTCCACCATCTCCGGTAGCTGGGGCCTGAATGTTGTCTTGCAGGCCCGGCAGGTGTATCGGCGGCGGACCACCCAGAGAGTGACCCGCTTGCCGTGGATGGGCAGATCACGATAGGGAACGTCACGCTTGCCGAACCGTACGAACTCACCCTGCACGCCGCATTCCTCGCAGGCGATGGGATCGGGCACGTCCACCTGGAAGTGCATTTCGTCGTCGGTTGATTTGCAGCCCAGTACTTGGTATTGCGGCAGGTGAAGGATGTTGTCGGGAAGTTCGGTCATGGTGTTGTATAGGCGTAGGTGTCAGTCAGATCCATCCGACTCGGCATTGGTGTTTGCTTTTTTACCCAACAAGCTGCTGGAAACGAAAAGTAAGGCACCGAGGACAATTGCAATATCAGCCAGGTTGAAGGCCGGCCAATGCCAGTCTCGCCAATAGAAATCAAAGGAATCCACAACATAGCCGCGAAAGACCCGGTCAATCAGGTTGCCCATGGCGCCACCGAGGATAAGACTGTAAGCGATGGCTTCTCCTTTATGACGATTTTCAAGGATCAGCTTGATCAGAAAAATCGAGACCACTACCGCGATTCCGATAAAAAAGTAGCGCTGCCAGCCTCCACCATTCGCAAAAAGACTGAATGCGGCACCGGTGTTCCATAGGTGCACCCAGTTAAAGAACGGGGTCACCGAAACATACTCGCCATAGGCCATTGATTGCTGCACCAGCCACTTTACAGCCTGATCAGACGCTGCCAGCAGGCCCGATATGGACAATAGGGCATACGGCGAGAGCTTTTTGCCAATAATGAGCATTATTTAACCCTTCAACGCCAAAATGCGTCTGGCACCGTTAAGTACAATGCCCCCCGCGATGGTGCCGATAATCAGATCCGGATAATTGGAACCGGTCCACGCGACCAGGGCGCCGGCGGTGATGACCCCCAGGTTGATCACCACGTCGTTGGCCGAGAATATCCAGCTTGCCTTCATGTGCGCCCCGCCTTCCCGATGTTTGGATATGAGCAGCAGACAACTGGTATTGGCAATCAATGCGACGAATGCGATAGCCATCATCACCAGCGATTCAGGCTCACTACCGAATACAAAGCGTCTCACCACCTCTACGAGCACGCCCACAGCCAAGATCAGTTGCAGTACACCAGCAAGATGCGCGGCACGTACCTGCATTTTCACGCTATGTCCAACCGCATAAAGGGCAAGCCCGTACACCGCCGCATCGGCAAAATTGTCCAGGGATTCTCCAATCAGGCCGGTGGACCGGGCGATCAGACCGGCAGTCATTTCCACCACGAACAGAAGTGCATTGATGCCGAGCAACCAGCGCAGGGTCCCGGATTCTTGCTTAGCAGAAGCTGCCGAAAACTCGGCGGCCTTGATGGTCTCCGGATTTGCAGCGACGGTTTCCTGAAGCGAGGCGCCTAGCCCCAAGGTCTTCAGTTTCGAGGTGACGGGCTCGACCTCGCCGTCATGCACGACCTTCAGCCGGCGGTTCGACAAGTCGAAGGACAGCGCCCGAATCTCCTCAAAGCCGTTCAGGGCTAGGCGAATCATTCGTTCTTCTGATGGACAGTCCATCTTCGGCACGGCATAAACACTGACCCATCTCCCTGGCGCCTCGGAGGAGGCCTGTATATCGGTATCCGCTGCGGACGTTGCATCACCGCCACAGGCGCCACCACAGGATTTGCTCATGATACGACTCCACTTGAACAATGTTGTGGTACCATTTTAAACTATAAAGCTACTATAAGGTCAATAGAGTAAAGAATCCGTTGGGGAGGAGGCTGATGCGCATTGGTCAGTTGGCGCAGTTGGTAGGGGTCGAAACACAGACGATCCGCTTCTATGAACAGCAGGGCTTGTTGCCGCCGCCTGATCGGCAGGACAACGGTTACCGTGTCTATACCGAGAAGCATGGTGAGGGGCTGGCCTTCATCCGTCGCTGCAGAATCCTGGGCCTGTCACTGGCTGAGATTCACGAACTACAGAGCTATCAGGACGACCCTCATCAGCCTTGTACCGCCGTCAACGCCTTGCTCGATGATCACATCTCTCATGTGCGGTCGCAGATAACCGCTCTGCAAGCGCTTGAGAAACAACTCGTTTCACTGAGAGCGAGTTGCAACGATGACCGGGAAGTTGAGGCGTGTGGGGTTCTTGCTGGAATTAGCGAAGGAAACATGCACCAGCAGTAGGTGAAGCATCAACCAGATAATCCGATGAGATGCCGGTCTGTCTCACTCTCATGCAAAGGTAAGATCAACCATTTAATCCGCTTACCCTTATTTTTATATCTCAAGGGTAATCAATCATATGTTTACGGACACTATAAACAAGTGCGCGGCTAACGCTGCGCGCATTGCACGCCTCTCGGCCAATAATCCATTCAGTTTCTGGGTCAGCTCGATGATGGCAGGCGCTTATGTCGGCCTCGGCATCATCCTTATTTTCACCCTCGGCAATCTGCTCGACCCATCTGTTCGTCCTCTGGTGATGGGCGCCACTTTTGGTATCGCCTTAACCCTGGTGATTATCGCCGGTTCTGAATTGTTTACCGGCCACACCATGTTCCTGACTCTGGGCGTGAAAGCGGGCACCATCAGCCAGGGGCAGATGTGGGCCATTTTGCCGCAAACCTGGATGGGCAACCTGCTCGGTTCTATTTTCGTGGCGCTGCTGTATAGCTGGGGTAGCGGCAGTCTGCTGCCGGTCGATACCAGCCTCGTTCACACCGTCGCGCTGGCTAAAACCAGCCAATCTGCGATGGCGCTGTTTTTCAAAGGCGCGCTGTGTAACTGGCTGGTATGTCTGGCAATCTGGATGGCGATCCGTACTGAAGGCTCAGCAAAATTTATCGCTATCTGGTGGTGCCTGCTGGCGTTTATCGCTTCCGGCTATGAGCACTCCGTTGCCAACATGACGCTGTTTGCCCTCTCCTGGTTCGGTCATCACAGCGATGCCTACACCCTTGCGGGAATTGGTCACAATCTGTTATGGGTAACACTCGGCAATACTTTGTCCGGTGTCGTATTTATGGGATTGGGTTATTGGTATGCTACGCCGAAATCGGAGCGCCCAGCTCCGGAAAAAACTAACGAGACTGAGAGTCTGGCTCAGTAGGCGTAATCGGTGCAGACAGGTTGAACACGGACGGCGCGGAACAACCGGAACGTACACGTAGTACGTGAGGATTGTGAGCACTGCCCAGGTTCAACCTGACAAATAAGATAGCCTAATAGCCAGATTCTAAGGCTGCTGCCAATAATTAAGAGGTAATGTCGTGGACCATTTGCCTATATTTTGCCAATTACGCGATCGCGACTGTTTGTTAGTCGGCGGCGGCGATGTTGCCGAACGTAAAGCTCGCCTGTTACTCGACGCGGGAGCCAGATTAACGGTCAACGCGCTGGATTTTGTGCCTCAGTTCCAGGTGTGGGCCGATTCGAACATGCTCACCCTGGTAAAAGGCGAGTTTAACCCTGCTCTGCTGGATAACTGTTGGCTGGCGATTGCTGCTACCGACAACGAAAAGGTGAATCAGCAGGTCAGTGAGTCATCAGAAGCAAGGCGAATATTTTGCAACGTGGTCGACGCACCTCAGCAGGCCAGCTTTATCATGCCGTCGATTATCGACCGCTCACCATTGATGGTTGCCGTCTCTTCAGGCGGCACCTCACCGGTGTTGGCGCGCCTGCTGCGTGAAAAGCTGGAGTCAGTTCTGCCGCTCCATTTAGGCCAGTTGGCTCAGTACGCCGGGCAATTGCGTTCACGTGTGAAGAAACAGTTTGCGACCGTGAGCGAGCGTCGCCGTTTCTGGGAGAAGCTGTTTGTTAGCGACAGGCTTGCACAATCTCTGGCGAATGAAGATCGTCAGGCGGTTGCAGATACCACGGAACAGCTACTGACCGAGCCGCTGGATCATCGCGGTGAAGTGGTGCTGGTTGGCGCGGGCCCTGGCGATGCGGGGCTGCTAACCCTCAAAGGGTTGCAGCAAATCCAGCAGGCCGATGTGGTGGTTTATGATCGTCTGGTTTCCGACGATATTATGAACCTGGTGCGCCGCGATGCCGATCGGGTCTTCGTCGGCAAACGCTCAGGCTACCATTGCGTGCCGCAGGAAGAGATTAACCAGATTCTATTGCGCGAAGCCCAGGGCGGAAAACGCGTCGTGCGCCTGAAAGGCGGCGACCCGTTTATCTTTGGTCGCGGCGGTGAAGAACTGGAAACTTTGTGCAGCGCCGGCATTCCTTTCTCAGTCGTCCCGGGTATCACCGCAGCCTCCGGCTGTTCCGCCTATTCTGGTATCCCCCTGACCCATCGCGATTTTGCCCAGGGCGTGCGTCTGGTCACCGGCCACCTTAAGACCGGCGGCGAACTGGACTGGGAAAATCTGGCGGTAGAAAAGCAAACCCTGGTGTTCTATATGGGCCTGAATCAGGCACCGGCGATCAGGGAAAAACTGATTGCTCACGGCATGGCGGCGGATATGCCTGCGGCTATCGTTGAGAACGGCACGGCGGTAACCCAGAAGGTCGTTACCGGCACGTTAGAGCAGTTGGATTTGCTGGCTCAGCAGATGGCCAGCCCGGCACTGATTATTGTGGGTCGCGTGGTTGGTCTGCGCGATAAGCTTAACTGGTTCTCAAATCACTAATGACGCTATAGCCCGGCGCATAACCGCCGGGCTACAAATTGCATTACTGCACGTCCTCACAGCTTTGCTGCAATATTCTCAACACTGTTTCCTCACCGCTACGATTAGGGTTAATACGAATCGCATAGCGTTCAATACCCGGGTTTGCCTCACGGAAGGTTCCGGATAAGCGATAGAACAACGGCGGGATTTCATATTTTGACTCCGCGCCAACCGGATACGGCAACGCCCCAAGCTGCTGCGCGTTAGCCAGCACCTGCTCAGCAATCGGCTGATGAAACTCCACCAGCAGGACCCGAGATTGTGCATTGGCGATAATCGCCTGTTTAACCTGCGGCACCACACCGTGATTCAGTTGCAACAGCAAACGCTCCGTTACCCCCGCCTGCACCGCGTGCATCACCGGAGCGAACACCAGTCCACGCAGCACTTCCAACGCCTGTGCCCCCTGAATCTGGCTACCGCCGGAATACATGCTGGCGCGGATGCGGGCAACAGCGTCGGCACGACCCACTACCGCACCAACGCCTTCCGGGCCAAACAGCTTAAAGCAGGAAAAGGTCGCCAGCGTCGCACCGCATTCGCAGCCGATATTCGCCACCTTCATCACCGCGTAGTTATCGTCGGTCAGCGTCGGAACGTGCAGCTCATTAAGCACAGAGAGCACCTCTGCCAAATGGTAGCTGTCTTCAGGACGCTGGCGCGTATGCTGCACCAGCGCCGCATCGGGTCGATGCTGAGCCACCGTCACCGAGAGCGCCGCCAGATCGTTAAAGTCCACGCGGATTGGCTTTAGCCCCATCTGCTCAATAATCACCGCGGTCGTCGGATAGACCGGCGCATCGTGGATTAATAGCGTACCGCCGGGCTTCACTAATGCCGCTATCGCCGCACGAATCGCCCCGGTCCCGGCCCCCTGCACCAACACGGCGGCCTCAGCATGAAATGCATCGGCCAGCACCGCTTCGACGCGCTGTGTGACGCGGGGCTGATTCAGCCCCGACGCCAGGCCAAAGTCACCGCCGCGCAGGAAATCTGCCCCAGGAAAATGACGACAGATAGCATCCACCAACGCGAACTGCTTATGTTGGGCTTCAACCAGCGACAGACTTTCCAGCGGAAAGGTTCTCATGACCCACGCTCCTTGTTATGCCGGAATAAATAATCCGAGCCAGAACAGAATATTCAGCACGATACCGGTAATCATGACTGCCACAACCGGCGCGGCCATTTTTTGCACCGGACGCCCCAACGACTCATTGAGGAAGTAAATCGCAGCGGTAATCGAGAAACCGGTATAGCCAGCCATTTTGATGGAGGCAAAAATAGAGCCAACCAGCAGCGCCATTTCCATCAGCATATTCATCGCATTACGAATGTTATCTGACGCATTGCGCACTGATGGATAGCGTCCCAGCCACTTACCAATTGAACGCAGCAACAGCACTTCCGCCGAAATCACCAGAGCGCCCAGCAGTGCGGCAATCCATGGATTCGGTGCCAGGTAACCCACCGCGTAGACGAAGGTGAAACCAGCAACCGCATAAACCCCAGTAGCCAGCGCGGTAGTGGCGATCATCGGCACGAAGCCCAGACCACGCATAAACTCTGCCAGCGCCGCCTGGTTAATCAGCGTTTGCGACTGCTCCGGCGTCACGCCTGCCGAATACGCTTTTTCGAGAGTAAAGATGGACACCTCGCTACCGGCAAAAATCTTCATGCTGGCTACCGCCGCAATCAGCGCGCCAACAATCGCGATATACGGCAGGTTTTTGATTATCCGCGACGTGCGCTCTTCAAATACCGACATCCCGCTGGCGTCGTGATCCTCGCTACCGCGATTGCGCAGGTCTTGGGTAATCGCGATCGCCAACAGCATCACCATGCCAACGAAAATCTCAATCGACTCAGGGTTGAGATGCGGGAAGTAGCGGACGACCAGTACGCGCGTAATCAGTACAACAACCGCCGCCAGCAGACTGCTTTTCCAGCCGAACTGGTAGAAAATGGCCACCAACGGGAACAGTGCAAAAGCGGATACCACCGGTGAACTCAATTCGCCCAACGATCCCAATACATCGACCGGTAGCGCCGTCAGCAGATGGTTAACCGGCAGCAGACAGGTAAGAATCAGAACGCCCCAAACCGCGCCCAGACCGAAAGCCAGAATACTGTTCGCTGCCAGTACGCCGAGGATATCGGTAGGCAGAAACAGCAGCCAGGCGTTCAGCAGCCCGGTTTTTAACGTAAACGAAATCCCGACTGAAGCAACAAAGCCAATACTTAAACCAAATGCGATACTGCCCGCTTCCCGACGATGCATATTGCCTTCAATCAGCTGCGGGAGGATCGGGCGAATACCATCATGAAAAACCGCGGCTGACCGGTGCGCCAGTAACGACGTCATCCCCGTCAGACAAGCCACCACAATGAGTTGAATATAAAGCGCCATAACAGTGCCTTTTTATTTTAAATGGTTGATCAATAATGGGATCGCACGCTCAATATGTTCAACAGAAAGGCCAAACGCGACTCTTCCTTCCGCCACCATTTTTGCAATCTGATCCTCTTTCGCCTTAATGCCCGGCTTAGCAATGGTGCAGCTTTTGTTGAACCCGATAATGGCTATCGCAATGGAAAGCGCCGCGCCAGCACCGGTGTTGCACGCGCCAATGTAGTAATCCAGCTGGCCGTTTTTCACCTTCATGGCCGCTTCCATGTCGTTGTAGATGAACACCTCGAAACAACCCGGTGCCGTATTTTCAATCGTTTTTTTAATCAGCTCGCGCTGTAATCCAGCAACACCAATCTTTTTCATCTCTATGTCCTTACAGGAAAAATTGAGTAGGGTTAGTACGTAACATCAGATCCACATCGGCCTGGCTGAAACCAGCCTGGTAAAGCTGAGGGACAAAGGTGGTCAACAGGTAGTCGTAACCGTTACCACCATTGGCCTTTAAGTGAGAACGGCGGGTGATATCCATCGACAGCATGACGTGGTCCAGTCGCCCCCTTTCACGCAGGGCGAGCAGCATAGCGATGCGTTTTGCGTCCGGGTAATAATTGTTTTTGCCAATTGTGTCGAACTGAACGTAAGCGCCAAGATCGATCATGCGCAAAATATCGTCGAGGTTATCCTTCAGGTCGCAATGGCCGATGACTACGCGGGAGAGATCGACGCCGTGCTGTTTCAGCAGTGCGAGCTGTTCCAGCCCCATGGTGCTGAACGAGGTGTGCGTTGAGATAGGCCGTCCGGTCGCGTTATGGGCCAGCGCTGCGGCGCTAAACACTTTGGCTTCCAGATCGGTAATCACCCCTTCACTGGAGCCGATTTCCGCGATAATTCCGGCTTTGAGCGGCGTACCATCAATACCGATTTCGATCTCATCGATCATCTCCTGCGCCAGTTCCTGCGCAGAACGGGTAGCAACGTGCTCAGGAAAGAAAGCGTGCTGATAGTAACCGGTGCAGGCAATCACGTTGATACCGGTGTCGCGCATCAGATCCAACATAAAGGACGGGTTGCGCCCCATGTAGCGGTTGGTCATCTCAACAATATTGCGCACGCCGAGGTGCATTAAATCGCGCATCTCGTTACGAATCAGTTCGTATTGATCCAGGCGACAATCGATGTTGCCTTTAAAGCCGGACAAATCAATGTGCAAATGCTCATGTGCATAGGTATAACCGGAGCTATCAATCATCATTATGTATTCCTTGCGGGCAGTAAAAGCGAAAGGAAAGAACGCCCATTTTCCGGAGCGCGAGCGCCGAAAAAGTCGCAAACGGTGGCCCCGACATCCGACAAGGTGCGCCGAGTCCCGAGCTGCGCAGAGGATTGTCCTGGTGACCACACCAGCAAAGGCACCTTCTCACGCGTATGTTTGCTATGGCCTATCGTCGGATCGTTACCGTGGTCAGCCATCACCACCAGACAATCATCCGGGCGCATATCCGCCATCAGCAGGGCCAGTTGTTCATCTACCAGCTTCAGTCTGTCGACATAGCGCTCAACATCTTCAGCATGACCCGCCAGATCGGTTTCCTGAATATTGGTGCAGATAAATGCCGTCTCCCGGCGGTTAAACTCCGCCCGGGTGATCTCCATAATCTGCTGGCTATCGACCAGATTTTCCCAACTGATGCCATGGGGATTACTAACGATATCAGCGACCTTGCCAACGAGTACCGTCGGTACGTCAACCGCAAACAACTGGGCAGGAACCTGCACCTGCTCGTTAACGCCGTAGCCCATATGCACAACCTGAAATCCCTGCTTATAGGCTCCCGAGCGCGGCGCGTTGATGCCGATATAGCCGCCCTCTTTTTCTTCCACAGCATCAAAGATGTTCTGCGTACTGGTGAGCTGACCGCCAAAGGCGATAACGCGTCCCACTGAGGCCTGTTCACGTACCGTCCGGCCGATGGCCTTCACCTCAGCAAAGCTTTTTTCACTCAGATTGCCGGTTATGTTGTAAACCTGCCCCAGATCGGCTTCGAGGTTATCGCCAACCGCCACCGCACCGTCCACCAATAGCCAAAATGGACCTTTGCCGTGGCGCTCTGTTTGATGTCCGGCGGCAAGCAGCGCGGCTTCAACTTTATCGATGACATCATTAAACGGCATCCGCAGAGGAGTCCGGGGTTTAGTCCCTAAAATCTCCTGATGTCCCATAAAGGTATCGCCACCCTCATGCTCAAGTTCTGCGGTTCCCCATACGGCATCTTCAGAAGGCTGCATCACACCAGGAGCAAAACCGAGGGCGTTTATCAGGCCCAGTTTTTCTAGCGTCGGCAGACGCAGCGCGGGAAAACGCTGCAAGATATGTCCACAGGTATTCGCACCGATATCCTGCGGCCTCACTTCGGGAACATCGGCCATCGCGCCGACGCCAAAGCTATCTATCACCAACACCACAAATCGCGCCATTAGTCCTCCAGTACGTTGCCAAGGCTGTCGTAGCGGGCAACGATTTCAGGGTTACCGCTTTGAATACCCGCAACCAGCACCACGTCGCTACGGGTAACGAAAATCTGCGTGCGGAAACAGAAGATTGCCGCGCTGCCGATCGGGAACTCACCTTCCAGCGGCAGGTAGTAATCAATGCTGCTGTCATCTACCGCGTTAAGCTGCGCCAGTTGGGCGTTTTGGCTGGCCGGAGCGAATACCAGCGCATGCTTAGCATGACCACGCCGATAATAGCCGCCGCCGTAGCAATAGCTTTGCCCGGCAAAATGGTGGGAAATTTCACTCAGCCACAGCATGGCAACACGCTCCGGTTGATCTCCCTGCTGGTTGGCGGGGATGGTACCGGTCAGCGCATGCCCCGGCTCAGCGTGGGTGACGCCAAACTCCGCCAGTAGCGGCAGAGAGCTGCAGCTGGTTGCCGAAGGCGCATTCAGTTGCTGAACCGTCACGCCGAGACTTTCGAGCTTGTCTCTGGCGGCGAGCAAAGAGCGGAAATTCGGCGTTGGCAGAATTTTTTCCTGTTCGTCATTCCACAGCAGGCAAGGGAAGTGGGTGAGCCCGGTCAGTTCAATACCTGGCAGGCTGCGAAGATGAGCCACCACGTTGTCCAGCTCAGCCAACGCGAATCCGCTCTCCTGTCCCGGATAGAGGAAATCGCTCTCGCCATAGACCTTAAGCATGACCGCCTGCGTCCGACCGCTTGCTACCGCCGCCGCAGAAACTTGCCGAGCTTTCTCCAGAGAGAACAGGGTAATAACTTCGGTACCCTGCTCTACCGCACCCGCTACCTGCGCGGAAGGGATTTGCACCAGATGGCCCTGATGGGAAACGGGCAAGCCGGCCCGGCGCATCACCCGACTCTCTTTGTAATCCACAACAACAATGCCCTGATACCCCAGCGCCAACAGCTTTTCTGCCAGCCACGGATTTCGACCAATCTGCTTGGTCATCAAGTACAGGCTGATTCCATATTGCTGCGCGGTCTTCAGCAGCAGCTTGCCATTTTCCAGCACCTGATCGACATCAATAACCCAGCTATCCGGGGCGATAAGCCCTTGCTGCCAGAAGCGGAGCGCCGTCGCAATCAGCGCCGGGTTCTGCCGTTGTAATGCTTTAATAAACATTTACTTGCCTCTGCTTTTATTCCTTTTTTAAATATTCATTTTTTTGAATATTTAAGTCGCATAGCGCCAATTCCCAATATTCTTCACACGGCCTGCTGCGCCGCTCCCCACAACCCATACCAGTTAGCCAGCAAATAACCTTTTTCATTAGCATGTAGAGTGACGTCAAATTCCTGCATCATCACCTGATGCAATTGATGAATCTCATCCCAATAAGCCGAACTGGTTATCTCTGCCATGAACTCCTCATCCAGCGGCTCAATAACCTCACCGCGGCGGCTGCGCATCAGCGCATTTGCCATATGAGTTATCGCGATTTCTCCCTGCTCGCTAAAGACGGGAAGATGCCACTGCTCGTCCAGCTGGCGGACGACCTGCATCATTCCGCGACAAATATCCTGGTCGATAATCCCTGCCTCACACAGCAAGTTGAGCCTGTTTTCCATAGTCACTGCCTTAATGTTAATAGCTTGGCTCTTGCTCTCCGCTCACCACCCGTTGTTGATGAGCTAATAGCGCCTGTTTATCAACGACTGCACGTAGCAAATGTTGAATCGGGTAATCATCTGCCCTGGCCAACACTACCGCCTCAGTCGCCTGCAAAAAACGCGGGTCATCACTTAACGGCAGGGCTTCCAGCCCTAACATGGCCAGCTCCGCGCCAGCGGTGACGTTCCAGATAACAGCGTCAATTTCGCCTTTGACGATGCGACTTAGACTCTCGTGATAAGAGAGGTCGACGCGCTCTACGTCGCTATTGGCAAAATAAATTTCGGTCATAATTTTCTGGTCCGCCGAGCGGTTATCAAGCCCCACTCGCCGCACCGAATCGATTGCGCCTTTCCGGCAAATCAGCTGGTGCTCACCAACATAGCTGTGCGGCCCAAGGGCCATTACCATCCGCAGCCCGCTCTGAGCTAAATAACTTTCTGCCGCCAGGCGCGAAACCACCGCCATGTCGTAAACACCGTTAAGTAAGCACTCCACGCGAATGTCCGCGCCGCGCATATGCGCATAGTAAAAAGGTATACCTTCAAACTGCGCTTTCAGCCCGCTCGCCAGCCCCTCATACAATCGCGTATAGGGCAGAGGCATTGCGCAAACGACGTTGGTGATATCGATATGCGCCAATAGGGCCTTGTTATCCATCTCAACCAGGTAACTGCCGTTGCGCCCGCGGCGTTCGATTCGAATGGCCCCGGAAGACTCCAGCGTTTTTAACGCCGCCTGAGTCAGCCCAACGGAAGAGCCGCACTCCCCCGCTAACTCATCAATCGTTTTCAGGCGATTACCGCACTGCTCGCCCAGCAAATAACGAGCCAGGGTCGTTAGTGCCATGCCCTCTTTTTTAATGAATGTCCGACGCATCTATAATCTTCACTAAATTGAATATTTATATCTTCACTAAACTGAAGATAATTAACAAGGAGCAAATAATCAAATCACGACAGCTATCACAAATTAAAAAGCCGGATGCATTGCACCCGGCTTTGGATATGACGGCAACCATCAGATAGATTAAGGCTTAGCGACGAAACCAATCGCTTCGTAGACCGCCTTCAACGTAACAGAAGCGCGAGCGCTGGCTTTCTCCGCGCCCTCTTTCATCACCTGATTCAGGAAAGCTTCATCGTCGCGGAAACGGTTATAGCGCTCCTGCAGTTCGGTTAGCATGCCGGATACCGCATCGGCGACTTCGCCTTTCAGGTGGCCGTACATTTTGCCTTCAAAGTGCTGCTCCAGCTCAGGGATGCTCTGACCCGTTACGCCAGAGAGGATATCCAACAGGTTGGAAACACCCGCTTTGTCCTGGATGTCGTAGCGCACAACGGGTGGCTCATCGGAATCAGTCACCGCACGTTTGATCTTTTTCACTACCGATTTCGGGTCTTCCAGCAGGCCGATCACGTTGTTACGGTTATCGTCTGACTTGGACATCTTTTTGGTCGGCTCCAGCAGCGACATCACGCGAGCGCCAGATTTCGGAATAAACGGCTCAGGGACTTTAAACACATCGCCATAAATAGCGTTGAAGCGCTGGGCAATATCGCGGCTCAGCTCCAGATGCTGTTTCTGGTCTTCACCGACCGGAACCTGATTGGTCTGATACAGCAGGATGTCGGCAGCCATCAGCACCGGGTAGTCAAACAGGCCGGCGTTAATGTTTTCGGCGTAGCGTGATGACTTGTCTTTGAACTGAGTCATACGGCTCAGTTCGCCGAAATAGGTGTAGCAGTTCAGCGCCCAGCCCAGTTGCGCATGCTCTGGCACGTGGGACTGAACAAAAATGGTGCTTTTCTTCGGGTCGATACCACAGGCCAGGTATAGCGCGAGCGTATCCAGCGTCGCCTTACGCAGCTGTTGTGGATCCTGGCGGACGGTAATCGCGTGCTGGTCAACGATGCAGTAAATGCAGTGGTAATCGTCCTGCATGTTTACCCATTGACGCAGCGCACCCATGTAGTTGCCAATGGTCAATTCACCTGAGGGCTGTGCGCCACTAAAAACGATGGGCTTAGTCATTTTCTATTCCTGAGTTTCACTGTACGGTAGCCCGAAAGCGGGCAAGAGTTCATTAAATTGGTCAAAGATATAATCCGGCTCACTCAGCGAAATTGACTCGCCATAGTTGTAGCCATATGTCAGACCGATTGAGTAGCAGCCTGCGGCTTTCGCAGCCTGGATATCATTGCGTGAGTCACCAACGAACAGCAGCTCAGCAGGCGCCAGCCCCAGTTTTTCCGCGACCAGAAGCAGTGGATCCGGGTGTGGTTTCTTGTTTTTTACATCATCACCGCCAATCACGACGGTAAAATATTTGCCGATGTCCAGCGCGTCAAGAATAGGCGCGACAAACGGCGTTGGCTTGTTGGTTACCAGCGCTAACGGCAAGCCCTTTGCGTGCAGCGCGCCGAGCGTATCGGCAACCGCCGGGAACAAAAAGCTCCCCTCTTCGGCCACTTCTGCATAGTAGCGATCGAACAACTTACGCAAAACCGTCAACTGCTCAGCCTGGGGGATATCGTCATGATCAACAGAAGGTTTACCCTGCGAGGCGCGCAGCGTTGCGCGTTCCTGGCGAGCCCAGGTCAGGGCGCGCTCCATCAGAACATCAGCTCCGTTACCAATCCAGGTGATGACACGCGCTTCCCCGGCCATCGGCAGCTCCAGGGCGTAAAGCGCGTTATCGACGGCAGCAGTCAGCCCAGGCGCGCTGTCCACCAGCGTGCCGTCAAGGTCAAACGCCACGCCGCGAATGGTTTGCAACTTATCCATGGCTAACCTTCGCTAATTCGCTGCGCATTTGATCAACCACTTTTTTATAGTCCGGCTGATCGAAAATCGCCGACCCGGCAACAAACATATCCGCACCGGCTGCGGCAATCTCGGCAATATTGTTCACTTTCACGCCGCCATCAACTTCCAGACGAATGTCGTAGCCAGATTCATCAATACGACGACGAACTTCACGCAGTTTATCAAGGGTGTGCGGAATAAAAGACTGGCCACCAAAGCCTGGGTTCACCGACATCAGCAGAATGACGTCCAGTTTATCCATCACATAATCGAGATAGCTCAGGGACGTGGCTGGGTTAAACACCAGACCGGCTTTACAGCCATTTTCTTTGATGAGTTGTAAAGTACGATCGACGTGCTCAGAAGCTTCCGGGTGGAAAGTAATGATGCTAGCGCCCGCAGCAGCAAAATCAGGGATGATGCGGTCAACAGGCTTGACCATCAAATGCACATCAATCGGCGCGGTGATACCGTAATTTCGCAGCGATTTCAGTACCATTGGACCGATGGTCAGATTCGGCACATAGTGGTTGTCCATTACGTCAAAGTGCACAACATCGGCACCTGCGGCCAACACGTTGGCGGTATCTTCACCCAAACGGGCAAAAT
Source organism: Klebsiella sp. RHBSTW-00484 (assembly GCF_013705725.1). Lineage (NCBI taxonomy): Bacteria > Pseudomonadati > Pseudomonadota > Gammaproteobacteria > Enterobacterales > Enterobacteriaceae > Klebsiella > Klebsiella sp. RHBSTW-00484. Next base: position 494,218 of record NZ_CP055481.1, on the reverse strand, counting down.
CAGCCGACAGAATCGAAGGGGCAATCAAATACTGCTTCATCCGCATCTCCTTGAAATTTATTTTGTCTTGGGCGGACGGTACAGAGCCAGAAGCTCGTCCACCTTCTTACGTGTACCACCGTTACTGCTGATGCTGCGTCGAACCTTCACAATATGCATCTCAGCGGCATTTTTATACCACTCCTGAGTGAGCGGCGTGCGATGGTTTGAGATAAGCACAGGAATACGCTTTTTCACCAGCGATTCCGCCTTTTTAGCCAGCAACTCCTGCTGTTCCTGGCTAAAGCTATTCGTATGATAGGCCGTAAAATTCGCCGTTGACGACAGCGGCGCATAGGGCGGATCGCAATAAACAACAGAGCTGTTATCTGCTCGCTTCATACAGTCTTCATAAGATTCACAATGAAACTCTGCATGCTGCGCTTTCTCAGCGAAGTGGTGCAACTCGGCCTCTGGAAAGTAGGGCTTTTTATAGCGGCCAAACGGCACGTTAAACTCACCGCGCAGGTTGTAACGACACAGACCATTGTAGCCATGACGGTTCAGATAAAGGAACAGCACCGCACGACGCAGCGGTTCCTGGCTTTGGTTGAACTCATCACGGAACTGGTAGTAACGTTCTGCGGCGTTATTTTCTGGCGTGAACATCTCACGCGCCGCCGCAACGTACTCATCGGTTTGCAGTTTGACTATGTTATACAGACTAATCAAATCACTATTGATATCAGCAAGGATATAACGAGAAAAGTCGGTATTAAGAAATACCGACCCGGCGCCCACAAAGGGCTCAATCAAGCAATCGCCCTGCGGCAAATGCTTTTTAATATCATCGAGCAGGGGGTATTTCCCCCCTGCCCATTTCAGAAAAGCGCGATTCTTTTTCATGCTGCCTAACTAATTACACATTCTCCGGCTGTGGAGAAAGCTCCGACAGCATCCAGCGCTTCAGACTACACAGCAGCATTATTTCAGGTCAGACTGAACCTGATGCAGCGGTTTTGCCCACGGGTTTTTCGCCTGTACATCTGCCGGCAGAGTCGCAACAGCGCGTTTAGCTTCATCTTTCGAAGCATAAATACCGCTCACCAGAACATACCAGGGTTGACCGTTACGCGTAGTCTCATAGACAACATATTTTTCCAACTTCTCTTTCTTCGCCCAACTGTTGAGGTTGTTGTAGTTAGAGGAGCTGCTGAGCTGCAACGTGTAGTGCCCAGATGGCGCGGACTTCATAGAGCCAACATCACCAGCGCTTTTACTCGCAGCAGCAGTCGCTGCCGGCGCGGTTGCCGTAGCAGTCGCGGCAGGCGTGGTAGTGGTAGCCGTTGGCTGCGTCGGTTTAGTCTGTGCAGTTGCAACAGGTTTCGTCGGCTGAGCTGGTGTCGCTTTCGCCGGAGCCGTAGTCGCAACGCTTTCTACACGCTTAGGCTGGACCGGAGTCGGTTTAGGCTCGGCAGTCGTTTTCGCGGTGGCCTGCGGTTTTGGTTCGATAACCGTATGCTTACGCTCAGTTGGGCGTGGTGTCGGTGTCGCCGCCGTCTGACGTTCCGTTGTCGCCTGGCGCGGGGCAGCACCATTACGAAGTGGAGCAACGGTAGCAGGTTCAGTTGGCAGAGTGGAATTCGCCACGGCACTATCAATCTGGCCCTGCTGCTGAGTCAGCGCATTGTTCAGATCACCCTGAACTTCAACACGCTGCTGTCCCTGCGGCTCAGTAGTTGCCTGGCCCTGAGTCGGGTTAGAGGCAATTGGCGGCAAAGAGACATCCTGCGGCTGTGAATTATTCGTCGCTGATGAATCCTGAGCTGTCGGCTGGGCATTATTATCCTGATCGCCGGATAAGCTAACGCTCTTCTCACCTGAAGCCGTTTGCTCACCAGATGAAGAGGAAGGTGATTTCAGCGCAGATCCGACGCCAACAATCAGCAGGAGAAGGACGAGGATACCTACACCCATCATGATGTACTGACGGGAAGCCGGTTTGGCCGGCGCCTTCTTACGTTTACGCGGACGACGTTCGACCTGACGCTCTTCGGCATCGTCTTCGTCAGACTCTACGTCCTCTTCATATTGTTCTTCATATTGTTCTTCATCGCGCTCACGGCGTGCTTTGCTGCCGCGCGTCGGGCGACCATCGTCAGCATCATCAAGATCGACATCATCAAAATTGATTTGCGGATCGGCATCACGCTCAGAAGACTGACGGGAACGACCAGCACGACGATCGTTGCGATCGGCTTTCATATCGTCTTCTGGTTTTAATTCATCCATTTAACACCCCACTAAAAGGCTTATGCTCACGACTATTGCATGTCACCTGAAATGATAACGCCGCGCGAACGCGGCCAGACCTTCTTATTGTTGCGCCTGCTGGGTATCAGCAATTGCGCCAAGAACAACATCATGCGGCACTCCGCCACGTATCTCGCTTTTCCCTATTGCGAGCGGTAGCACCAGCCGCATCTCGCCAGCCAGTACCTTTTTATCACGCATCATGTGAGGCAAATAGGCGTCTGCCGCCATCTCCAGAGGCCCATGCACCGGTAAACCAGCACGCTGCAACAAACGAATAACTCGCTGCGTATCCTGTGCGCTGAACTGCCCTAAACGCTCGGACACATGCGCCGCCATCACCATACCGGCAGCCACAGCTTCACCATGCAGCCAGTTACCGTAGCCCATTTCAGCTTCGATCGCATGACCAAAAGTATGTCCAAGATTGAGTAAAGCACGTAACCCGGTTTCGCGCTCGTCGGCCGCGACGACTTCAGCTTTCAGCTCACAACAACGACGGATACAGTACGCCATTGCTTTTTCATCCAGCGCCATCAGCGCATCGATGTTGTTTTCCAGCCAATCGAAGAATTCGCCATCGAGGATAATGCCGTACTTTATGACTTCAGCCAGACCGGAGGACAGTTCGCGCGTCGGTAGTGTCTTGAGACAGTTGAGATCGACAACGACAGAAACTGGCTGCCAGAAGGCGCCAATCATATTTTTACCGAGAGGATGGTTTACAGCCGTTTTGCCGCCAACGGAGGAATCAACCTGCGACAACAGCGTAGTAGGGACCTGGATAAATCGCACGCCACGCTGATAGCTGGCCGCGGCAAATCCAGTTAAATCACCGATCACCCCACCGCCGAGCGCCACTAACGTCGTGTCGCGGCCGTGTGGTTTTTGCAACAGAGCGGTAAAAACAGTATCCATCACCGCCAGGCTTTTATACTGCTCGCCGTCGGGAAGAATCACGCTGTCGACTTTTACTCCCGCTTGCTCCAGTACGGAACGAACGGTATCCAGATAAAGCGGCGCCAGCGTTTCATTGGTGACCAGCATAACCTGGTCGCCTGATTGCAGTGGCTGGAAGGAAGCTGGATCGTTAAACAAACCAGCCGCGATGGTAATCGGGTAACTACGTTCCCCGAGGGTTACAGTAAGCCTCTCCATAACGCGACGTCCACCTCAGTTGCTTTTACTCTGACGCACTTTATTAAGCCAGAATCAGTTGCTTTCCAGCATATGAATAATCTGGTTTGCTACCACTTTTGCGCTTTGATCGTCGGTGCGGATAGTGACATCAGCAATCTCTTCATACAGCGGATTGCGTTCATCTGCCAACGCTTCAAGAACTTCGCGAGGCGGCGCATCAACTTGTAATAAAGGACGCTTTTTATCGCGCTGTGTACGGGCAAGCTGCTTTTCGATAGTTGTTTCCAGGTAGACCACCACGCCGCGGGCGGAGAGACGGTTACGCGTTTCACGGGATTTTACAGAGCCGCCGCCAGTCGCCAGCACAATTCCCTGTTTTTCCGTCAACTCATTGATGATTTTTTCTTCACGATCGCGGAAGCCGTCTTCGCCTTCTACATCAAAGACCCAACCCACATCAGCGCCAGTGCGTTTCTCAATTTCTTGATCAGAATCGTAAAATTCCATGTTGAGCTGCTGGGCTAACTGGCGCCCAATAGTGCTTTTGCCGGCACCCATAGGCCCAACCAGAAAGATATTGCGTTTCTCTGCCATTTTTTCGGTACTACTAAGACTATTCGTTAATGATAAACCCGCTTCGCAAAGATCCAACGCAGCAGGACATGAACTGAAACCTCATATGCAATAGAGCGAGAGTCAGACTGAAAATTATCTCAATACTCCGGCTGGTTTGGCAACAGAATAAATCACCGGACAATATAAGGGAGGATTGATGTCGTACCCGACTCTCAAATCGGTACCCCTTGTATGCTAAATCCGTCCTCACGTCAAACACCTGAAACGTGTTTAGCATGAAAAACCCGCTTAATTCACTGCCAGTATACGTGGAGTAATGAAGACAACCAGTTCACGTCGTTCGTTATCTTTGCCGTCACGGCGAAATAATTGCCCAAGCCATGGGATGTCGCCAAGCAGGGGAATACCATCGCGAGAAGATTTATTTTTTTGCGAAAAAATTCCTCCCAAGGCCAGGGTCTCACCACTTTTCACTTCGACCTGCGTTTCAATTTCCTGTTTATCGATAGCCAGCGCTTCGCCATTTTCCTGTTTAAGAATTTGTCCTGGCGTGTTTTCGCTAATTCTAAGTTTTAAACGCACCCGATTTTGCTGTAGCACCGTCGGCGTAACCTCCATCCCCAATACCGCTTCTTTAAACTCAACGGAAGTTGCACCGCTTTCACCACTAGAGACCTGATACGGAATTTCACTTCCCTGTTTGATGCTGGCGGGCTGCATATGTGAAGCCAGCAGTCGTGGGCTGGCGATAATTTGTACCTGCTGCTTTTTCTCAAGAGCGGAAAGCTCCAGTTCTAATAGCCGCCCGTTAATACGCCCGATATTAAATCCCACTCGCGTACTAGCATCGCCGACCGCCAGGTTGCTACTTAAGGTGGTGAATTTACCCGTTCCTGGCGGACTGCTGGCTTCGGCCAGGCTCCACTTCACCCCCAGCTCGCGCAGGCTGGTTTCGCTCATTGAGACAATATGCGCCGCCAGCTCTACCTGACCGACAGGCAAGTCCATCTCCAGCGCCCATGCTTTCAAGACAGGGATATGCTGGACATCATCACGAATTAGCAGACGATTGGTTCGTGTATCGACGGTGAGATGTCCACGAGCGCTCAGCAATTTCTCTCCGGCTTTAGCGAGATCCCCCGCATCAGCATAACGCAAGGCCACACTGTGATCCTGTAGAGGGAGATTCTGCAAACGTTTATCTCTTTCCGCCTCAAGCTGCACCTGCCGCGCATTTTGCCAGGCAAGAGTGTGAACATACAGCACCGTACCTTGTTGAGTTAACGTCAGCCCGGCACTATCGATTACGGAACGCAGCGCTTGTTTCCAGGGGACATTTTTTAGATGTAGCGATACCGTACCGCTGACGTCCGGGGCCACTACCAGGTTTTTCTGTTTAAGTTCCGCCAGAGTTTGTAATACTTGAGCTACCGGTGCGTCATCGACGACCAGCGACACGGGTTGATCTTTTTTTGCCGCCGTTGCCATCAGTGGCAACAGCAGAAACAGCAGGCTTATCCATCGGATCATTTTTTATTCCTTCACGCTGCCAGGCCCACTGGGCGGGTTCACATCCTGGTCCCGTAGTTATTTCAATTCTCTGCGCCGTCAGGAGCGTGATTCGCCAGTTTGTCGGCAACGTTTCATCCGCTCTTACTCGACGCCACTTCCCGGCGCTGTCCTGCAAAATTCCAATATGCAATTGCGGATCGCTGATAGCTCCGCCGTAGCGCCATTGGCTCAGTTGTGCCGTTCGACAGCCATCAACCGCAGGCTGGAATGGATCGCGTCCTCCAGCCATCAGCGGGAGCGGCAACAAAAGTAAACTCCACCACTTACTCTGCATCTTCCGCCTCCAGTTGCAGGGTCAGCTGCAGCGCCTGCTTTTCCGGGTGTAGTGAAAATGCCGTAGCCTGCATCCCGCAGCGTGCCAGCCAGGAAAACAGCGCGGGTACCGATTGCCAGTTAACCTCCAGCAGCATCTCACCGCCCCGCCCAACTGGCCGCCAGGATACAAGTACCGCTCCGACGACTGGCAGATCAAGCGGCGTAAAGGTTTCGGTTTTCGCTTCGTCCGTTCGGGTACTGTTTAGCGAAGCCTGTAGCGGCAACAGTTTTCGCCATTGCTCTTGTATTCGCAGCGAGCCGCCCGAGTGTATTTTTGGCGGCGAGGTTTGTAGCCACATAAAAGCCCCTACGATGAGAGCTAAAACGATGGACAGCGCGAACAGAATTTTGCCGTCCGTTAGCCAGCGCTCAATGTTCACCCGCATCTGCGCGCTCTCCCGCCATAGAAAAGCTAAACAACCAGCGCCCTTCGCTATCTCGGTGGGTTTCACCCGCTTTGGCCGGATGAAAGCCGCTAATACCTTCCAGCGCTTTTTCCAGGGTTGTTAATGCTTTCAGGTTTAACGTCAGCCCACCAAGCGTGAGCGCATTTTGTCGATATTCCAGACTGGTGAGCCAGGCCTGCTCCGGTAAGCGGGCAGCGACCTCCAGCAATCTTGGCTGCCATGCTGCGGTTATCTCTCGGCGCTGCTGGCGCTGACGAAGCCGTTCGTGCTGCTGTAACCGTTGACGCATAACACGCTCACGCTGCTGGAACGCGTTATAAAGCTGGCTTTCGGCACTCGCTCTCTCCGCCTCAAGCGAGTGACTGATCCGGCTGTTCATTCGTGATGCGAACCACGCCATAAGCAGAACAAGCAGGAACCCGACGAGTACCAACCCTCCCGAACGCAGACGCTGCCGTCGACGGGTTTCACGCCAGGGAAGAAAGTTAACAATCTGGCTCATCGTTAACGCGCACCCAACGCAAGGCCCAGCGCAACCGTAAAGCTATCGCCACAGGGCGGAAGCGGAGGCTGCAGACGATATATTACGCTCCAGGCATCAAAGCTTTGCCCGTCGAACGATTCGGAAGTACAGAGGCGAAACTCACCGGCGTTAACCTGTGAAACCAGTCGGGGAAAAGAAGGGGTTTCGCTGCATAAATTCCATCCCCAGTTATCTGCGGTTGCCCACAGCCAGGTCGATTCATCTCGCCACGCCAGTCCATGAGTTTCAGCCGGTAGCCAGGGAAAAAAGGCGCTGAGTACGCTGGCATCCGGAACAATTCCGGCAACCCTTAACTTGAGTCGCTCCGTAAGGCGACGCAGCGCGTCAACGTCTAAGCGCTGCGCCGCCGTTACCTGCCAACCATCACCCGTTCCGGTAGTCGAATAATCAACACATAATGAGGAAGCTGGCATTTCCAACTGCTGCGCCATCGCGCTGCTTATCCACGTTGCCTGTTCGCTTTCTCTTAACGAGACCTGAGGACGCGGCAAACGCTTTTGCAACGTGCGCGCCGCCGGGAGCGCAATACAAACCTGATGCTGCATTGGCAGCTCACGCCGCCAGCTTTGCAGCTGTCGGGCCAGCGCCTCAACGTCGACAACCAGTCCCTGACGCACGGTGCCGGGCGTCAGGGGAATATTCCACCAGCGCCGCAGCGCCCAGCGGGAGCGTTCAAACAACAGCGCTACGATGGCAATACGGTCCTGCTGGATATGCATTCCTATGCGCCAGTTTCTAAAAGCCATGCCTACGATCTCCTTATCCGCCAATATGGTTCGCTATATCAATGCACCAGGCTTGCCTTTATACTACTGCGCGTTTGTTTATAAACTGCCCAAGTAAAACTAAATGAGAAATCTCCGGTGAAGTTCGTAAAGTATCTTTTCATCCTTGCAGTCTGTTGCGTACTGCTGGGAGCAGGCTCGATTTTTGGTCTCTATAAATATATAGAGCCGCAGCTTCCTGACGTCGCGACCCTGAAGGATGTGCGTCTGCAAATCCCGATGCAGGTTTACAGTGCGGATGGCGAGCTGATTGCGCAATATGGCGAGAAACGCCGAATTCCTGTCACCCTGCAGCAAATGCCGCCTGAGCTGATAAAAGCGTTTATCGCCACCGAAGACAGCCGTTTTTATGAGCATCATGGTGTTGATCCGGTCGGTATTTTTCGTGCCGCCAGCGTTGCTATGTTCTCCGGCCACGCTTCACAAGGTGCCAGTACCATCACTCAGCAGTTGGCGCGTAACTTCTTCCTGAGCCCCGAAAAGACGCTGATACGTAAGGTAAAAGAGGTCTTTCTCGCAATCCGCATCGAACAGTTGCTCAATAAAGACGAAATTCTTGAGCTGTACCTGAACAAAATCTATCTCGGCTACCGCGCCTATGGCGTCGGCGCGGCCACTCAGGTCTATTTCGGTAAATCCGTCGATCAGCTCACGCTGAGCGAGATGGCGATGATTGCGGGCTTGCCCAAAGCCCCTTCAACCTTTAACCCACTTTATTCTATGGATCGCGCGACCGCCCGCCGCAATGTGGTGCTTTCACGTATGCTGAGCGAAGGCTACATCACGCAATCACAGTACGAACAAGCGCGTAATCAGCCTATTGACGCAAGTTATCACACGCCGGAAATCGCCTTCTCAGCTCCCTACCTCAGCGAAATGGTGCGTCAGGAAATGGTCAGTCGCTACGGTGAACTGGCTTATGAAGATGGTTATCGCGTCTACACCACCATCACCCGGAAAAACCAGCAGTCTGCCCAGCAGGCGGTACGTAACAACGTGCTGGATTACGATATGCGCCACGGCTATCGCGGCCCAGCCAGCGTATTGTGGAAAGTGGGTGAAACACCGTGGGATAACCAGAAAATCATTGCTGCGCTGAAAAAAATACCGAACTCGGGCCCTCTCTCCCCGGCAGTAATCACTTCGGCAAATCCGCAGGAGGCCGTTGCCCTGTTGAGCAACGGAACGTCGGTATCGCTGAATATGTCAGGGGTTCGCTGGGCGCGTCGGTTTGTTTCTGATACTCAGCAAGGCGCTACACCGCGCAAAGTGACCGATGTCTTGCAAACCGGGCAACAAATTTGGGTCCGCCAGGTCGGCAGCGACTGGTGGCTGTCTCAGGTACCGGATGTGAATTCGGCGCTGGTATCCATCAACCCGCAAAACGGCGCGATTATTGCGCTGGTCGGTGGTTTTGATTTCAACCAAAGTAAGTTCAACCGTGCGACTCAGGCCTTACGCCAGGTCGGTTCTAACATTAAGCCGTTCCTCTATACCGCAGCGATGGATAAAGGCTTAACGCTGGCGAGCATGCTTAACGATGTGCCTATTTCCCGTTGGGATGCGGGTTCTGGCTCTGACTGGCGGCCGAAAAACTCACCTCCGCAATATGCTGGTCCTATCCGTTTACGCCAGGGGCTGGGTCAATCGAAGAACGTCGTCATGGTTCGCGCCATGCGTGCCATGGGCGTGGACTACGCCGCAGAGTACCTCCAGCGCTTCGGCTTCCCGGCACAGAACATCGTGCGAACCGAATCACTGGCGCTGGGTTCAGCATCCTTCACACCGTTACAGGTCGCTCGCGGTTATTCGGTGATGGCGAACGGAGGTTTCCTGGTTAGCCCGTATTTCATCAGTAAAATTGAGAACGATCAGGGCGGCGTCATTTTCGAAGAACGACCAAAAATTGCCTGCCCGCAGTGCAATTCGCCAGTGATTTACGGTGATACGCCAAAATCAGACGTGCTGGAAAATAAAGACGTCGAGGACGTTGTCACCTCCCAGGAACCGCAAAATGCCAGCGTTCCGCCGCAGCCACAGCTTGAGCAGGCCAACCAGTCACTGGTCGCGCAGAGTGGCGCTCCCGAGTATGCGCCGCACGTGATCAATACGCCGCTGGCCTTCCTGATTAAGAGCGCCCTTAACACCAATGTTTTCGGCGAACCCGGCTGGATGGGTACCGGCTGGCGTGCGGGTCGCGACCTGCAACGTCACGATATCGGCGGTAAGACAGGGACCACCAACAGCTCGAAAGATGCGTGGTTCTCCGGCTATGGCCCTGGCGTGGTGACGTCGGTATGGATTGGCTTTGATGACCACCGCCGCGATCTGGGTCGTACAACCGCCTCAGGCGCAATCAAAGATCAGATTTCTGGCTACGAGGGTGGAGCCAAAAGCGCCCAGCCGGCCTGGGATGATTTTATGAAAAGGGTTCTGGAAGGCGTACCGGAGGAGCCGTTAACGCCGCCGCCGGGTATCATCACGGTGAATATCGACCGCAGTACCGGCCAGTTGGCCAGCGGAGGTAACAGCCGTGCTGAGTACTTTATCGAAGGCACCCAGCCCACCCAGCAGGCGGTTCATGAAGTCGGCACCACCATCACCGATGGCGGCGGCGAAACCCACGAACTGTTCTGACAAAAAAAGCGCCTGCGGGCGCTTTTTCTTTGCTTAATACTTTATTTCGCGACTGGCTACAGTCGGCCCTGCTCCTGCAACCATTCGCGCAACAGGAACAGCGCACTGACGTTACGAGCTTCATGAAAGTCCTCTTCATCAAGCAGCGCCATCAGCTGCGACAGCGGCCAGCGAACCTGCGGTAGCGGCTCTGGCTCATCGCCCGGTAGTGATTCCGGATAAAGGTCTTCCGCCACCAGAATATTCATCTTGCTGGAGAAATAAGATGGGGCCATGCTCAACTTTTTCAAAAACGTCAGCTTTTGCGCGCCAAAACCAACCTCTTCTTTCAGCTCACGGTTGGCAGCCTCGAGCACGCTTTCACCCGGGTCAATCAGGCCTTTCGAAAAGCCTAATTCATAGGACTCGGTCCCAACAGCGTACTCGCGAATCAATATAATATGGTCATCGACAATCGGCACAATCATCACGGCTTCACGGGTAGAGGGCCGCATCCGTTCATACACCCGGCGAACGCCGTTGCTGAACTCAAGGTCCACGCTTTCAACGTTAAAAAGTCGCGAACGCGCTACCGTTTCAACACTGAGAATGGTGGGTTTTTGTAATGATTTGCTCATTGTCATCGGTCTATGCTGTGATTACAGAGGTCATTGTGCGACACGCAGCACGGTTTCGGCAATTCAATTCGCCACTAATTTACATAGTTGCAACTTTATAGTTTTAGATGTAATTGATACAAAGACCAAAAAGTCAATAGGTTGAATAGTATTTGAGAATTTACCGATTCCTGGATTTTAACGTTTTTGATAAGGTTGTATGCTGCTGTGCTACACAATGATTTTTCCCGTTTTTACATGACAGATGCCGATTGCGTACAGCTGGTTTACTTAAGTGTGAATGGCAACCAACGATACCAGTAAGAAAAGAATAACTATGATGGGATGGGCATGGGCACCTTTCTGATTTTTTTGACAGCTCTGCTAATCTGCGCGTTGCTTATAGGCTGGTGGTATCGATCGCATGCCAGACGCCGCCGCCTTCCTCTGTTGCATGCCTTCAGTGACGCCGCGACACGTAAGCTTTCTGATGAAGAGCGCAGCGCCGTAGAAAAATACCTCGAAGGCCTCAGCCGCAATCAGCAATTGCCAGCCTCAGGTGCCAGTATTGCACCGGTAAATATCGCGTTGAACGAACAGAGTGACACCGTTTTTACCGTTACTCGCGCAATTACTCGCTATGGCATCAACACTGACGACCTGAATAAATGGCGCTACTTCCTTGATTCAGTGGAAATTCATCTTCCTCCGTTCTGGGAACAACATATCAATGATGAAAACAGTGTTGAATTAATTCCAACCGATAGCCTGCCTCTGGTCATTGCCCTTAATGGCCAAACGCTGAGCGACTATCCGCAAGAATCTCTCGGGTTTGCTCTCGAACGCACCTCCGCAACCCAGGCATCGATTCGTGGGGAAGAGAGCGAGCAGATTGAACTGCTAAGCATTCGTCCGGAAACATCGGAAGAACATGCGCTCAGCCGCCCCGACGGCCTTCGTGAAGCCGTTCTGATCGTTGCTGCGTTCCTGTTGTTTTATTGCAGCCTGATAAGCCCCGACGTGTTTTCCCCGTGGCTATTGGGCGGTGGTTTACTGCTGCTACTCGCCGGCGTCTGGGGTATCTACGCCCCACCACGCAAAACATCACTACGAGAAATTCACTGCCTGCGCGGTATGCCCAAGCGCTGGGGATTATTTGGCGAAAATAACCAGGAGCATATCAACAATATCTCCTTCGGTATTATCGACCTGATCTATCCGCGCCACTGGCAACCGTGGATCACGCAAGATCTCGGCCAGCAAACGGATGTAGACATCTACCTCAGCCGTCACGTCGTTCGCCAGGGGCGTTTCCTGTCGCTGCATGATGAAGTTAAAAACTTCCCGCTTCAGTACTGGCTACGCAGCGCGATTATTGCCGCAGGAGCGCTGCTGGTGGTAGTGATGCTGTGGGTAAGCGTGCCGCTGAATATGCCCTTTAAGTTCACCCTGTCGTGGCTGAAAGGTGCGCAAACTATCGAAGCCACAACGGTTGCTCAACTGGATAAGTCGCAGGTCCGCATCGGCGATACGCTGCGCCTGAAAGGGACCGGCATGTGTAATATCCACACGCCAGGAACCTGGACGGCAAAAGAGAACTCGCCGTTTATGCCCTTCGACTGTTCGCAAATCATCTGGAATGATGCGCCTCCCCTGCCGCTGCCGGAATCCGACATCGTCAGTAAGGCCAGCGCACTGATGCAAACAGTTCAACGCCAGCTCCATCCCGAGTCGAATGATGAATCTCGCGTTAGCCCGGCGCTGCGTTCCGCTATTCAGAAATCCGGGATGGTACTGCTCGACGACTTTGGCGATATCGTCATAAAAACAAGTGACCTGTGTTCAGCGAAAGACGACTGCGTTCGCCTGAAAAATGCGCTGGTTAACCTCGGCAACACGCGCAACTGGGAAACTCTGACCAAACGCGCCAATACGGGCAAGCTGGATGGCGTCAACGTGCTGCTACGCCCGGTAAGCGCAGAATCGCTGGAGAATCTGGTCACCACCTCCACCGCGCCGTTTGTCAGCCGTGAAACATCACGTGCGGCCCAGGCGCTAAACAGTCCAGCCCCTGGTGGTTTTTTAATTGCCAGCGATGAAGGCAGCGACCTGGTGAATCAACCGTGGCCAACGACCGGACTATACGATTACCCCGCTCACCAACAGTGGAACGAACTGCAGCGACTGGCGGGAATGCTGATGCACACGCCGTTCCATGCGGAAGGGATCGTCACCAATCTCTATACCGATGCCAACGGCACGCAGCATATCAACCTGCACCGTATTCCCGACCGCACCGGTCTGTGGCGTTACCTGGGAACAACTTTACTGCTGCTGGCGATGCTGGGCTGTATGGGGTATCACGGTATCCTGGCAATTCGTCGCTACCAGCGTCACCGTCAGCGTCAGGAAGAGATCCAGAAGTATTACGAGAGCTGCCTGAATCCGGTTCTACTTTCCTCTCCAGACCCGCAAGATTAATTCTCTGCGCGACGCGGTGTGATACCCTGTCGCGCAATTCCCCCCTCGTTGGAGACTTACCATGCACTTTGATATCGCCTGGCAGGAGGTTGATACCGTTCTGCTGGATATGGACGGCACGCTTCTCGATCTCGCCTTCGACAACTATTTCTGGCAAAAACTGGTCCCGGAAACCTGGGGGGCGACGCAAGGCCTCAACCTGCAGGAAGCCAGAGAGGCGATGCACCAGGAATATCACGCTGTGCAACATACGCTAAACTGGTACTGCCTGGACTACTGGAGCGAGCGCCTGGGTTTGGATATTTGTGCGATGACCAGCGAGCAGGGGCCACGAGCCGCACTGCGTGATGATACTGTGCCGTTCCTTGATGCGCTTAAAGCCAGTGGCAAACGCCGGATTTTGCTGACTAACGCCCATCCACATAATCTGGCGGTAAAGCTGAAGCACACCGGGCTGGATGCGCACCTTGATTTATTACTTTCCACCCACACATTTGGTTATCCGAAAGAAGATCAGCGGCTGTGGCGTGCCGTTGCTGAGGAAACCGGCTTCAACGCGCGCAAAACGCTCTTTGTTGACGACAACGAGGCGATTCTGGATGCGGCCGAAGAGTTTGGCATTCGTTATTGCCTGGGCATAACCAACCCCGATTCCGGGCTGGCTGAAAAAAGCTACGCTCGCCATCCAGGGCTAAATGACTACCGACATCTGATTCCCTCACTGACCCCGCAGGAGAGGCCATGAAAGAAAAACCCGTCGAAGCCGTCAGGCTGGACAAATGGCTTTGGGCAGCCCGCATTTATAAAACCCGCGCTCTGGCGCGCGAGATGATTGAAGGCGGCAAGGTGCACTACAACGGACAGCGCAGTAAACCGGGAAAAGTTGTCGAGCTGAACGCCTCCCTGACGCTACGCCAGGGCAATGACGAACGTATCATCGTGGTAAAAGGCATTACCGAACAGCGCAGACCTGCCAGCGAAGCCGTTGCACTCTATGAAGAGACGGCTGCGAGCATCGAGAAACGCGAGAAAATGGCGCTGGCGCGAAAAATGAACGCGCTAACCATGCCGCATCCCGACCGACGTCCGGATAAGAAAGAACGCCGCGACCTGATGAGATTTAAACACGGCGATAGTGAATAACTGTGGCCAGCAAGAGAGATTATTATGACTCAACACGATCAATTACATCGCTATCTGTTTGAAAACTATGCCGTACGCGGTGAGCTGGTAACAGTTTCAGAAACTTTAGAACAGATTCTGACAAACCATAGCTACCCGCAGCCGGTGAAAACCGTGCTGGCAGAACTGCTGGTTGCGACCAGTCTGCTGACCGCAACGCTGAAGTTTGCCGGTGATATTACCGTTCAGCTGCAGGGCGATGGTCCACTATCGCTGGCAGTAATTAACGGCAACAACCAACAGCAGATGCGCGGCGTGGCTCGCATGCAGGGCGAGATTCCGGAAGGGGCTGACCTGAAGACGATGGTGGGTAACGGATATCTGGTCATTACTATCTCTCCAGATGAAGGCGAGCGCTATCAGGGCGTAGTCGGTCTGGAAGGCGATACGCTGGCGGCTTGCCTGGAAGATTACTTCCAGCGTTCCGAGCAGTTGCCAACCCGGCTTATCATTCGTAGCGGCGAGCATGAAGGTAAGCCGATGGCGGGCGGTATGCTGCTGCAGGTTCTCCCGGCACAAGACGCACAGGCCGCAGACTTCGAACATCTCAGTACGCTGACCGAAACCATCAAAGCTGAAGAGTTGTTTACCCTGCCTGCGAACGATGTGCTATGGCGTCTGTACCACGAAGAAGAAGTGACCGTTTACGAGCCGCAGAGCGTAGAGTTCAAATGCACCTGCTCCTACGAACGCTGCGCAGGTGCGCTGAGAACGCTGCCAGATGAAGAGATTGACAGTATTCTGGCCGATGAAGGTGAAATCGACATGCACTGCGATTATTGCGGTAGCCATTATGTCTTCAATGCGATGGATATTGCCGAGATCCGCAATAACGCCTCACCGGCCGACCCGCAGATCCACTAATCGTTCATCTCGCCAGGAGTTTGGTTGAGGTTTTTCCTCCGTCGCTCCTGGCGTCAAGTTTTTTTATCTGCGAGATGAATCGATTCCTCCTGAAAGTATTACGTAATTTTATTTCAGGTAAGCGATTACATTCACATTTCAATAGTTTTTTTAATTACTTTTTAACCATTAAGAAACATCTACCCCCACCAAAGCCCTATTTCCTGAGATAATCCCCCACGCTTCGTGACAGGAGTCACAACGTTTTTCGTAAGTATGCCGTTTGTCGAGATACGTAAATCTATGAGCCTGGTCGCGGTCTATACCCCGTAATAACCCCTACAATTTAAAGCAGTACATATTGGCTAAGGAGCAGTGACATGCGCGTTAATAATGGTTTAACCCCGCAGGATCTCAAGGCTTATGGTATCAATGACGTCCAGGATATCGTTCATAACCCCAGCTACGATACTTTGTATCAAGAAGAGCTAGCCCCCAATCTGGAAGGTTATGAACGAGGCGTATTAACCAATCTTGGTGCTATCGCCGTCGATACCGGTATTTTCACCGGCCGTTCTCCAAAAGATAAGTATATCGTTCGTGACGATACCACCCGCGATACCGTGTGGTGGTCTGACAAAGGCAAAGGCAAAAACGACAACAAACCGCTCTCTGAGGAAACGTGGCAGCACTTGAAGGGACTGGTTACCCGCCAGCTCTCCAACAAGCGTCTGTTTATCGTTGATGCTTTCTGCGGCGCAAATGCTGACACTCGCCTGAGCGTCCGCTTTATTACCGAGGTCGCCTGGCAGGCGCATTTCGTGAAGAATATGTTTATTCGCCCAAGCGATGAGGAACTGGCAACCTTCAAGCCAGATTTCATCGTGATGAACGGTGCAAAATGCACTAATCCGCAGTGGAAAGAGCAGGGACTCAACTCCGAAAACTTCGTCGCCTTCAATCTGACCGAACGCATTCAGCTGATTGGCGGGACCTGGTACGGCGGCGAAATGAAAAAAGGGATGTTCTCCA
This sequence comes from Klebsiella sp. RHBSTW-00484, assembly GCF_013705725.1. Classification (NCBI taxonomy): domain Bacteria; kingdom Pseudomonadati; phylum Pseudomonadota; class Gammaproteobacteria; order Enterobacterales; family Enterobacteriaceae; genus Klebsiella; species Klebsiella sp. RHBSTW-00484. The sequence goes on along the minus strand of NZ_CP055481.1, from coordinate 477,816 downwards.
TCATGAACTACCTGCTGCCGTTACAGGGCATCGCTTCCATGCACTGCTCCGCAAACGTAGGGGAAAAAGAGGATGTCGCCATCTTCTTCGGCCTTTCCGGCACCGGCAAAACAACCCTTTCAACCGACCCAAAACGTCGTCTGATTGGCGATGACGAACACGGCTGGGATGACGATGGGGTATTTAACTTCGAAGGCGGCTGCTACGCGAAGACGATTAAGCTTTCCGAAGCCGCAGAGCCGGATATCTACCATGCGATTCGCCGCGATGCGCTGCTGGAGAACGTCGTAGTGCTGGCCGACGGCACGATCGATTTTAACGACGGTTCGAAGACCGAAAACACCCGCGTCTCTTATCCGATTAACCATATCGAGAACATCGTTAAGCCGATCTCCAAAGCGGGTCATGCTACCAAGGTTATCTTCCTGACCGCCGACGCGTTTGGCGTGCTGCCGCCGGTTTCTCGTCTGACCGCCGACCAGACTCAGTACCATTTCCTGTCTGGCTTCACCGCCAAACTGGCCGGTACCGAGCGCGGCGTCACCGAGCCGACACCAACCTTCTCCGCCTGCTTCGGCGCGGCTTTCCTGTCGCTACACCCGACGCAGTACGCAGAAGTGCTGGTCAAGCGCATGCAGGCTTCTGGCGCGCAGGCCTATCTGGTCAACACCGGCTGGAACGGCACCGGCAAACGTATCTCGATTAAAGATACCCGCGCCATTATCGATGCCATCCTCGACGGTTCGCTGGACGACGCGGAAACCTTCACTCTGCCGATGTTTGAGCTGCAAATCCCAACCGAATTGCCGGGCGTGGATACCCATATCCTTGACCCACGCAATACCTACGGTTCGCCAGAGCAGTGGCAGGAGAAGGCCGAGCAGTTAGCGAAGTTGTTCGTTGAGAACTTTGAGAAGTATACCGATACGCCAGCAGGCGCAGCGCTGGTTGCCGCAGGGCCGAAACGCTAAAGCGGTTCGTCAGTAACAGAAAAGCCGGGAATCACTTCCCGGCTTTTTAATGCGCTTAAAACAGGTATCAGGCAGGCTTCTTCTTACTCGCCAACTTCCGCCGCTTATCCAGGTCCTTGATCAGCTTATTCACCTGCTCATCGGCAAACATTGCCTCCAGCGTGGTGGAAAGCTTGCGCCGCCAGTTTGGATACTCCGTACTGGTGCCCGGAATATTGACCGGCTCGGCCATCTCCAGCCAATCCTCCGGCTGCAAACCCAACAGCGCGCTGTTGCTGTCGGCAATATAACGCTGCATCCCGCGATTGAGGGTCGACGTCATCGCCATCAGCGACGCTTTATGCCCGGTACGCTTTGGTAGGCAACCATAGCGGTGCAGCGCATCCAGCAGCCCCTGCTTCGCCAGCTCGCGATCCTGATACAGCCCGCGCAGCACCACCTCATCCGGATACAGGCCCAGCGATTTACCCAGCGTCAGGTCACCGCTTTCCCAGTAGCCGCGCAGCGTTGGCAGGTCATGCGTCGTAGCCACAGCCATTGATTGCTCCGGATACGCCTTCGGCGCACGGAAAGTCTTCTCGTGGTCATTTTCGAAATAGAGCACTTTATAGGAGTAAACACCGCTTTTGCGCAGCTTACCGACGATCTCAACCGGCACGGTACCCAGATCTTCACCGATCACCATACAGCGATGACGCTTACTCTCCAGCGCCAGAATCGACAACAGGTCATCCACTGGATACTGCACGTAAGCGCCGTGATCGGCGGTTTCACCGTAAGGGATCCACCACAGACGCAGCACCGACATCACATGATCGATGCGCAGCGCACCGCAGTTTTGCATATTAGCGCGCAGCAGTTCGATAAACGGCTCATAGGCGCGCGCCACAATGATATGGGGATCCATCGGCGGCAGGCCCCAGTTCTGCCCCAGCGGGCCAAGAATATCCGGCGGCGCGCCGACGGAGGCTTTCAGGCAGTACAGCTCACGGTCGCACCAGGTTTCCGCCCCGCCTTCCGCAACGCCCACCGCCAGGTCGCGATACAGGCCAATCGGCATAGCGTCGTTTTGGCTGGTGTGCCAACAGGCGGCAAATTGGGTATAGGCGAGCCACTGTAGCCACAGGTAAAAATTCACCTCATCAGCATGCTCGGTACAGAACGCTTTCACTTCAGGGCTATGAGTGTCCTGATAAGCCTTCGGCCAGGCGGGCCAGCCCCAGCGCATCGGATCCTGCTTAACCTGCCAGGCGTGCAGCGCGTCAAACGCCGCCTGCCAGTACAGACTTTCACCCTCGCGCGTCACAAACTGACGAAACTCAGCTGTTGCTTCATCATTATTGCGCGCGGAGAAACCTTTCCACGCCATGCGCAGCGCGGCGATTTTCAACGCGGTCACGGCGCTATAGTCGACGTCATCGGTCTCACGCGCAGCCTGTAACGCCCGCTGCGTAGCCGGTGATTGCCACCACTTCTGCGCTTCTTTGCTCTGACGGAAATCCTCTACCGCATTAACATCAATATAGATAACATTGAGCCAGCGGCGTGAAGACGGACTGTACGGGCTGGCGCTCTCCGGGTTAGCCGGATAGAGCGCGTGAATTGGGTTGAGGCCGATAAACGAACCGCCGCGACGGGCGATTTCCGGCAACATAACACGTAAATCGCCGAAATCACCAATTCCCCAGTTTTTCTCCGAGCGCAGCGTATAAAGCTGCACGCAGGTACCCCACAGCTTCTTGCCATCCTTCAGCGCCTGCGGCTCGTAGCAGCGCACGGGCGCAATGATAGCCCGGCAGTGCCAGCGATCGCCGTCCTGAGTCAGCGTTAGCGTGTGATACCCTTCCGGCAGCCTTGCTGGCAGCGGCAGCGTTTCACCGCCGCGCACCTGGCCTTGATACTGTTTGCCATCTTCAGTGGTGAGGATCCAGTGGAACTCACCCTGACCTGCCACCGGCAAAGACATCTTTTTGCCGTGGGTAAACACCTGCACCACAGGAAGCGGGTTAACCGCCACCTTCGTGGCGATTGTTGTACGATGCATCGCATCAAGCAGGCGCTGCTTGGTGGTTGCCGCAATAGACTGCGGCTTACCATGGGCGTTGATATAACTTGGGCTGATTCCCGCCGCCAGGGCAGCGTTATCAAGGCGTTTAGTCTCCATAGGCCTGTCCTTAGCGTTTTGCCTGCCAGATACGTTGCTGATAATCGCGAATGGAGCGGTCAGAGCTGAACATACCGCAGCGCGCAGTATTCAGGATCGTCGCGCGAGTCCAGGCTTCCTGGTCGCGATACAGCTCATCAACCTGCTTCTGCGCCGCCACGTAGGCTTCGAAATCTGCCAGCACCAGGTACGGATCACCGCCTTTCAGCAGGCTATGCAGCATCTGGTCGAAAGCATGCTTATCGCCATCGCTATATTTACCGCTTTCCAGCTCCTTGAGCACCGCATCCAGCAGCTTGTCTTTCTTACGCCATTTCAGCGGATCGTAACCTTTGGCCTTCAGGGCTTTCACTTCTTCCACGGTAAGGCCGAAGATAAAGATGTTTTCTTCGCCCACCTGTTCCGCGATTTCAACGTTCGCGCCGTCCAGGGTTCCGACGGTCAGCGCACCGTTCAGCGCCAGTTTCATATTGCCGGTACCGGAGGCTTCTTTGCCTGCCGTAGAAATCTGCTCGGAGATATCCGCCGCCGGAATCAGCATTTCCGCCGCCGACACGCAGTAATCCGGCAGGAACACGACCTTCAGCTTATCGCCAACCAGCGGATCGTTGTTGATCGCTTCAGCAACTTTGTTGATCGCCCAGATAATATTCTTCGCCAGATAATAGCCCGGCGCCGCCTTCGCGCCGAACAGGAACACGCGCGGTACGCGGTCTGCCTGCGGGTTCTCACGAATTTCTTTGTACTGTGCGAGGATGTTCAGCAGGTTGAGGTGCTGGCGTTTGTACTCGTGCAAACGCTTAATCTGGATATCAAAAATCGCCTGCGGGTTAATCTCAATCCCGGTACGCAGCTTCACAAACTCCGCCAGGCGAACCTTGTTGGCCAGCTTAATGTCGCGGTACGTCTGACGGAACTTCGCATCGTCAGCGTATTTTTCGAGGTTAATCAGCTGGTCGAGGTCGTTGGCCCACTCTTTCTTCAGCGTCTTATCCAGCAGCGCGGCCAGAGCCGGGTTGCACTGTTTGATCCAGCGGCGCGGAGTAATACCGTTGGTGACGTTATGGAATTTATTCGGCCACAACTGGTGATATTCCGGGAACAGGTCTTTCACCACCAGGTCGGAGTGCAGCGCAGCAACGCCGTTAACCGCAAAGCCGCTCACCACGCACATGTTCGCCATACGAACCTGTTTGTCATGCACTACCGCCAGCTTCGCCCAAACCTGTTTGTCGCCCGGCCAGGTTTTATCCACCAGCTTTTTAAAGCGGTCGTTAATTTCTTTGATGATCTGCATATGACGCGGCAACAGCGCTTTCACCAGCTTCTCATCCCAGCACTCCAGCGCTTCCGGCATCAGGGTGTGGTTGGTATAGGCGAAGGTTTTACTGGTAATCGCCCAGGCGTCGTCCCAGCTCAGCTGATGCTCGTCGATCAGCACGCGCAGCAGTTCCGGGATCGCAATCGTCGGGTGAGTATCGTTCAACTGGATGACTTCGTAATCCGCCAGCTCCGCCAGCTTACGACCCGCCAGATGATGGCGACGCAGGATATCGGCAACCGAACAGGCGCACTGGAAGTACTGCTGCATCAGACGCAGTTTTTTACCCGCCTGATGGTTATCGTTTGGATAGAGGACTTTCGTCAGTTTTTCCGCGTCGATACCCTGCTGTTCAGCACGCAGGAAATCGCCGTCATTGAATTTGGTCAGGTTAAACGGATGCGCGTGTTTGGCTTGCCACAGACGCAGCGGTTGCGCGACATTGTTGCGATAGCCCAGCACCGGCAGATCCCAGGCTTCGCCGGTAATCACGAATGCCGGTACCCATTCGCCGCCTTTGGTGACTTTACCGCCGAGTCCAACCTGGACGTCCAGCGCTTCATTGTGGCGAAACCACGGGTAGCTGCTACGCCCCCAATCGTCCGGCGCTTCCATCTGCTGACCGTCAGCAAAAGATTGACGGAACAGGCCGTATTGATAGTTCAGGCCGTAACCGGTCGCCGACTGACCAACGGTCGCCATGGAATCGAGGAAACATGCCGCCAGACGGCCTAACCCACCGTTACCTAAACCTGGATCGATCTCCTCTTCCAGCAGGTCGGTCAGGTTAACATCATGCGTCTGAAGCTCATCACTCACCCCTTGATACCAGCCAAGGTTGAGCAAATTGTTGCCGGTCAGACGACCAATCAGAAACTCCATGGAGATGTAGTTTACATGGCGCTGCCCTTCAGCCGGTTTCACGACCGGTTGAGCCGACAACAGCTCGGCCAGCGCACCGCTCACGGCACGCCACCACTGGCGCTGAGTCATCTCACTAGCGGACTGTAATCCAAAATGCTGCCACTGACGCATCAGTGCAGCCTGAAACTGAGCTTTGTTAAAAGTAGTCTGTGACATAAGAAATCCGGGTCCTTTACTAAAACAGTTAGCGTTAGTGTGCCGACCTCCCGGAGTCACGTCCTCATCCCGCCAGGGATTAGCCGGGGAGGAGTAGCAGGGATGAGCGAAAAGTGTGATCTTGGGCACTATTACGTTAGCTTACTGGCGAAATTATGCTGGAAAATTCGCCGCATCGGAACAACAATTCTCCCGCGACCTGCTGCATGAAAATGTGTTACAAGCCAAGATGAGAAAAGTAAGCAAAATGCCGCTTTGTAAATATTGAGAAATAAAAGTAAATATCGTGGGAATAAGCGGACTTTAATACAGAAATAACTCAAAAGGGTGACTTATAAGAATTCACTGAGAATAATTTAATAAAAACAAACAACTACTAGTATTGTAAAAAAAGATTAGCTTATTGTGCCTAAAAATCCCGCAAACCCAGTAACCGCGCACGCTGTCACCCTTTTATATGAATTTCACTCTATGTCAAAATTTGTGACATAGAGCAAATTCAAGAGCATAAAACTCGGACATAACTTGCAATAAAATTCATTATGGCCGACCTTATTAGATATTAATTACGAAGCGCAAAAAAATTCGCAATTCCTCCCTTGCACAGCGAAATGTAGAACTATGTTGATTCCGTCTAAATTAAGTCGTCCGGTCCGCCTTGAACACACCGTGGTTCGTGAGCGATTACTGGCGAAACTTTCCGGCGCGAACAATTATCGTCTCGCGTTGGTGACCAGTCCGGCTGGATACGGTAAGACCACGCTCGTTTCTCAATGGGCGGCGGGGAAAAATGACCTTGGCTGGTTTTCGCTGGATGAAGGCGATAACCAACAGGAGCGTTTTGCCAGCTATCTGATCGCCGCCATTCAGCAGGCCACCGGCGGCCACTGCGCGGCCAGCGAAACCATGGTGCAAAAACGCCAGTACGCCAGCCTGCCCTCCCTCTTCGCGCAGCTCTTTATCGAGCTTGCCGACTGGCAGCGCCCATTATTCCTGGTGATTGATGATTACCATCTGATCAGTAATCCGGTTATTCATGATGCGATGCGCTTCTTCCTTCGTCATCAACCGGAAAATATGACCCTGGTGGTGCTGTCGCGTAACCTGCCGCAGCTCGGTATTGCCAACCTGCGCGTTCGCGATCAGTTGCTTGAAATTGGTAGCCAGCAGTTGGCCTTCACTCATCAGGAAGCCAAACAATTTTTCGACTGTCGTCTCAGCTCGCCAATCGAGGCCGACGACAGTAAAAGGCTGTGCGACGATGTCGCCGGTTGGGCCACCGCGCTCCAGCTCATCGCCCTCTCCGCCCGTCAGAACAATACCTCCGCTCATCATTCCGCTCGCCGTCTTGCCGGTATCAACGCCAGCCATCTTTCCGACTATTTGGTCGATGAAGTGCTGGATAACGTCGATCCGCGAACGCGTAACTTCCTGCTGAAAAGCTCGCTGCTGCGCTCAATGAACGATGCACTGATCGTCCGCGTGACAGGCGAAGAAAATGGTCAGATGCAACTGGAAGAGATTGAGCGTCAGGGGCTATTTCTGCAGCGGATGGACGATTCCGGCGAGTGGTTCCGCTATCATCCGCTGTTCGGCAACTTCCTGCGCCAGCGCTGCCAGTGGGAACTGGCGGTTGAACTGCCGGAAATTCATCGTGCTGCCGCCGAAAGCTGGATGGCGCAAGGCTTCCCAAGCGAGGCCATTCACCATGCCCTGGCGGCGGGTGATGCCAAAATGCTGCGCGATATCCTGCTTAATCACGCGTGGGTCATGTTTAACCACAGCGAGCTGGGTTTGCTGGAGCAGTCTCTGGCGGCGCTGCCGTGGTCAAACCTGCTGGAAAATCCGCGTTTGATTCTCTTACAGGCCTGGCTGATGCAGAGCCAGCACCGCTATAGCGAAGTGAATACCCTGCTGGCCCGCGCCGAGCAGGAGATGGATGCGGAAATGGATACCGCCATGCACGGCGACTTCAACGCCCTGCGCGCCCAGGTAGCGATTAACGCAGGCGATCAGGAAGAAGCCGAGCGCCTGGCAATGGTGGCCCTCGACGAACTGCCGCTCGCCAGCTACTACAGCCGCATCGTGGCCACCTCGGTGCATGGCGAAGTGCTGCACTGCAAAGGCCAGTTGAGTAAATCGCTGGCGGTGATGCAGCAAACCGAACAGATGGCCCGCCGCCATGACGTCTGGCATTACGCGTTATGGAGCATGATCCAACAAAGCGAAATCCTCTTTGCTCAGGGGTTCCTGCAGGCGGCCTGGGAAATTCAGGAAAAAGCCTTCCAGCTCATCCGCGAACAGCATCTCGAACAGTTGCCGATGCATGAATTCCTGCTGCGTATTCGTTCCCAGTTACTGTGGGCGTGGGCGCGGCTGGATGAAGCGGAAACCTCCGCACGCAACGGCATGGCGGTGCTTTCAACTTATCAGCCGCAGCAGCAGCTACAGTGCCTGACGTTAATGATCCAGTGCTCGCTGGCTCGGGGTGATCTGGATAACGCGCGCAGTCATTTGAATCGTCTGGAAAATCTGCTTGGCAACGGCCATTACCATAGTGACTGGGTATCCAATGCCGACAAAGTCCGGGTGATTTACTGGCAGATGATTGGCGACAAAGCCGCTGCGGCAAACTGGCTACGCCAGACGCCAAAACCGGAGTTCGCCAATAACCACTTCCTGCAGAGCCAGTGGCGGAACATCGCCCGCGCGCAGATCCTGCTTGGTGATTTCGATTCCGCCGAAATGGTGCTTGAAGAGTTAAATGAGAATGCCCGTTCGTTGCGCTTAATGAGCGACCTGAACCGCAACCTGCTGCTGCTCAACCAGCTCTACTGGCAAGCAGGGCGTAAAAGCGAAGCGCAGAAAGCCCTACTGGAAGCGCTCACCCTCGCCAACCGCACCGGGTTCATTAACCACTTTGTAATTGAAGGCGAAGCGATGGCACAGCAGCTACGCCAGCTGATTCAGCTCAACACGCTGCCGGAGCTGGAACAGCATCGCGCTCAGCGCATTTTACGTGATATTAACCAGCATCATCGCCACAAATTCGCCCACTTTGACGAAGGTTTCGTTGAACGCTTGCTGAACCATCCGGAAGTCCCGGAACTGATCCGTACCAGCCCGCTGACCCAGCGTGAATGGCAAGTGCTGGGGCTAATCTACTCCGGCTACAGCAACGAGCAGATAGCCGGTGAGCTGGACGTCGCGGCGACCACCATCAAAACCCACATTCGCAACTTGTATCAGAAGCTTGGCGTCGCTCACCGCCAGGATGCCGTACAGCATGCCCAGCGATTGCTCAAAATGATGGGGTATGGGGTTTAACCCGAAGCGAAACTGATGACAAACCTGTTTTAGTATTGTTCGCGTATTTTCGCCGGGTGGCGGCTGACGCCTTACCCGGCCTACAAACCCCGTGACATCAACAAATTACGCACCGTCTGTAGGCCATGCAAGCGAAGCGCCACCGGGCAATTTCTGCAAGGTGAACGTTGTTAGCCGTCTGCCCGTACCTGAATAAGATAGCCGCCGTCGAGCGGCTCGCAGCTAAACCTCACCGGTAAAAACCGCTCGACTACCGCAATATTGGTCAGCAAATGCGCTGACGTTTTCGCCACGGTAAACGCGCCTTCTCCCGCCAGCGCCAGTGGTAAAATCAGCTGGTCAGCCAGATATTCCCCCACCGCCGCCGGGCTTGCGAGATAGCGTTTCGCCTCCGATGCCAGCTGGAGCGCGACCTTTTCCGCGCTCACGCCTTTGGTGCCAAAGGCAACAAACAGCTCCGTCAGATGCGCGCTCTCAACGGTCAGCGACAGCGTATTCCCCGGTCCGGCACCGCCTTCCAACACCCGAACTTTCTTATCCGTCAGCGGAAACCAGGCTTCCAGCGCCATCACTTCGCGCTCGCCAACGTGGTAAGGCACCGCCGCCAGCAGGGCTTCGGCGTGAATACTCACCGTTTCACCCCGCGATATCAGTTGCAACCCGTTCAGCGACGCGACCGGCTCAACCTCCGTCACTACCGCGCCACCACCAGCCGGATAAAAGCCATGTTTTATCAGGGTGGTGCGCTGGTTTATCCCCATCTTCACCAACAGTGGTTCCCAGACGCGGCAAATAAAATCCGCGCTGGGAGCGGCCTGATTGTGGGTTCCGCCATGTACCTCAATACGTGCGCCAGCGTCGGCAAGCCACAGCGCCGGAAGCACGGTTTGCAGCACCAGCATGCAGCTACCTGCGCTACCGATAGCAAATTTATACTCCCCGCCGCGAACCCGTCCCGGAGCAAAGCGTAACCGCTGCGAGCCCAGTTCATCGCCGCTGACCTCGGCGCCACAGATTTCCTTCGCCGCCAACACCGCCGTTAAATGCTGGCGCAGAAGACCCGGCTTAGCCCGCCCGGCACGAATGCTGGTAATCTCAAACGGCTGGCCGGTTATCATCGACAGACTCAGCGCCGAGCGCAAAATCTGCCCGCCGCCTTCTCCCTGCGCGCCGTCCAGCGCGATAGTCCTTTCCATTTTGTTATCCCTTAACGCACACCACCTGACGCAGCGTATGCACAATTTCCACCAGATCGGATTGCGCGGCCATCACCGCATCAATGTCTTTGTAAGCCATCGGAATTTCGTCAATCACATCCGCATCCTTACGACATTCTACATGCGCGGTGGCGAGAATCTGATCGTCGACGCTAAACAGTTTTTTCGCTTTGGTACGGCTCATCACGCGCCCGGCACCGTGGCTGCACGAGCAGAACGACTCTTCGTTACCCAGGCCGCGCACAATAAAGCTTTTCGCCCCCATGGAACCCGGAATGATCCCGAACTGCCCCTTCTGCGCGGATACCGCGCCTTTACGGGTCACGAAGACCTCTTCACCAAAGTGCTGCTCTTTTTGCACATAGTTATGGTGGCAGTTAATCGCCTCCATGCTGAGCGTAATGGGTTTCTCCACGCATTTCTGTAGCGCCGCCAGCGTATTTTCCATCATCGCATCACGGTTCAGGCTGGCAAACATCTGCGCCCAGCTCACCGCTCGCAGATAATCGTCAAAGTATTCAGTATCTTCATCAAAATACGCCAGATCGCGGGACGGCAGCGTTTCCAGTTGATCCTGCATCTCCTGCTGCGCCAGGCCGATAAAATACGTACCGATAGCATTACCTATTCCACGTGAACCGGAGTGCAGCATAATCCACACCTGTTCGCCCTCATCCAGGCAAATTTCAATAAAGTGGTTACCGGTTCCCAATGTTCCCAGATGTTTATGGTTATTGGTGTTCAAAAAACGCGGATATTTTTGCGTTAACCACTGATATCCCGCCTCCAGTTGCGCCCATTTCTCATCCACGTTGACCGGCGGGTTTTCCCATGCGCCAACGTCACGACGGCTACGCGTATTGGAACGACCGTGCGGCACAGCAGTTTCAATTGCCTGACGCAGCGCCGGAAGATCGGGGAGATCCGCCGCCGTTAAGCTGGTACGCAGCGCGTTCATCCCACAACCGATATCCACGCCCACCGCCGCCGGAATAATCGCGCCTTTGGTTGGGATCACGCTACCGATGGTCGATCCTTTACCCAAGTGCACATCCGGCATCACGGCAATATGTTTGAAAATAAACGGCATTTTCGCCGTATTGATCAGCTGCTGACGAGCATCGTCTTCTACCGGCACGCCTTTAGTCCACATTTTTACCGGTGCATTCTGGGTAGTCATTAATTCGTAATTCATTGTCTTTTCTCATTTTATTAATAGGGTGGCGACAAGTTAATGTGAATACGCCGTTCTACCATTGAACTACAGAGCCAGGCTCTGACGGGACTCGAACCCGCAACATATGTAGATCCACAGGCATTCGCCAAAATAGGGTGGCACGACAAGTTAAGGTGGATCGCCTGCTCTATCCTCTGAGCTACGGAGTCGGACTCCGGCAGGATTTGAACCTGCGACCTGGCCATTCGTAGTGTAGATCCACCGGCATTCGTGCCTTCAGCGTGATGCGAAAACTCGCACCGCGCTGAATATTCTTTACAGCGTCACCGACTCAATCTCTTCCAGCCAGTGCTCTCTGCCGTAGCGACCGTTAACAAAGTTATCAATCACCGTAAATACCTCGTCGCTAAAACCGCCGACGTTTAAAATATCGCCCCGCTCCATCGCCTGGGTGGTGCCGTAAGGCAGCATATCGATGCACACCAGACGTGCCTGCGGATTGCGTTTTTTCAGTTCAACCCAGCACTCCATGGTGGCCGTCGAGCCGTGGCGCGACTTATCAATCCAGGATTCGTTATCCGACACCATAATCACCAGATCCACCCGCGCCCGCTCGGCCAGCAGCTTGCGCAGCGGCGCGGAGCAGTTGGTGCTGCCACCGCCCACCGCCGCCAGCTTTTGCGCGTTGTGCATCACCGACTGCTTAGCATCAAGCGCGACGTTCACCACATCGCATTCAAACGGCAACACGCGGGCCTGCGGGTGGTTACGCAGCACGGCGGCGGCAATCAGCCCGGCAACGTCCACACAGCGGATCTTGCTGGTCGCCCCCTGGCGATGGCCAGTTACCGATGAGCGCATCGACCCGGACACGTCCGGGCAAACCACCACGTTGCCGCGAAACTGTGGCACGTTTTCCAGCGCATACTCCATCGCCTGCTCCAGGGCGTCGCCAATCGCCTGCGGCACGCTGCTTTGCAGATTGCTCCACGCCGACAACAGCTGGTAAGGATAGACCCAGGACTGACGCACCTGCGCCCTGTCCGCCAGCCGCTTCGCCACGCTGGCGGCAAGCGTTGCATCCTCAAACACGCCGTGACGCGCTAGAGTATTCAAATTCATACGCAGCGTTTGCCAGCTCATCCGTTGGGCCAGCAACGCCCACTGTTCTGTACTTAGCGGCGAGTGGGTCAGTAGTAAAAATGGCACATCCGGTAAAGCCGCACCTTCACGACCTTCGCGAAACGCCAGCAGCGCCTGCGTTTTCTCCGGCAGCTGCGCTTTGTCGCACGGCTTGCCAATTAGCCAGGCAAAGAAAGCGTCGTGCCATGGAGCCTGTGGACGCGGGTGCACCATCTTCACGATATCCGCCAGCGATGGCGAGTTGCCTACCGAAGCCTGCAATAAGCGCTCTTCGCTGGCCTCTTGTAGCCAATGCTGAACCAGCTTCTTCGGCCGCGTGCCCAGCGAGCGCCGACCGGTGACGCCGCTGCGCAATATCTGCACGAAGTTACGCAGCATCCGACCGTTGTTGACAACCCGCGCAAACACCACCGGCAGCAGCGCCGAACCTCGCGCCGCCAGAATCGCGGTCAACAACGCGGGCATATCTTTCATCATTCCCCGCTCGCGGCCATAAATCGCCAGCTTCGCGAGAAACAGATCGTCCAGGTCTTTCGCTATCTCCAGAACATCACTGAGCTGTGCCTGAGCGCTGGCATAAAAGGTCTCGTTCATGCAACCGGTCATCACCATCTGCGCCAGCTTATGGCGCGGGGTGAAGGCAAAAGCCGCTGCACGTTCGTGGTTTTGCGCATTTGCCAGCGGCGCGTCCCGTAACAGTGAACGGAACAAAAGTGGATTCGCCATCTGTTTTCCCATTTCCGTTATTCTCCATGCCATGACTATTGCAACCACCGTGCCAGATTTTAAAAATAATTATATTTAATTGATTTTTATGAATTAATTATTTCTCTCTTCGTTTTAACGAAAAAACCGCTGCGCGGAAGAAGCCAAAATACGATAATCAAATATCGTCTTTTATAAGGAAATCTAAGATGCGCAAAACGGTAGCCTTTGGTTTTGTCGGTACGGTATTGGATTATGTTGGCCGCGGCAGCCAACGCTGGGAAAAATGGCGACCAACCTTAAGCCTGTGCCAGCAGGAAACGTTAGTCGTCCATCGCCTTGAGCTGCTGTACGACGCGCGTTCGCGGGGGCTGTTTGAAACCTTAAAACAGGATATCGCCAGCGTATCGCCGGAAACGGAAGTCATTGGCGTCGAGATAGCCATCCGCAATCCGTGGGACTTCGAAGAGGTTTACGCCTGCCTGCATGATTTCGCCCGCAGCCACAGGTTCCATCCTGAAGACGAAGACTATCTGATCCACATAACCACCGGCACCCACGTCGCCCAGATCTGCTGGTTTCTGCTGGCGGAAGCGCGCTATCTCCCGGCGCGGTTAGCCCAGACCTCACCACCGCGTAAGAAAGATAAGCCGCATAGCACGGGCGAAGTGACGATCATCGACCTCGATCTCAGTCGTTACAACGATATCGCCAGCCGCTTTGCCCAGGAGCGCGAAGAGACGCTTAACTTCCTGAAATCCGGTATCGAGACCCGCAATCTGCATTTCAACCGCATGATCGAGCATATTGAGCGCGTCGCCATCCGCTCCCGTTCACCTATGTTGCTTAACGGCCCGACCGGCGCGGGCAAATCATTTTTGGCCCGCCGCATCTATGAATTAAAGCTGGCACGCCATCAGTTTAGCGGCGCGTTTGTTGAGGTGAACTGCGCGACTCTGCGTGGCGACACCGCAATGTCGACGCTGTTTGGTCATGTCAAAGGGGCATTTACCGGCGCGCGGGAAGAGCGTGCCGGTCTGCTACGCAGCGCGAACGGTGGGATGCTTTTTCTCGATGAGATTGGCGAACTGGGGGCAGATGAACAAGCGATGCTGCTCAAAGCTATTGAAGAAAAACGCTTTTATCCCTTCGGCAGCGACCAGCAGGTGAGCAGTGATTTTCAGCTTATCGCCGGTACCGTGCGCGATTTACGCCAATTGGTTGCCCAGGGTAAATTCCGCGAGGATCTGTATGCGCGTATAAATCTGTGGACGTTTGAACTGCCGGGTCTGCGCCAGCGGCAGGAAGATATCGAGCCGAACCTCGATTATGAAATTGAGCGCCATGCCACGCTGACTGGCGATAGCGTGCGCTTCAACACCGAAGCGCGTCGCGCCTGGCTGGCCTTCGCCACCTCACCGCAGGCGGCGTGGAGCGGCAACTTCCGCGAGCTTTCCGCCAGCGTCACCCGTATGGCAACCCTGGCGGACAACGGTCGCATCACGGTAAACACGGTAGAAGATGAGATTGAGCGCCTGCGCTACAGCTGGAATGATAACCGCCCCTCAGCGCTCGATGCGCTATTAGGGGCGGAGGCGGAAAATCTGGACCTGTTCGACCGCCTGCATCTGCAAAACGTCATTGCTATATGCCAGCAAGCAAAAACCATTTCCGATGCCGGACGCCAGCTCTTTAACGTCTCGCGCCTCGGCAAAGCCACCGTCAACGACGCAGACCGGCTGCGAAAATATCTCGCGCGCTTTGGCCTGACCTGGGAAACGCTGAAGAATCAGCACAGCTCCAGTTGAAGGTTGTTGTCGGTTATCACTTTCAGCACGCCAGCTGGCGGCATCACGTCGGTGTAGACTGCATCGACCATGCTGATGCTGCCCATATTGACCATCGCGTTACGGCCAAATTTAGAGTGGTCAACAACCAGCATCACGTGGCGCGAGTTTTCAATAATCGCCCGTTTGGTGCGCACTTCGTGGTAGTCAAACTCGAGCAGCGAGCCATCGCTGTCAATGCCGCTGATGCCGAGAATGCCGAAATCAAGGCGGAACTGGGAGATAAAGTCCAGGGTCGCTTCGCCGATAATACCGCCATCACGGCTGCGCAGTTCGCCGCCCGCCAGAATAATGCGGAAATCCTCTTTCACCATCAGCGTATTAGCGACGTTGAGGTTATTGGTGACGATGCGCAGGTCGTTATGGTTCAGCAACGCATGGGCCACCGCTTCAGGCGTGGTGCCAATATCGATAAACAGCGTCGCGCCGTCAGGGATTTCACTCGCCACCTTGCGGGCAATACGCTCTTTTTCCTGGGTTTGGGTCGACTTCCTGTCGTGCCAGGAAGCGTTCACCGAACTGGAAGGCAACGCCGCGCCGCCGTGGTGGCGCAAGATCATCTTTTGTTCGGCTAAATCATTCAGATCGCGACGAATGGTCTGCGGGCTGACGGCAAACTGCTCAACCAGCTCTTCAGTACTGACGTATCCCTGTTTTTTTACCAGCTCGATAATCGCGTCATGACGTTGTGTTTGTTTCATGAAATATCCCTGGGAGTCTCTACGTTCGCTTTCGCACATTCTGCGTATCAACAAACGCCATCGCCAGCCCGGTCGCCAGACCAGCCACGTGGGCACCGTTCGCGATCGACATGCCGAAAACGTCAAACCAGCCAGCAATTAACCATACTAAAGAGAAGAGTATCAAGCCGCGCTGCAAAAAAATGCCGCTTTGCGGATCGCGTTCGCCGCGTAGCCAGACATAGCCCATCAGCGCATAGACCACGCCCGATAAGCCACCAAACCACGGACCGCTAAACTGATGTTGAACAAAGCCGCTCAGCAGGGCGCTGATCACGGTAATCACCACCAGCTTTCCGCTGCCAATGCGCTTCTCCACCGCTCCGCCGAGGTACCACCACCATAGCAGGTTGAACAGAATGTGCATCAGCGAGAAGTGCATGAAAGCGTGAGTAAAGTAGCGCCAGACTTCAAATTTCAGCGAAGGATCGTAGGGCCAGGCCAGCAGTAGCATAACCGGCTGATCGCCAAGAACCGTTTGCAGTACAAACACTGCAATACAGGCGAATAAAATCCCCCATGTAAACGGCCCGGCGTTGTGGCGAAGCGTGGCTAAAAAGGGGAAACGCTGATAGTGCAGGCCGCTGTTGGTGTGCCCCGACTGCCAGCTGGCGGCCAGATAGCGCGGATCGGCAGGATTTTCCAGAAAGCGGGCCAGCTCGGCATGAACCCGCCCGGCCTGGCTCTCATCAGCAAGCCAGACATCGCTTTGCGTATGCTGCTGGATAGTCAGAATAATCCCCTGCGTCGCCATATAGTCGACAAACGCCTGGGCCACGCGAGGGTTGGCAAAAGAGGTAATCATTAACATGCAGCGGATCGCTTATTCCACACAAAGGGGGATATTATAGCCATAACCTGCGCTAACGCCTAAAGCGCGCCATGCGCTACTTCCGCCGGAAAATGCCGGTGCCAGGCATCAAATCCGCCATCCACGCTGTACACCTTGTCGTAGCCCTGCTGGAGCAGATACTGCGCGGCGCCTTTACTGCTATTGCCGTGATAACACATCACCATAACGGCCGTCTCAAAGTCGTTATCGCGCATAAACGCACCCAGCGTATCGTTGGTCAGATGAAAAGAGCCCGGCGTATGCCCCATCGCGTAGCTCTGCGGGTCGCGAATATCCACCAGCACCGCCGTCTGCTGATGCATTTTCTGGTGGGCTTCTTCTACGTTAATACATTCAAAGTGATCCATATGCTCTCTTCTCTATATAGGCAGGCGGCTGATAAGCGCTCGCGATTTTAACGCCTAGTGTACAGCCAGGCGGTAAATAAACGCCAATATGTTACACACATCACTCTGAAATGTTTTTTTGATGTTATCAATGGCGTGATTGTTTGCTATATTGAGCGATATCGAACATTTGTGAACTTAAACGAAAGTGCAAGAGGTAGCGAGCGTGGAAACCAAAGATCTGATTGTGATAGGAGGAGGCATCAACGGTGCCGGTATCGCGGCAGACGCCGCAGGGCGTGGTTTATCCGTGCTGATGCTGGAGGCAAAAGACCTGGCCTGCGCCACGTCCAGCGCCAGCTCAAAGCTGATTCACGGCGGGCTGCGCTACCTTGAACACTACGAATTCCGCCTGGTGAGCGAAGCGCTGGCCGAGCGAGAAGTGTTGTTAAAAATGGCTCCGCACATCGCCTTCCCGATGCGCTTTCGTTTACCGCATCGCCCGCACCTGCGCCCGGCCTGGATGATCCGCATCGGTCTGTTTATGTACGATCATCTGGGCAAACGCACCAGTTTGCCCAGCTCAACTGGATTGCGTTTTGGCTCGGAATCGGTACTTAAACCTGAAATAGTGCGCGGTTTCGAATATTCCGACTGCTGGGTTGATGATGCGCGTCTGGTGCTGGCCAATGCCCAAATGGTCGTGCGTAAAGGTGGGGAAGTGCGTACGCGTACCCGCGCTATTTCCGCAAAGCGCGAGAATGGTTTGTGGATTGTCGAAGCGGAAGATATTGATAGCGGCGAGAAGTTCAGCTGGCAGGCGCGCGGTCTGGTGAACGCCACCGGCCCGTGGGTCAAACAATTCTTCGATGACGGTATGCATATACCATCGCCATATGGCATCCGCCTGATTAAGGGTAGCCATATTGTCGTGCCGCGCGTGCATACCCAGAAGCAGGCCTACATTCTGCAAAACGAAGACAAACGCATTGTGTTTGTGATCCCGTGGATGGATGAATTCTCAATAATCGGTACCACCGACGTTGAGTACAACGGCGATCCGAAAGCCGTGGCGATCGATGACAAAGAGATCAACTACCTGCTGAACGTCTATAACGCGCATTTTAAAAAGACGCTCTCTCGCGATGATATCGTCTGGACTTACTCCGGCGTGCGTCCGCTGTGCGATGACGAATCCGACTCACCGCAGGCGATCACCCGCGATTACACTCTCGATATTCATGATGAGAACGGGCAGGCTCCGCTGCTGTCGGTGTTTGGCGGCAAGCTCACCACCTATCGTAAGCTGGCCGAACACGCGCTGGAAAAACTAACGCCTTACTACAAAGGCATCGGCCCGGCATGGACCAAAACCGCCGTTCTGCCCGGCGGCGATATCGGTAGCGACCGTGATGATTATGCGGCAAAGCTGCGCCGTCGCTTCTCATTTATCAGCGAGTCAATGGCGCGCCACTACACCCGAACCTACGGCAGCAATAGCGAATGGATCCTTGGTGAAGCCACGTCACTTGCCGATCTCGGCGAAGATTTTGGTCACGAGTTTTACGAAGCAGAACTTAAATACCTGGTCGAACATGAATGGGTACGAACCCTGGACGATGCGATATGGCGGCGAACCAAGCAGGGAATGTGGTTAACGGCCGAACAGCAGGCACGCGTTAGCGAATGGCTGGTGCAGCACGTGGGAAAGTCTGAGCTTTCGCTGGCGTCGTAAATTTACATCAAACACGATAAAAGGGGGAACCTATCCCCCTTATGCTAATTAACGGACACTTTCCTGAGTCACTTTCCGCCAGAGGCCGAAGCGATGGCAGCTTTTTTCCGCACCTGACCAACGGCATCGGCGGCCCGCAATGCCGCCTGCACGGCCTCCGGCGTAATGGTAAACGGCTCGTTGTGCATCGTTTCCCCTATTTGACAAGACGCCCTGGCAACGGCCAGCAGTTCATCATCGCTAACGCCAGCCAGACCAATATCCGCCAGCGTGGTGGGCAAGCCAATATCTTCGCAAAACTGATAAACCTCCTCTATGAGCTCAGGCGCTCTATCGGTGAGCATGAGCATTGCCAGTGTGCCAAACGCAACTTTTTCCCCATGCCAGTATTTGTGCGTGGCGGGCAGTACCGTCAGACCGTTATGAATGGCGTGCGCTGCCGCCAGCCCACCGCTTTCAAAACCGAGCCCGGATAATAGCGTATTCGCTTCGATAACATGTTCGAGCGCCGGAGTAACCTGATGTTGTTCACAGGCAAGCTTCGCCAGGCGCCCATAGCGCATCAAGGTGGTGTAGCAAAAGCGCGCCAGCTCAAATGCAGTCATCGGTCCTGGCCTGGTGGTCATATTGCCTGCCCCTTTGATGCGGCAATCTTCCGCTTCAAACCAGGTTGCCAGCGCATCGCCTATCCCAGAAACCAAAAAGCGTACCGGCGCGGCAGCAATAATACTGCTGTCCACCAGCACAAGCGTCGGGTTACGTGGAATCATGAGGTAGCGTTTGAATTTCCCTTCTGGCGTATAGATAACAACCAGTGAACTGCACGGCGCATCCGTTGAGGCCAGAGTAGGAACCACGGCAATAGGCAGCCGCAGGCTGGCGCCGGTTGCTTTTGCCGTATCCAGGGTTTTCCCGCCCCCCATACCAACAATCACATCGGCGCCAATTTCCTGCGCACGTGCGGAGATGCGAGCAATTTCCTCATCACTGCACTCGCTACTGAACACTTCGATATCAAATTCAATCACCCCGTGCAGTGCTGTTGCAACCGCATCCCGGTAGGTGCTGTAAACAACAGGATCCTGCAAAATCAGCGCCTTATGACCGAGTGCGGCCAATTCCTGCGGGAGATGCGTTGTCAACGCTCCTTTACCCTGAACATATCGTGACGGAAAGATCGCGGTAGTAACCATTGTTTCTCCTTAAAAAGCATTAAAGTTCAATATACAGAACATAAATTCCATATAAAGAATTTAATGCTGTTTACTCTGAACGCACAATGACCAGGTGAGAGCATAATTTTATCCTGTGAGGCAGCGCACAATTTTGGCTACGTATTAGACCAATGCGCAGTTTCCATTGGGTCACCCACTCTTTCTCACCTTATCTCCGTTCATTTTTGAAGCAAATCACAAAATATAACCTTCCTTAGAGTATGGAATTGACGCTGTATGAATACGTCGGCATAGTATCAATATACAGAACAACAGTTCCATATACAGAACATAATTTTTAATACTAAAGGGATGCAATGATGAGCATTGAAATAGAGAAACCGACCACACGAGGGCGCTGGCTGCATATTATTCCAGCCACGATCCTCGTTTATATCGTGGCCTATATGGACAGGACCAATATCGCCATTGGGATTGCAGGCGGCATGGATGAAGATTTAGGCATGACTGCTTCTTTTGCTGGCCTGGTCGCCGGGATCTTCTTTATTGGTTATATCTTCCTGCAAATTCCCGGCGGTCAGATAGCCGAGCGGCTAAGCGCCAAAAAGTTGATTGCCTGGACAATCGTCGCCTGGGGTGGCTTTGCCCTGCTGACCGGTTTTGTTCAGACATCGACGCAGTTGTTGATCATTCGCTTTGTGCTCGGCGTGGCGGAAGGTGCCGTGTATCCCGCCATTCTGGCACTGATTGGTCACTGGTTCCCAAATGAGGAGCGCGCCAGGGCTATCGCCTATTTCCAGATGAACCTGGCCGTCGCCTCTATCATTACCGGGCCGCTTTCCGGCTGGCTTATTGAAACATACGGCTGGCGGGAGATGTTTATCATCGAAGGCTTGCTCTCTCTGGGACTGCTCTTTGTCTGGCTACCTTTGGTTTCCGATCACCCGCATCAGGCAAAGTGGCTAGATCCGAAAGAGCGCGCCTGGATCGAACAAAAATTGCTGGCCGATCGCGCGTTGAGTATTGGCGGAGAGCAAAGCAGCATTCGTGGCGTATTAAAAAGCATCAACCTGTGGAAGCTTGTCGGTATCTATTTCTTCGTACAGGTCGGATTCTATGGCTTCGCACTGTGGATGCCAAATCTGATTAAACACCTGACCGGCAGCGGCATGACCATCGTTGGGGTACTCACCGCGGCGCCTTACGTTCTGTGCATTATCGGTCAGTATTACATCGCCAAATGGTGTGATAAAACAATGAATCGCCGCCTTTATACGGCTATTCCTCTGCTGGGTTTCGCGGTCTGCCTCGCCCTCTCCTTATTACTGAAAGATAACGTCTGGCTCGCTTACGGCATGATGGTTATTTGCGGGTTCTTCCTGCAAGCCTATGCCGGTCCATTCTGGACGCTGCCACCATTACTCTTCGCCCCCAACGTTCTGGGCGGCGTGCGCGGTACGATCAACGCCCTGGGCAACATCGGTGGCTTTATCGGTCCGTACCTCGTAGGGCTGTTAACGGTGACGTTCTCGCAAACAGCAGGTATGACCGTACTGGTTGCCGCCCTGCTTATCGCCGTTGGACTGCTTTTCAGCTTGCCTTCTGTTACCGCTCGTCCTGCAGGTAGCAGCAACACGCCTAACACCTCGACGCCGGGTGCGTCACTTAAACAAGAAGGAATCGCCAAATGAGCCAGAAATGTCAGCATGCTCGCGATCTGTGGTCACAGCTCGACGCTCTGCGTCTTGGAATGAATTACAGCAAAGAAGATGTCAATAAACTGCAGGTCCTGGTGGATGATTGCTATGGCGAAAGCCATCCGGGCAGTTTCCATCTTAACCAACTGGGCGATGAAGCCGTACTGGGTGTTCATGAAAGCGGCGGTCGTGCGGTCCGTCACCATGTGACGGATATCTGCGACGGCTGGGGTCAGGGCCACGATGGGATGAACTACATTCTGGCATCTCGCGAAGCCATTGCCAACATGGTCGAAATTCATGCCTCAGTGGTGCCTTATGATGCCGGAATTCTGATCTCAAGCTGCGATAAATCTATCCCGGCGCATCTGATTGCCGCCGCACGTTTGAATCTACCGCTATTGCATATTCCCGGCGGTTCTATGCGTCCGGCACCGAATATGAGTACTTCTGACCTCGGCGGGATCACCGCTAAGTTGAAGAAAGGCGAAATCGGCATTCAGCAAGTGGAAGCAATGCAGCAATGCGGTTGTCCCACCGCCGGAGCCTGCCAGTTTATGGGAACGGCCAGTACCATGCAGTGCATGTCGGAGGCATTGGGGCTGGCTCTGCCTGGTAGCGCTCTGCTGCCATCGACCCTTGCGGAAATTCGCCGCGTTGCCAGAACCGCAGGCCACCAGGCGCTGTATCTGGCGGAGAAAAATATCACCACCCATAAGATCCTAACTCCTGCGGCGTTTGAAAATGCTATCAAAGTCCATGCAGCTATTGGTGGCAGCACCAATGCGATGATCCACCTTCCGGCCATCGCTCATGAACTCGGATGGGAGCTGAAGCCCGAACTGTTTGATCGGATCAATAATGAAATCCCTTATCTGACCAACATTCAGCCCAGCGGTAAATACGTTACCGAAATGATGTGGTTCGCAGGCGGCGTGCCAATGGTGCAATGGTATCTACGCGATTATCTGGATCTTGATGTTCTTACCGTGACTGGCCGTACGCTCGGCGACAACCTGGAAATGCTCCATCAATCCGGCTTCTTTACCCGCAACCACGGTTACCTCAACAATTACAAAGTCAGCCCAGAGGAGGTGATCCGGAAACCAGAAAATGCCACCAAAAAAGGGTCGATTGCGGTACTGAAAGGCAACATCGCGCCTGAAGGAGCGGTCATTAAATATGCGGCCTGTGCGCCGGATATGCATCACCATACCGGTCCTGCTCGGGTCTTTAACTCCGAAGAAGACGCTCAACAGGCCATCATCCATAACCATATCGAACCCGGCGACGTCATTTTCATTCGCTACGAAGGCGCAAAAGGCTCTGGCGCACCGGAAATGCTGATGACAACCGATGCCATAGTGTATGACAAACGCCTCGACGGAAAAGTCGCATTGATTACCGACGGTCGTTTCTCTGGAGCGACCAGCGGGCCATGTGTCGGACACGTCTCGCCAGAAGCCGCTGATGGCGGCCCGATTGCCCTGGTGGAAGATGGTGATTTAATCGAAATGGATGTGAAAGGCCGTAAGCTCAATATCGTAGGGATCGACGGAGTGTTTAAAACAGAAGAGGAAATACGCCGCTGCCTTGAAGACCGTCGAGCAAGCTGGAAGAAACCTGATTATTCAAACCGTCGCGGCGTCTTTAAACAATTCACCGCTAATGCAACATCATTAATGGCCGGAGCCTGGCTTAAATAATATCCCTGGCGGGCTACGGCTCGCCTGTTTTAAGGATCAATACATGACTCAGATTACAAAATTTCACGGCGTATTTCCGCCAGTCCCGACCATCGTTAATGCGCAGGGAGAGTTAGATAAAGTCGGCATGGCGACCTTGCTGGATCATCTTATTGCAAGCAAGGTCAATGGCGTATTACTGCTGGGCAGCGGGGGGGAATTTTGCCATATGACCAATGCGCTGCGTCTGGAAACCGCAGAGTTTTGCGTCCGTCATATTAACCGCCGCATTCCAGTACTATTAGGTATTAGCAGTACCAGCACGCAGGAAGTGATTGAGTATGGTCAGCATGCCGACCGGCTCGAAGTCGATGCCGTGCTGGTACTCAATCCCTACTATGCCAGATTGACCGATGAGTATATTTATCATCATTTCAAAACCGTGGCTAATAACATAAAAAGCCCGGTCATTCTATACAACTTTCCAGCATTGACGGGACAGGACCTTAGCGTTGATTTAATTACCCGGCTGGCGCAAGATCACCCCAATATTATCGGTATTAAGGATACCGTTGATAATATCAGCCATATTCGTGAAATCATCAATAATGTCAGGCCAGCGCGTCCGGACTTCGTTATTTTCTCCGGCTATGATGAATATATGATGGATACGCTTATCTTAGGCGGCAACGGCGGGATCCCAGCGACAGCGAACTTTGCGCCGCAGCTAACCTGCGGAATCTACCGCGCGTGGTGTGAAAAAGAGTATGAGATAATGTTCGGATTACAGCGCAGGCTGTCCGCGCTTTCCACTATTTACAGCCTGGATTCACCTTTCTTCGGGATAATCAAAAAGGCAATTCAGCTTAGCGGAGTCGATATTTCAACTCACGTAATGCCCCCCGTTTTGCCGGCAAATGAAGAACATATTTCGAATTTGAAGCAGGTCTTACAGCGTGCGGGACTTTAAGCGATGACGAAAGCGGGCTTCTTGCCCGCTATGTTTTTTTATTTCAGCACATCAGGCGCGTCAGGCTACGGCTGGCATCCATCATCAGCGTAGCAAGCGACTCGCGTTTATCATCGGGGATCTGGAACGCAACGCCGGATACGCTCAGGGCGGCAATCACTTTCCCCTGCGCATTGAATACCGGCACCGCAATGCAGCGCACGCCAAGGGAGTCTTCTTCGTTATCATAACCCCAGCCGCGGCGGCGAATTCCGGCTAACTCCTGTTTAAGGATATTCACATCCGTGATCGTCGTATCCGTAAAACGCGTTAATATCTGATCTGGAGGCAGCAATTCTTCCAGCTCTTCCCCGCTAAGCCATGCAATCAGTACCTTCCCCAGCCCTGAGCTATGTAATGAGAGGCGCTTGCCCTCCCAGCTTCGAATCACAATAGCCTGTGGGCTTTCGACTTTCAGAAGATAAATGGGGGCATCGCCTTCCAGAACGCCGAGATGGCAGGTCAGGCCGGTGTTATCGCGAATCTCTTCAAGAATCGGTAACGCGATTTTTTTAATGTCGTACTGTTCCGCCGCTTTATTACCTAATTCATACAGGCGTAACCCCAGATAATACTTGTCTTTTTCCTGGCGTAATAACCCATGCTCCACCATGCCATTGAGCAAAGATGAGGTACTGCTTTTCGCAATCCCTGAATTTTGATGGATCTGGGTAAACGTTGCGCCATCGCACTCCAGAAGATAAGCAAATACGCGCATGATTTTATCGAGGGCCGGAATAGATGTTGTAATCTTTTTCATATTATTATCAATTAATTATGAATTTTTCTGCTAATACTATACACCAGTACTCAACCCTTTTTCCATAACAGAGACCAAATGCTGCTAATAGATTCAGCAGACGAATATCAGCATACCCACGAATATACCACGATAAAAAACGGGGCCGTTTGGCCCCGTTCTCAAGGTTTAACCCTCTACAGCCTGACCGGATCGATATGCCAGATATGGTCGGCGTACTCTTTAATCGTACGGTCAGAGGAGAAATAGCCCATATTGGCAATATTGAGCATCGCTTTATTGGCCCACTCTTCCGGATGACGATACAGTTCGTCCACCTTATCCTGACAATCCACATAGCTGCGGTAATCTGCCAGCACCTGATAATGGTCGCCAAAGTTAATTAGCGAATCCAGCAGGTCGCGATAGCGGCCCGGCTCCGACGGACTGAACAGACCGGTGCCGATTTGCGTCAGCGTCTGATGCAGCTCTTCATCCTGCTCGTAGTATTCGCGCGGTTTGTAGCCACTGGCTCGCAGCGCTTCAACTTCCTCCGCGGTATTACCGAAGATAAAGATATTGTCTTCGCCGACGTGCTCCAGCATCTCAACGTTAGCGCCATCCAGCGTACCGATAGTTAACGCGCCGTTGAGCGCGAACTTCATGTTGCTGGTCCCGGAGGCTTCCGTTCCCGCCAGCGAAATCTGCTCAGAGAGATCCGCCGCCGGAATAATCAACTGCGCCAGGCTCACGCTGTAGTTAGGGATAAACACCACTTTCAGCTTATCGCCAATCTGCGGATCGTTATTCACCACCGCCGCCACGTCGTTGATCAAATGAATGATATGCTTGGCCATGTAGTAAGCTGAAGCGGCTTTCCCGGCGAAGATATTCACTCGCGGCACCCACTCGGCATCAGGATCGGCCTTAATGCGATTGTAGCGAGCAATCACATGCAGCACGTTCATCAGCTGGCGTTTGTACTCGTGAATACGCTTGATCTGCACGTCAAACAGCGCTTTCGGGTTCACCACCACGTTAAGCTGCTGGCCGATGTAGTTCGCCAGCCGCTGTTTGTTCTCAAGCTTGGCCTGCCGTACCGCTTTATTCACCGTCGGATAGTCAATGTGCTGCTCCAGCTCCTTAAGCTGGCTCAGGTCGGTACGCCAGGTACGACCGATATTCTCATCAAGCACTTTCGACAACGGCGGGTTGGCCACCGCCAGCCAGCGGCGAGGCGTCACGCCGTTGGTGACGTTGGTAAAGCGCATCGGGAAAATTTTCGCAAATTCAGCGAACAGCGACTCGACCATCAACCGGGAGTGCAGCTCAGACACGCCGTTAACCTTATGACTGACCACTACCGCCAGCCAGGCCATACGCACGCGACGACCATTAGACTCATCAATAATCGATGTGCGGCCCAACAGCGCGGTATCGCTGGGATACTGCTCCTGCAAGGTCTTCAGGAAGTAGTCATTAATCTCGAAAATAATCTGCAAATGACGCGGCAGGATTTTACCCAGCATCTCAACAGGCCAGGTCTCCAGCGCTTCGCTCATCAGGGTATGGTTGGTGTAAGAGAAGACCTGGCAGGTCACCTCAAACGCCTCATCCCAGCTGAACTTATGCTCGTCAATCAGCAGGCGCATCAGCTCGGGAATCGACAGCACCGGGTGGGTGTCATTGAGGTGAATGGCGATTTTATCCGCCAGATTGGCGTAGGTTTTATGCAGCTGATAGTGACGGCTGAGGATATCCTGCACCGTCGCCGAAACGAGGAAATACTCTTGACGCAAGCGCAGCTCGCGCCCGGAATAGGTGGAATCATCCGGATAGAGCACGCGGGAGACGTTTTCAGAGTGGTTTTTATCCTCTACCGCCGCGAAGTAGTCGCCCTGGTTGAATTTCCCGAGGTTAATTTCGCTACTGGCCTGGGCGCTCCACAAACGTAGCGTGTTAGTCGCGTCGGTATCAAAGCCAGGGATAATCTGGTCATAGGCTTCAGCGAGGATCTCTTCGGTTTCCACCCAGCGCGAGTTTTTACCTTCCTGCTGAATACGCCCGCCAAAACGGACTTTATAGCGAGTATTATGGCGCTCAAACTCC
The DNA here is from genome assembly GCF_013705725.1 of Klebsiella sp. RHBSTW-00484. Classification (NCBI taxonomy): domain Bacteria; kingdom Pseudomonadati; phylum Pseudomonadota; class Gammaproteobacteria; order Enterobacterales; family Enterobacteriaceae; genus Klebsiella; species Klebsiella sp. RHBSTW-00484. The sequence goes on along the minus strand of NZ_CP055481.1, from coordinate 450,796 downwards.
CACGGGTTACCGTATTCCAGCCAGTAATCCGGAGACTCTTTCTGCCGCCCATCAACGATGTTCTGCTTAAACATGCCGTAGTCGTAGCGAATACCATAACCGCGGCCCGGTAAACCCAGCGCCGCCAGAGAATCGAGGAAGCAGGCCGCAAGGCGACCCAGACCGCCGTTGCCTAAGCCGGGGTCATTTTCTTCGTCAATCAGCTCTTCAAGGTTCAGCCCCATCTCTTCCAGCGCGTTGTTGACGTCGTCATAGATCCCCAACGACAGCAGCGCATTAGACAAGGTTCGGCCAATCAAAAACTCCATCGACAGGTAATAGACCTGACGAACCTCCTGCGAAAGCTGGGCGCGGTTTGAGCGCAGCCAGCGCTCCACCATGCGATCGCGAACGGCGAACAGCGTGGCGTTGAGCCATTCATGCTTGTTAGCGATAGCCGGATCTTTGCCGATGATAAACATCAGCTTATAAGCAATAGAGTGCTTTAACGCCTCAACGCTCAGCGTGGGTGATGAGTAGCTAAAAGGTACATTCATAGCGTTGGCTCCTGGTTACAGCAAGCGCTGATAAAGTTCGCGGTAAGAATTTGCGGCAACCTGCCAGCTAAAATCCATATTCATCGCCTGACGCTGAACGTAACGCCAGAGCGACGGGCGCGACCACAGAACGAATGTGCGTCGAATAGCCCTCAGTAGCGACACGGCGTTACTGTCTTCAAAAACAAACCCGGTGGCGAGACCGTCAGCAAGGTTTTCCAGCGAGCAGTCGGAAACAGTATCCGCCAGACCACCCGTGCGCCGAACCAGCGGCAGCGTGCCGTACTTAAGGCCATACAGCTGAGTTAGGCCGCACGGCTCAAAGCGGCTCGGCACCAGAATCACATCCGCGCCACCCATAATGCGGTGCGAGAAGGCTTCATGGTAACCAATCTGCACGCCAACTTTGCCAGGATGCTCAGCGGCGGCAGCAAGGAATCCCTCTTGCAGCACCGGATCTCCGGCCCCCAGCAGCGCCAGTTGGCCTCCCTGTTCAAGCAGACCCGGCAGCGCTTCCAGCACCAGGTCCAGCCCTTTCTGGCTGGTCAGTCTGCTGACAACAGCAAACAGCGGCGCTTTGTCATCCACCTTCAGCCCCATGGCGATTTGCAGCTGACGCTTATTCTCGGCCTTCTCTTCCAGACGATCGCGGTCATAGCGCGTTGCCAGCAGCAGATCGTTTTGCGGATTCCAGATTTTATCGTCAACACCGTTGAGGATCCCTGACAGACGACCCTCATGCTGACGCTGGCGTAGCAAACCTTCCATTCCGTAGGCAAACTGCGGCTCGGTAATTTCGCGAGCATAGGTCGGGCTGACCGCCGTAATGTGGTCGGCGTAATAAAGACCCGCTTTCAGGAAGGAGATCTGACCGTTAAATTCCAGACCATGAACGTTATAGAACGACCACGGCAGCTCAATGTCATTCATATGCCATGAGTAGAACATGCCCTGGTAGGCCAGGTTATGTACCGTAAAGACCGACTTAGCCGGATGGCCGCGCGCCGCCAGGTATGCAGGCGTCAGGCCTGCATGCCAGTCGTGGGCATGGACGACATCAGGACGCCAGAATGGGTCCAGCCCGCAGGCCATCTCGCTGCCCACCCAGCCCAGCAGCGCAAAGCGCAGCACGTTATCGGTATAAGCATTCTGATGGGTATCGTGGTAAGGGCTCCCTGGGCGATCGTAGAGATGTGGGGCATCAATCAAATAGATGCCCACGCCGTCAAAATGTCCGAACAGCAGGGTAACAGGACCGGCAAAAGTCTCCCGGCGAGTCACTACCTGCGCATCGGTAATACCACGGCGGATATCAGGGAACGCGGGCAACAGCACGCGGGTATCGATGCCCTGTGCAATTTGCGCCGCAGGCAGCGCGCCGATCACATCCGCCAGTCCACCGGTTTTTAACAGCGGGAACATCTCCGAACATACATGTAATACCTGCATTAGCGCTCCTGTGGGTACCCCAATTTCCGCAGCATGTCGCGGGTGACCAGCACGATACCTTCTTCCGAGCGGTAGAAACGACGTGCATCCTCTTCCGCATTTTCACCGACAACCATACCTTCCGGGATCACGCAGGCGCGGTCAATAATGCAGCGACGCAGGCGGCACGAACGGCCAACCCAAACCTCTGGCAACAAGACTGCCGAATCAATGTTACAGAATGAATTCACCCGCACGCGCGGGAACAGCACCGACTGAACGACCACGGAGCCGGAGATAATGCAGCCGCCGGATACCAGTGAGTTCAGCGTCATCCCATGACTACCTGAGCGGTCCTGGACGAATTTTGCTGGCGGCAAAGGTTCCATATGGGTGCGAATCGGCCAGTTCTGATCGTACATATCCAGTTCCGGCGTCACCGAAGCCAGGTCGAGGTTGGCTTTCCAGTACGCTTCAAGGGTACCGACATCGCGCCAGTACGGCTCAGACTGCGGGTCTGACTGCACGCAGGAGAGCGGGAAAGGATGTGCATAAGCCATGCCAGCTTTGGTTATCTTTGGAATGATGTCTTTACCAAAGTCGTGACTCGAGTTTTCATCGCCATCGTCTTCTTCCAGCAGCTCATAAAGGTAATCCGCATCAAAGATATAGATACCCATGCTCGCCAACGATTTGCTCGCATCCCCCGGCATCGCCGGTGGGTTAGTCGGTTTTTCAACAAAATCGATAATCTTCTCGCTTTCGTCAACCGCCATCACGCCAAACGCCGGTGCTTCTTCAATGGGCACTGGCATACAGGCCACGGTGCAACGCGCCCCTTTTTCGACATGGTCGATCAGCATGCGCGAGTAGTCTTGCTTGTAAATATGGTCGCCCGCAAGGATCACCACATACTCCGCCTTATAGCGGCGGATGATGTCGAGGTTCTGCGTCACCGCATCCGCCGTGCCACGATACCAGTTTTCGCCCTGCATCCTTTGCTGGGCGGGCAGCAGGTCAACAAATTCGTTCATCTCTTCATTGAAGAACGACCAGCCGCGCTGGATATGCTGCACCAGAGTATGTGATTGATACTGGGTGATGACGCCGATACGGCGAATACCTGAGTTAATACAGTTAGATAACGCAAAATCGATAATACGGAACTTACCGCCGAAATGGACAGCAGGTTTCGCACGTTTATTGGTTAAATCCTTCAGACGGGTACCACGTCCCCCGGCAAGGATCAGCGCAACAGATTTGATCGGCAACTGACGTGCCAGCATCAACGGATCGTTCTTTTCTACCCCAACCATAATTAACTCCTTTTTTACTCCCCAGCTTGCCTGCCCTTCTCGCCGCGCCGCCGCTTCGAGACCAACCGGAAGCCTCGAGGTTTACGACCTTTGAAATACGCACACTCCGTGCGCGGGCCCATGCCAGACAGCCATAATGACCGGATTATCCTCTCCGGCGAAAGGTGGAATGGCGCGCCATTCCCCCGCAGGTAAAACCATCTCCGCCACCTCAGGGGTAGCATTGAGCGTTATCAACCAGCGATCGGACAATATGATCTGCATACGCGGTGCACCATGCTGCCATTCATCGGCAGAGAGCGGCTGCGCATTCTGGTTTAACCAACGAACACTGCCGTCACCCTCCTGCCACCAACGATTAGCGGTTAATGCCGCAATACGTCGGCGCAGATGAATCAGCGCGGCTGTGAACGCGGTCAGCCCGCGGTTCGTATGGTTCCAGTCCAGCCAGGTCAACGCATTGTCCTGACAATAAGCATTGTTGTTGCCATGCTGGCTATGACCCTGTTCGTCACCCGCCAGCAGCATCGGCGTTCCTTGCGCCAGCAGCAGCGTCGCCAGGAGGGCGTGGACGCTGGCACGGCGCCGTTCAATCACAGCAAGATTCCCTTCTAATCCCTCTATACCATGATTGTTGCTGTAGTTATTGTTAGTCCCATCGCGATTCTCTTCGCCGTTTGCCTCATTATGTTTCTGATTGAAACAAACGCAGTCGCGAAGGGTAAAACCATCGTGCGCGGTGACCAAATTGACCGCCGCCGCAGGCTGCCGCCCATTGCGCTGAAAAACATCGCTGGAGGCAGCAAAACGCTGAGCGAAATCGCCCAACGAGACATTTTGTTGTAACCAGAAACGACGCGCGGTATCGCGGAAGTGGTCGTTCCATTCAGCAAACAGTGGCGGAAAATTACCGACCTGATAGCCGCCGGGGCCAATATCCCAGGGCTCAGCGATCAGCTTCACTTTCGCCAGACGCGGGTCGTTACGGATAGCCTCAAACAACGGTGCATCCTGACGAAACTCCGGCGTGCGGCCCATGACTGACGCCAGGTCAAAACGAAAACCATCAACGTGACACTCATCCACCCAAAAACGCAGGCACTGACGGGCATACTCCACCACGCCCGGATGGCTGAGGTTGATGGTGTTCCCGCAACCGGTCCAGTTGTGATAATCACCGTCTTCTCTGATCCAATAATAGCTACGGTTGTCGATTCCGCGCAGGGAGAAGGTCGGCCCTTCAAGATCTATTTCAGCGCTATGGTTCAGCACCACGTCGAGGATCACTTCAATGCCCGCGGCGTGCAGCGCTTTTACCGCATCGCGAAACTCATTGAGCGCCCGTTCCGGCTCGCTGGCATAGCGCGTATCAAGGGCGAAAATCGCCAATGGGTTGTAGCCCCAGTAGTTGCTTAACCCCATCCGCTGGAGACGCGGCTCGCTGGCGAACTGCGCCACCGGCATTAACTCTAGTGCAGTAATACCCAGCGTGCGGAAATAGTCGATCATCACCGGGTGACCCAAAGCCTTGTAAGTGCCGCGAATCGCCTCGGGTAGTTCAGGATGCAGGTACGTCAGCCCTTTGACATGGGCTTCATAAAGGACCGTCTGACCCCACGGCGTGCGCGGCGGCTTATCACCGCGCCAGTCGTAATGCAGATCCACCACTCGCGATTTCGGCGCTATTACCGCGCTATCGCGGTTATCGGGATCGCAATCGCCGCCATGAAGACGCTCATCATCAGGCAGCACGCCGTCAACCTGATGGCAGCAGGGATCGAGCAGCAGTTTCGCCGGGTTAAAGCGGTGCCCCTGCGCCGGATCCCACGGACCGTGGACGCGGTAGCCGTAGCGCAATCCCGGCCCGACATCAGCGAGCCAACCGTGCCAGATATCGCCACTGCGCGTGGGCAGGTCGACACGCCGTTCGTTGCCCTGCTCATCGAACACACAGAGTTCCACCCGCTCCGCATGGGCGGAAAAGAGGGCGAAGTTCACTCCCTTACCGTCGTAGCAAGACCCCAACGGCGCGGGCTTTCCTGCCGTGAGCACGATCATTGTGCCTCCCGCACCAGCCACACCGTCGCCAGCGGCGGCAGCGTGATCGAGAGAGAGTATTCACGGCCGTGGCTGGCAATCGCTTCGCTTTCAACAACCCCGCAGTTACCTGTATTGCTGCCGTGGTAATGCATGGAGTCGGTATTCAGCTCTTCGCGCCATTTCCCCGGCTGGTTGATACCAAAACGGTATTCATGACGCGGCACCGGGGTAAAGTTGCTGGCCACGATGATTTCATTACCAGCCTTGTCACGACGGACAAAAATAAATACCGAGCGCTCATGATCGTCGACCACCAGCCATTCGAAGCCGTAAGGGTCAAAATCCAGCTCGTGCAATGCTTTATGGTGACGATAGGTATGGTTCAGGTCGCGCACCAGCCGCTGAACGCCGTGGTGCCAGTTATCACCGCCCTCCAGCAGGTGCCAGTCGAGGCTCCCGTCATGGTTCCACTCACGCCCCTGAGCGAATTCATTGCCCATAAACAGCAGCTTTTTACCCGGGAAGGCAAACAGCCAGCCGTAGTAGGCACGCAGGTTGGCGAACTTCTGCCAGGCGTCACCCGGCATACGGTCAAGAATCGATTTTTTACCGTGCACCACTTCGTCGTGGGAGAGCGGCAACACAAAGTTCTCGGTGTAGTTATAGAGCATGCCGAAAGTCATCTTGTCGTGATGATGGCGACGATGCACCGGATCTAACTTCATGTAATCGAGAGTGTCGTGCATCCAGCCAAGGTTCCACTTAAACCAAAAACCCAGACCACCATCAGATGAAGGGCGAGATACGCCAGCAAAATCGGTCGACTCTTCCGCCATCGTCACCGCGCCCGGCGTTTGTTCGCCCAGGACCCGGTTGGTATTACGCAGGAACTCAATGGCTTCAAGATTTTCCCGGCCGCCGAATTCGTTCGGCACCCACTCACCCTCTTTGCGGCTGTAGTCGCGATAAATCATCGATGCCACCGCATCGACCCTCAGCGCATCAATGCCAAAGCGCTCAATCCAGTACAGCGCATTGCCAACCAGGAAATTGCTGACCTCGCGGCGACCGTAGTTGTAAATCAGCGTGTTCCAGTCCTGATGATAGCCTTCGCGCGGATCGCTATGTTCATACAACGAGGTGCCGTCAAACGACGCAAGGGCAAAATCATCCGATGGGAAATGACCCGGCACCCAGTCAAGGATGACGTTAAGGCCAGCAGCATGTGCGGCGTTGATAAAGTAGCGGAAATCTTCCCGAGTGCCGAAACGGCGGGTTGGCGCATATAGCCCGGTTGGCTGATAGCCCCAGCTACCGTCAAACGGATGTTCATTAACCGGCAGCAGCTCCAGATGGGTAAAGCCCATCCATTTGGCATACGGCACCAGTTGATCGGCCAGCTCACGATAGCTCAGCCAGAAATTGTTATCGGTATGGCGACGCCAGGAGCCGAGATGAACTTCATAGATAGATATTGGCGCATCAAACCCGTTAGCCTGTTTACGCGCCTGCGGCTGCTCAACTTTCTCCGGAAGCCCGCAGATAAGCGAAGCGCTGTCCGGGCGCATCTGCGCTTCAAAAGCGTAAGGGTCAGACTTCACCCGTAGCTTGCCGTGGGCATCAATAAGCTCGAATTTATACAGTTGGCCGTTCACGGCTCCGGGAACGAACAGCTCCCAGATACCGGACTCTTTGCGCAGACGCATCGGGTGGCGGCGGCCGTCCCAGTAGTTAAACTGGCCGACGACTGAGACCCGGCGAGCGTTCGGTGCCCAAACTGAAAAACGCGTCCCAATGACGCCGTCCATGGTATCGGCGTGCGCACCCAGCGTTTCATACGGGCGCAGATGCGTGCCTTCCGACAGCAGCCATACGTCCAGGTCCTGCAACAGAGGGCCGAAACGGTAAGGGTCGTCGATCAGGTTTTGCTGGTCATGCCAGGTCACGGCCAACTGATAGCGAAAAGGATTTTTACGTCGCGGCAGAACGCCGCTAAAGAAACCGCGCGAGTCAAGGCATTCAAGCTTGCCGACTTTGCGTCCGGTTTTCGGTTCAATGACCCACACGTCGGTGGCGTCAGGTAATAATGCGCGAACTTCCAGCCCGGCTTCGGTGCAATGCATACCAAGTACGGAAAAAGGATCCGCAAAATGGCCAGCGATAAGCGCATTAATCACGTCCCTATCAATACGATTAGACATGGTTTCATCCTGTTGTAAGTGCCGCCTTTTCCTGCATCCGGCGACTTTTTTTGACCTGAACGGCGCAGCACAATGTGCATCCTCCTGCTCCGTCCCACCTTCAGGTAAGGAGACATCATTGCCCCTTACTTAAAGCATAGCCAAGGCTGCGTTACCTCCGTTGGGAAAAATCAAACATCCGCGTTTACTCCTTGTATTACGCAAAAAAAAGGGGTGTTCTATCACCCCTTTTTGCTCATCCTGTTTTTTTATGCCAGCTGTCGTAGCATGCGGCGTAGCGGTTCAGCTGCGCCCCACAAGAGCTGGTCACCGACGGTGAAGGCCGACAGATACTCAGGCCCCATGTTCAGTTTACGTAAGCGACCCACCGGGGTGGTCAGGGTGCCGGTCACGGCAGCTGGGGTCAGCTCACGCATGGTAATGTCACGATCGTTCGGTACCACTTTGGCCCACGGATTGTGCGCAGCCAGCAGTTCCTCAACGGTCGGGATCGAAACATCTTTTTTCAGCTTGATGGTGAACGCCTGGCTGTGACAACGCAGCGCGCCAACGCGAACGCACAGGCCGTCTACCGGAATCGCCGAAGCGGTCGCGAGGATTTTGTTGGTCTCCGCCTGGCCTTTCCACTCTTCGCGGCTCTGACCGTTATCCAGCTGTTTGTCGATCCAAGGGATCAGGCTACCTGCCAGCGGCACGCCAAAGTTGTCCACCGCCAGCTCGCCGCTGCGGGTCAACGACGTCACTTTGCGTTCAATATCCAAAATGGCGGAAGCCGGATTCGCCAGCTCTGTCGCGACATGGCTATGCAGCTGACCCATCTGAGTCAGCAGCTCGCGCATATGCCGCGCACCGCCGCCGGAAGCCGCCTGGTAAGTCGCCACGCTGACCCACTCAACCAGATCCTGAGCAAACAGGCCGCCAAGGGACATCAGCATCAGGCTGACGGTACAGTTACCGCCAACAAAGGTCTTCACACCGTTGTTCAAGCCAGCGGTGATAACATCCTGGTTCACCGGGTCAAGAATGATAATCGCGTCATCTTTCATGCGCAGCGAAGAGGCCGCGTCAATCCAGTACCCCTGCCAGCCGCTTTCACGCAGCTTCGGGTAAATATCGTTGGTGTAATCGCCGCCCTGACACGTGACAATAATGTCCAGCGCCTTCAGTGCTTCCAGGTCAAACGCATCCTGAAGCGTGCCACCGGTACTGCCACCAAAAGATGGAGCAGGCTGCCCCAACTGGGAGGTGGAGAAAAAAACAGGGCGAATGGCGTCAAAATCGCGCTCTTCAACCATGCGTTGCATCAGGACAGAGCCGACCATTCCGCGCCAGCCGATAAAACCAACATTTTTCATAACGTATTCCTGCGAGGTGTGTGCTGTTTGTGCCGAGCCAGTTTCCTACTGGTTAATCCCTCACATTACAAAATGCAGCTAAAGTCGCAAGTGAAATTAATCAATGATTGCCAGGCAATCAGTAACGCAACTAATTCTGCATCGTGGCGACCATCATTGGCGTCCCGGAAAACTGTAATGATTATCAGGGTATTTGTATTGCGAAGGGAATATTTTCTCGCGCTATTTTATTGATCCGGATTATGGATCAGGGCGGAAATTCAGTAGCTTTAATCTTCCTGACAAAACCCGACAAACCCAGTGCTGGCGCGGGTTGATGATATCTGTGATGTTCGTCGTGTTTCTCATGATGGGGATTTAAGTGGGGGTAAAACGAAGGATTTCGAGTAAAAAAAGTTTGGTGGGGAAATCTCACCCGGCGTCGCTTTGCTCAACCGGGCATTATTTCTTACATTTAACTCAACAACGTGAACGCAATCATACCAACAATCGCGCCGACGGTGCCGAGGATGGTTTCCATCATCGTCCAGGTCTTCAGCGTTTGCGCTTCGGTCGCGCCGGTAAACTTACCGAACAGCCAGAAGCCCGCGTCGTTCACGTGGCTGACCACAATAGAGCCACCAGCGATACAGATAGAGAGCGCTGCCATCTGCGCGCCGCTGTAGTGCAGTTGTTCAATAACCGGCATCACCAGGCCAACGGCCGTCAGGCAGGCGACGGTCGCGGAACCCTGAATAATACGCACCGCCGCAGCCAGCACGAAGCAGGTGATCGCAATCGGCAGGCCCATGCCGGTCAGCGCTTCGCCTAGCGCCGGACCCACACCGGAGTCAACCAGTACCTGTTTGAACACGCCGCCCGCGCCGATCACCAACAAGATAATGCCCGCAGGCTGGAGCGCATGGCCGCAAATCTCCATCACCCGGTCTTTCGCCATCCCCTGACGTACCGCCAGGCCATAGATAGCCACCAGGCAGGCAACCAGAATCGCGGTAAACGGATGGCCGATAAACTCAAACCATTCGTAGGCGGTAGAACCTTCTGGTACAAAGCGCGCAGCGATAGTTTTCAGGCCAACCAGCACTAACGGCAGCAGAATTAACGACAGGCTGAAGCCGAACGACGGCATTTTGCCTTCACCAAGGTGCGGCTCGCTAATATCATCAGGGATGTGCAGCTCAACGTAGCGGCTGATAAAGTTGCCCCACAGCGGCCCGGCAATGATCATCCCCGGAATTGCCGCGCACAGGCCAATCAGGATCATCCAGCCAAAGTCGGCGTGCATCTGCGAAGCCAGCAGCATCGGCGCAGGCCCCGGCAGCAGAAATGCCGCAGCAGCAGCCACCCCGGCAAACAGCGGGATCACCAGCTTCACAAGGTTGGTACCGGTATGGCGCGCCATCGAGAAGGCCACGCTAATCAACAGGACAATCGCGACTTCAAAAAACAGCGGCAGCGCGCAGATAAGCCCGGCCAGGCCAATCGCATAATGGGCGCGGCTGTGACCGAAAGATTTCAACATCTTGACGGCAATCTGGTCGACCGCGCCGGTTTCATGCAGGATCTTACCGAACATTGCCCCTAACGCGACGACGATTGCCAGAAAGCCCAGCGTGCCGCCCATGCCTTTTTCCATCGTCGCCGCGATTTTATCCAACGGCATTCCGGAAAAAAGACCAGCTCCAATAGAAACCACCATCAAAGCCACGAAGGCATGCATACGCGCCTTCATGACTAAAAACAGCAGCAGCAAAACGGAGCCGACTGCTGTTAAAACAAGCGTTAATGTACTCACTAGTTACTGCCTTTGTTGATCACCTCAATGGTGCTGGCGACCACGCCTTCCAATGACTGGTCGATATCGACGATTAAAACATCGCTTTCTTCTGTGCCCGGTTCTTGCAGCGTTTCAAACTGCGTCACCAGCATCTGGGTTTTAAAGAAGTGGCCTTTGCGCGCCTTCAGGCGTTTTTCAATAACCTCGAAATCGCCTTTCAGGTAGATAAAGGAGAGATTCGGGTTACCTTTACGCAGGATGTCGCGGTAGCTCTTTTTCAGCGCAGAACAGACAATCAGCGACACTTTGTTGGTACGCTGCATGGCGAATGCGGCATCGTTCAACGCCTGCAGCCACGGAGTGCGGTCGTCATCGTTTAACGGTTCGCCCGAAGCCATCTTGTTGATGTTGCTGCGCGGATGCAGAAAGTCGCCGTCGAGAAACGCGGCATGCAGTTGATGCGCCACTTCGCTGGCGACGGCGGATTTACCGCTGCCGGAAACGCCCATCAGGACATAGATGTGGTGATCATGGTTAGTCGTGCTCAAAGCTTCCTCCCACTGGACACATACGCGCAGCCTGGCTGCTTTAAAAGGCATGAAATGCTCGCGTACAGATTAATTGTTACGGGTAACTGTTATCGGTAACATTGTCATGCCGGACTTGTGGAGAAGCAATAACCATTCGTGCCAGATGTGAATATGTGTGATCTACTTCAAATTTGTCAGTTTAAATAGATCCACCCGGTGACAATGTGAAACCTAAATCTAACATCTTAGGCGTCACTACTTCACCGCGAATGCGCGCCAGCAGACGTTCAGCGCCAATACGCCCCATACGCTCACGCGGCGTGAGAACGCTGGCCAGACGCGGCTCCATCACCTGGCCGATATCATGACCGTGGAAACCGGCAATCGCCATATCATCAGGGATTTTCAGCCCCAGGCGCTGGCACTCGAACGCCGCGCCAACCGCCAGGTCGTCGTTGGTGCAGAAGATACCGTCAAGCTGCGGATATTCGCGACGCGCCTGGCGCATCAGCTCAATTCCCGATGAAAAAGAGGAAGACTGTTCGACCATCACGCTGTAGGGCATCATCCCGGCATCAAGCATCGCCTGCTCATACCCCTTCTGTTTGATGATAGTACGTTCGTCGAGACGTGCGCCAAGATAGGCAACGTGGCGGTGGCCGTGATTGATGATCGCGGCGGTCATCTGCCGGGCCGCTTCGAAGTTATCAAAGCCGACGGCAATATCGAGGCACGGCGACTGGCTGTCCATCAGTTCGACAACCGGGATCCCGGCCACTTCAATCATTTTCAACGTGCGCGGCGTATGGCTACGTTCGGTGAGGATCAGGCCATCGATGTTCCAGGAGAGCATCGATTCCAGGCGTTTTTCTTCCATTTCCGGCTTATAGCCGTAGTGCGCTAGCATGGTCTGATAACCAAAAGCGTCAGTAACGCTTTCAATACCGCGCAACACTTCCGAAAAGACCTGGTTAGTTAACGAGGGCAGCAGCACGCCAATGGCGCGACTGGTGGCATTAGAGAGGATGTCAGGGGCGCGATTTGGAATATAACCCAGTTCATCGAGAGCAACGGCTATCTTGCCACGCAGCGCCTCGGAAACCTGTTCCGGGTTACGTAGATAGCGACTGACCGTCATTTTGGTCACGCCGACAAGATCGGCTACATCCTGAAGTACGGGTCTTTTCTTTTTCATCGTCCTGACTGTGATAAATGGGAAACATTTTCTCAGTTTATCACGGACAAAGCGCAACCTTCCCGGATGTTTGAGGATGTAGAGCGATTATTTCGCTCTGTAGATAAAAAGTGTGCAGCTCTCACCTATGGAGTGTCAGCGCTTGAGACTGATCACATTTCATACAGATTAAATTAGATAATTCGCGATGAGAAATATATTGTCGTCAGGCAACCCTGCTCATTTTTTCATCTAAAAATAATTAAAGGACTAATCATGAACTTAAAAAAGACTTTACTCTCAACACTATGCATCTTAATTGGCTTGCATTTCACGGTAGCCTCTGCAAACACCACATCGTCAATAAAAAATGGGACCTACGGCTATCAAGTAGCCAGCGAACAGCGTAATAGCGTTCATCACTATCTAACCCAGGCACATGAGGCATATGTTAAATGGGATATGCCCGCGCTCGAAAAAAGTCTGAAGGAGGCCTATCGGCTGGCTCCCTGGCGCCTGGACATTCTATTTAGTATCGCGGCCACAGAAGTTTGGGAAAACCGTCTCGATGATGCGCTGAGCACCTATGATCGAATCCTGAAGCTCTCACCAAATGACATTGATGCCTTGACTTACCAGGCTCTGTATACGCATGCTCAAGGCAAAAAAGAGAATCCTGCTTTATTCACATTAAAAAAAATGTACCCGGCCCGAGCCAGCGATCTACAAAAGATTTTTACCACGGTTGAAAACGGTCTCCATACCCCAGTTATGGATCAGCTACCCACCTCATTTAAGACAGATTCCCCGACAGCCATTGTGACTCTGGGCTTTGCTCTTGAAGAGAATGGAAACATGGCTACCACATTAATTGATCGTTTAAATAAGACGCTTGAGGTAGCAAAAGCGCTTCCAGAAGCCAAAATTATCGTTACCGGCGGAGTACCCAAAAATAATAAAAATGAAGGCGTTGAAATGAAACGCTGGTTGACGGAAAAGGGGATCGATCCGGACAGAATTATTGATGAAAACTATGCCAGGGATACCGTCGAGAACATGATTTATTCACGCTATATCGTTAATGAACTGCAGATAAAAAATATTGTTCTCATTAGTTCAGGTACTCACGTTCGCCGGGGTAAAGCTATCCTGGAAGTGCTGGGATGGCAAAATGGGCTGGAATATAATGTACAAATGGTGGCCGCGCCGGATAAACCGCTGGCAGAATTACAAGAGGAAGGCGCGCGAACGCTGGGTATCTATCGCGATGCGCTACGCGCTTTTGGTCTGAATATGATGCGTTCCGCACCAGAATTACTGGAAATATAAATTAACTAAAAGCCGCTCTTCACAGAGCGGCTGAGCAATTTCATCTCAACATCAAACTGGCGGCAGATCGAACAGCAGTATCTCACTATCGCTATCGGCGTGTACGGAAATCGCCTGCTCATCCCAAATCGCCAGACCATCGCTGGTGGTCGCTTTGGTCCCATTAATGGTCACTTCGCCTTTCACTACCTGAATCCACACGCGACGTTCGGCGGCAATCTGATGCACTGACTGCTCATCTTTCAGCAGCGCCCAGCGATACAACTCCATATCCTGAAATACTTTCAGCGAGCCATCACGTGCATCCGGTGACAACACCAGTTGTTTGCCCTGCGCGGCGTCAAAGCGACGTTGCTCGTAGCGCGGGGTGATGCCATTTTTCTCCGGCATGATCCAGATCTGATACAGGTGCAGTTTATCGGTGTCGCTCGGGTTGTACTCAGAGTGACGGATCCCGGTGCCTGCGCTCATAATCTGGAACTCACCCGCCGGAACCTGCTCTTTGTTACCCATGCTGTCCTGGTGTTCAACCGCACCTTCCAGCACATAGGTCAGGATTTCCATGTCTTTATGCGGATGGGTACCGAAACCCTGACCTGCATCAATCACGTCATCATTGATCACGCGCAGCGCCGAGAAACCCATAAAATTCGGGTCGTAATAGTTAGCGAAAGAGAAAGTATGCCAGGAATCCAGCCAACCGTGGTTAGCGTGACCGCGTTCGTTAGCTTTGCGTAAAAAGATCATGTTGCACCCCCGTATGTTTTCGATGGATTAAGTGTGGACCCAATCCCCAAACGATCATAGAGGGTGAAAATTGACTCCTCTATTCAAAAAATATGAACGAGTACAGAGGAGCCATCGTGGCTTATCTGGCGAGGGTTATGGTGGAGGGTGATGGCTGTTCAAAGCCGCGTTCAAGGATCTCCATATTGGTGAGAGCTTCAGATTCCTTGACAAAATTCGGCTGGCCGCTAACGATGGTGTCATACAGCGAATCATAGACGCGGCCATAGTCGCCGGTTTCAACCGGAATCTCTTCCCGCACGGTTTCACCCGCCTCATTGACGTACTCCAGCAGGCCGAGCGTGTCGTCCGCGCCGAATCCCGGCTCGCCCGGCATGATGTTGGCCTTAAGGCTGGTCTCCTGCTGGTCAATTCCGTATTTGATAAACGAGCCTTTATGGCCGTGAACGATGAATTTTGGATAGGGCAATTTCACCAGATGGCTGGTTTTGACGACCGCCTTCAGGTTGCCGTAGAACAACTGAGCCTCAAAAGTATCGTCCGGATTGGCCTGATTGCGCACGCTACGAATGTCATACGACACGAGATCCGGACGGCCAAACAGAGAGATAATTTGGTCCATGGTATGGACGCCCAGGCCGTAGAACGCGCCATCCTGCGGCAGTCCGGGTTTCCCCCCATCTACCGGGCGATAGTTGTCGAAGTGGCTTTCAATCTCGACAATTTCACCGAGTTTTCCACTCTCGATAACCTTTTTGGTGGTCAGGAAGCAGGAGTCAAAGCGGCGATTCTGGTAAGGCGTGACCGTCAGCCCTTTGCTTTTCGCCAGCGCAAATAGCGCTTTCGCCTCTTCCAGGGTTGGGGTGAACGGCTTTTCGACCAGCACGTTTTTGCCCGCCTCCAGCGCCCGTTTCGCATACTCAAAGTGGCTGTCAGCATGGGTACAGACAATCACCAACTTGACCTGCGGGTCATTGAGTATCTCATCAAGGTCGCTGGTGAAATGGATATGTGAATACTGCGGCGATTGCTCCTCCGGCTTTGCGCCGCGGCGAAAGATATGCGCCACATGCCAGCGGTCTTTACGGTGCAGTACATAGGGAAGATGGTAGCGGGTGGTGCTTTTGCCAAATCCAATAAATGCGCAGTGCAAAGTCATAACGCTGTCCTTAGAGCCTATCCCAGTAGGCGCAATTGTTGTAGCCAGTTTGGACACGGACAGCGCGGAACAACCGGAGCGTACACGTAGTACATGAGGTTGTGAGCACTGCCCAGGGCCAAAATGGCAAATAAAATAGCCTAATGGGATAGGCTCTTAGTTAACGTCTCTGCTATTAACCATAGCGCAAGCTGGTAGCGAACTTAACCCTCTATTTAGAGTAGCAAATTCTTAAATGTTAAATTTATCGATCAAATTCATTGACCCTACGGATTAAATTACGGATAAGAGGAATTCTCGGGAAAAGAACATTTTTTATCCAGAGCGTTCACGGGCATGACGCCACTCGCGCTCACCTTTTCCCAAATACGATGACTAAAGGAGTAGCCATCTCATTCGCATGGAAAGCAAGTATATCGCCTTAAACAGCGCCCTTCTCTTTTGGCTGCTTGGCCTGATAGCCTGGTACTTCGGAAACTCGTATCTGGCTTGGCTAGCGGGCTTTTTATCCCTGTCATCTTTCGTTTTTCACTTTCAATACCATCGGGTTAACCATATGTTTAAAAAGAATAAAATCACTGAAGCTACGCCACCAGCGGTGAGTACGCCAACCCCCGTCAGCACGCCTCCACAAACCGTGATAAAAAAGCCTGCCGCCACGATTATCGCCAGCGGCATCCGCTTTGAAGGAAATATCATTGCGGAAGGAGATGTTGATATTTACGGTACCGTAAGTGGCGATATCGACGCCAAAGACTGCCAAATCAAGGTGATGACTGGTGGCCTGGTCGAGGGGAATATCCTCTGTCGAGAGCTGATTATTGACGGCGGCGTCATCGGCCAGTGCAACAGCGACACCATCGAAATCGACAAGAACGGCAAAATCACCGGCACACTAGCCTACCGCACGCTGGCTATCAAAAAAGGCGGCGTTTTTTCAGGCCAGGCAGAAGTGCTGCCGCCACTCGCAGAAAAGAGCAACGTCGTGGGGTTTATCACTGATACCACTGCAGAAATCAAAGATAAGACTGAGATACAAAGCGCAGAGGTTGCGCAGTAACTCTCTTCCGGGAGTTGGCTGAAAAAAAGCCAAAAAAAAGCCAGCACCCGGCTGGCTAAAGTAATACTGGAAGCAATGTGAGCAATGTCGTGCTTTCAGGCTTTCCGCAAGGGTCTCCCTGAATGCAGGGCAATAATAATCATTCTCATTCGCACTTGTCTACTCCTTTTTGCAAAAAATAGTCGTTGACGCATTTTTTAAAGTCAGTGATGTTTAAAGGGACTTTTAGCAAACTAAGGAAATGAAGAATGAGTGACATAGTGATACGCCATGCCGAGCCACGCGATGCTGAACCTTTACGCCAGCTGACTTCGCATCCGGAGGTCTATCACGACACGTTACAGCTACCACATCCTTCTATGGAAATGTGGCAGGAGCGCCTGCTACCGAAACCCGGTAGCCGTCATCTGGTCGCCACCATCGATGAACAGGTTGTCGGCCACCTCAAACTGAGCGTCGAGCCCAATCCTCGTCGCAGCCACGTGGCGACCTTCGGCGTTAGCGTTGCGTCGCAGGCACACGGTCGCGGCGTAGGCAGCGCGCTGATGCGTGAA
This sequence comes from Klebsiella sp. RHBSTW-00484, assembly GCF_013705725.1. Taxonomy (NCBI): domain Bacteria; kingdom Pseudomonadati; phylum Pseudomonadota; class Gammaproteobacteria; order Enterobacterales; family Enterobacteriaceae; genus Klebsiella; species Klebsiella sp. RHBSTW-00484. Next base: position 433,590 of record NZ_CP055481.1, on the reverse strand, counting down.
ATGATTAATCTGTGTGATAACTGGCTACGCGTTGAACGCATTGAGTTAACCGTATTTACGGACAACCCATCCGCTATGGCGCTTTACCGCAAATTTGGCTTTATTGTGGAAGGAACCGGCAAGAGATACGCCCTACGCAACGGCGAGTATGTGGATGCGTACTTTATGGCGCGGCTGAAGGGGTGACCCTCACCCTAACCCTTATGTCTTGACCTTCTCCGTTCCGGCGGAGAAGATCCCCGACTGATCATCGGGAGGTTACCGGTGAGCATCACCCAGCCCTGGAGCCCCTGAGCCCGCGGGAGAGATTATGCCCCGGTAACCTGTTTCCCTGTCGCCTCAAGACCGAACGGTATCCTGTGCCCTGAGCACCCACATATAAGGATGGTCCGGCGATAATATTCATAAGGTTACGGAGTACCATGATGAATCTTGTCCCTGTCGGCGTTGATATCGCCAAACTCAAATTCGACGTTGCTGTCCTGCTGCCAAACCAGAAGTACAAAACCAAAAAATTCGCCAATACCCCAGCCGGATGCCGCGAATTTCTGAACTGGCTGGCGCGTTTTGGTCACTGTCATGTCTGCATGGAGGCAACAGGTTGCTACAGCACTGAACTGGCCACCCTGCTGGCCGATAATGGCTGCTGCGTCAGCCTTGAAAACCCGGCACGTATCCATGCGTTCGCAAACACTGAACTGACCCGCAATAAAACGGACAAAAGCGACGCGGCGCTGATAGCGCGCTACTGCGCTCTGTATCAGCCGGCCCCCTGGCATCCTGCGCCGCTGAGCGAACGACAACTGACGGCTCTGGTACGCCACCTGCGTAACCTGGAAGAGATGCGTCAGATGGAGATGAACCGCCTTGAGGCAGCAGATGAAGTCATCGTTCCTTCCCTGAATGAACACGTTACGATGCTGGATGAGCTGATTGAAGAAACCCGCAATAAAATCAACCGGCATATCGATGATAACCCAGACCTGAAGCGGGACCGGGAGCTACTGAAAAGTATCCCCGGAATAGGAGACATGCTGAGTGTGAGCCTGCTGGCGTTCGCAGGAAATCTGCGACGGTTCAGCAACAGCAAGGCACTGGTGGCGTATGCTGGTTTGAATCCTCGTCGTTGTGAGTCAGGGATGTGGAAAGGGAAAAGCAGGCTGTCGAAAGTGGGCCATGCAGAGCTGCGTAGCGCACTGTATATGCCAGCGGTAGTGGCAGGAAGATGCAATAAGGTGGTGAAAAACCTGATGGAAAGGCTTGCAGCCCGGGGTAAGACAGGGAAAGAGCGAGTGTGTGCAGGAATGAGGAAATTACTGCAGCTGGCTTATGGTGTGGTGAAATCCGGGCATGAATTTAACGCTGAAATACCACTTGCAGGATAACCGGCAAGACGGTATCTCTCCCTAAAAGGAGAGGGGACCGTTTCGAGCTGTAGTTTAGATCGCACACAGCCCTGCTTCCCCCTCTCCCACAATGCACCATAGCTAAGATCGCTCTCAGGCCTCGCTTTCCCCCTCTCCCTTCCAGGGAGAGGGTCGGGGTGAGGGTAAACCTAATACCCTGCCGTTAAATCATCCGGCGAACGCGGATCGGATGCGCCATACAGCGTGCCATCCGGGCCGACCATAATACTTTGGGTGCTGCCCATCGCCTCCTTCAGCGCCACTTTCTGTCCTTTACCCTCCAGCAGCTTCAGCGTATCCGGGCTAAACCCCTTCTCCACCCGCAGCTCATCCGGCAACCATTGATGATGGAAGCGCGGAGCATTGGTAGCTTCTGCGACGTTCATACCGAAATCGATGGTATTCACCACCATCTGCAGCACGGTGGTGATAATACGGCTGCCGCCGGGGCTACCGGTCACCAGCCAGGTTTTGCCATCTTTCACCACGATGGTCGGCGACATCGACGACAGCGGACGCTTTTTCGCCTCGACGGCGTTGGCATCGCCACCCACCAGCCCGTAAACGTTCGGCACGCCGGGTTTCGCAGAGAAGTCATCCATCTGATTATTCAGCAGAATGCCTGAGTTACCCGCCACGATACCGGTACCAAAGGTCGTATTCAGCGTATAGGTGACCGCAACGGCGTTACCGTCTTTATCCACCACCGAGAAATGGGTGGTTTGATTGCTTTCATACGGCGCCAGCTTACCGGGGCGAATCTGGCTCGACGGTTTCGCTTTATTCACGTCGATCTGTTCGGCAATCGATTTGGCGTACGCTTTGTTGGTTAGCGCCTGCCACGGCACTTTGACGAAGTCCGGGTCACCAAGGTATTCCGAGCGGTCGGCATAGGCATGTTTTTCCGCTTCCGCCATTACCTGCATGGCGTCGGCGCTGCCGAAGCCGTACTTATTCATATCGAAGTTTTCCAGGATATTGAGGATCTGTACGATATGAATCCCGCCGGATGAGGGCGGCGGCATTGAGAAGACCTGGTAGCCGCGATATTCGCCGCTAATTGGCGTGCGCTCTACCGCTTTGTAATTTGCCAGATCCGCTTTGGTGATAAGCCCGCCGTTATTCTTCATTTCTCCGGCAATCTGGTCGGCAATCACGCCTTTATAGAAGGCATCAGGCCCCAGCTCGGCAATCAGTTCCAGGCTTTTGCCCAGCTGTTTTTGCACCAGTTTATCGCCCTTTTTCAGCGGCTCGCCGTTTTTCCAGAAGATGGCCCGGCTGTTGGCATGCTCGGGGATCACTTCGCTACCGTAAGTTTTCAGGTCATCGGCCAGCGCATCGTTGACGATGAAGCCCTCTTCCGCCAGCTTAATCGCCGGATGAATAACCTTGTTCAGCGGCATCGTGCCGTATTTTTCCAGCGCGAGGGAGAAACCCGCAACCGTGCCCGGCGTGCCGGAGGCCAGATGCGATGTCAGCGATTTTTTGCTGTCCGGGTTACCCTGATCGTCGAGAAACATATCGCGGGTGGCCTGCTCGGGGGCCATCTCACGAAAATCGATCGCCGTCGTATTACCGTCTTTGGTACGCAGCATCATAAAGCCGCCACCGCCAATATTACCGGCCTGTGGGTGCGTGACCGCCAGCGCGTAACCCACAGCAACGGCTGCATCCACCGCATTGCCGCCCTGACGCAGAATATCCACGCCGACGTTGGTTGCCAGCGCATCGACCGAGGAGACCATCCCCTGCTGCGCGCGAACCGGATGAAAAACATCTTCCTCGACACCATAAGATACCGGAGGCGGAGCGGGATTTGCGGCGACGGTAAAACTGCCGCCCGCCAGCAAAGCAGCGATGACCACCTGACGCCAGCGCGTTGTTTTTATCATTGTCATACTCCTGAATATGCTTTTATTTACACATAATCCTGGATGATAAGTCTTAAAAAATCATTGTTATGCCGGAAAGGGGGTAAACTTAACGCATGCCACTCACGTGGAGGAGAGAACAATGAAAGCACTTTTATTTCTGGCGGCGCTGCTGCCGTTGAGCGCTTTAGCACAACCGCTCAACGTCGATAACAATCCCAACCAGCCGGGGTACGTGGTGCCCAGCCAACAGCGGATGCAAAACCAGATGCAGAACCAGCAGATGCAGCAGCAAAACAAGCTGAAACAGGATATTCAAAGCCAGTCGCGCACGCAGCAACAGCATCTACAGACGCAGATGAATAACAATCAGCAGCGGGTACAGCAGAATAACAACCTGAATCGTCAGCAGCCTCTGCCGAACAATAACGGTGGGATGTTGCAGCGGCAGACGACCCCATAAGGGCCGCCTGTCACAGATTACGCCGGGAAGTTGGGGCCGATAACGTCAATCGCATCGGTGCAGATGCAATCCACGCCCCAACGCAGCAACTCGGCGGCGCGCTGGGGTTTGTTTACGGTATATACGAGGATGTGCAGGCCCGCATCTTTCAGGCTCGCCACGCGCGCTTCATCCAGCAGTTTATGATTAAGATGGATTGAGACGCAGCCCAGACGCGTGGTCAGTTCGCGCCAGTCGTCCCGCCATTCATCCAGCAGCAGCCCGCGCGGCAGTTCAGGCGCAGCTTCTTGTGCCGCTTCCAGAGCATCGATTTCAAACGACGAAAGCAGCGGCGGCGTCATTCCTTGCCAGAATTCACGGGCCGCCAGCGCCACCATTTTACCTGTCAACGGGCCGGTGCCAGTAGTAGGCTTAATTTCGATATTCGCCATCATGCCGTGCTGGCGGCAGCGCTCGGCGACTTCGATTAGCAGCGGCAACGGTTCACCTTTGAACTCACCGCTATACCAGCTTCCGGCGTCCACTTTCAGCAGATCTTGCCATGCCAGTTCGCCCGCCACGCCCCAGCCGTTACTGGTCCGTTCGAGGTTGTCATCGTGGAGTAAAAAAATCAGCCCATCTTTCGATAACTTAGCGTCAAACTCAATCATCGTATGACCGTAGCGAGCGCCGGTATCGATAGCCGCCAGGGTATTTTCCGGAGCCAGTTTACCGCCGCCCCGGTGGGCGACGATATGAGGATAAGGCCAGAGAATCATGCGCGTTGTCCTGTTTCACTATCAAAAAGATGCAGATCCCCCGGCGGCAGATGTAGCCACAGAGTGCAGCCAGCCTGCGGGCGTAACTGGTGCGGTAGCCGAACCACCAGCTTTTGTTCGCCCCAGCGCCCGTGGGCGAGGTTGTCGGCACCTAAAATTTCCAGCGTATCCATCACCAGCGGTACGCCACCTTCCGCCTGCGAGCTTAATGCAAAATGTTCCGGGCGGATACCGAGCGTCATCTTACGCCCGGCGTAGCGGCGATGCTCGCTGTTCATTGGCAAAAGCATTCCGTCCTCAAGCTCAAAGCGGCTACCGTCATCGCTGACCCGCCCTTTCAGTAGGTTCATTGCCGGGCTACCGATAAAGCTCGCCACAAAGAGGCTGGCCGGTTTTTCATACACTTCAATCGGCGTGCCTATCTGTTCGGCAATCCCCTTATTCATCACCATCACCCGCTGAGCGAGGGTCATCGCTTCGACCTGATCATGAGTGACATACAGCGAAGTGGTTTTCAGACGGCGATGCAGCTGTTGCAGCTCAAGGCGCATCTGTACGCGCAGCTTGGCATCGAGGTTGGAGAGCGGCTCATCAAACAGAAATACCGCCGGATCACGAACGATGGCTCGCCCCATCGCCACGCGCTGGCGCTGGCCGCCGGAAAGCTCGCGTGGGCGGCGCTTTAGCAAACCGTCCAGCTCCAGAATTCTTGCCGCCTCCTGCACGCGCTCGGCAATTAATCCCTTGCCCATGCCGCGAATCTTCAAGCCCCAGGCCATGTTCTCTTCCACGCTCATATGCGGGTAGAGGGCGTAGTTCTGGAACACCATCGCGATACCGCGATCTTTCGGCTCCATTTCAGTAACGCGCTTGCGGTCAATCCAGATATCGCCGCTGGTCACTCGCTCAAGCCCCGCCACCATCCTAAGCAACGTTGATTTCCCGCAGCCCGATGGGCCGACCATCACGATAAATTCTCCGTCTGCCACGTCCAGCGTTAACGGTTGAATGACCTGGGTTTTGCCATCCCAGCTTTTAGTTACTGCCTGTAGTTTTAAACCAGCCATTTTATTTCTCACTATCGACCAGGCCACGCACAAACGCGCGCTGCATGGCTAAAACGATGACAACCGGGGGAATCAGCGTGAGCAGCATCGCCGCCATCACCTGGTTCCACTGCGTAGTGCCTTCGCCGGTGGCGATCATGCCTTTAATGCCGGCGACGGCGGTGCCAAGATTCACATCCTGAATAATCAGCAGCGGCCACAAGTACTGGTTCCAGCCGTAGATAAAGGTGATAACGAACAGCGCCGCCAGATTGGTTTTCGACAACGGCAGCACAATATCGCGAAAGAAGCGCATCGGTGACGCGCCGTCGATACGCGCGGCCTCAATCAGCTCGTCCGGCAACGTCATAAAGAACTGACGGAACAGAAAAGTGGCGGTGGCCGAAGCCATCAACGGCAGCGTTAGCCCGGCATAGCTATCGAGCATTTTCAGGTTGGCGATGACTTCCACGGTCGGGAAAATACGCACTTCAACCGGCAGCATCAGGGTGATGAAAATCATCCAGAAGAACAGGTTACGCAGCGGAAAGCGGAACCAGACGATGGCGAAGGCGGAAAGCATCGACACCGCGATTTTGCCCACCGTGATAGCGAACGCCATGATGAAACTGTTGAGCATCATCAGCCAGAACGGCGCGCTGTTGGCCCCAACGCCGTTTACCCAGATGGTTTTCATGTTGTCGAGCAGGTGCCCGCCGGGGATCAGGGTCATCGGCGTTTCGAAGACCGCTTTGCTGTCCAGCGTTGCCGCGACAAAGGCGACATACAGCGGGAACAGGATCACCGCGATGCCTAAAATCAACATGGTGTGGCTGAAAATCGTCAGCCCGCGACGGTTCTCAATCATTGGTAGCGCACCTTACTTTCAACGTAGCGGAACTGCACCACCGTCAGAATAATGACGAGGAACATCAGCACTACCGACTGGGCGGCGGATGCCGAAAGGTCGAGCCCGGCAAAACCCTCACGGTAGATTTTATAAATCAGCGTTGTCGTTGCCTGTACCGGCCCGCCGCCGGTTGCGGCATCGATAACCGGGAAAGTATCAAAAAAGGCGTACACCAGGTTCACCACCAGCAGGAAGAAACTCACCGGGGCAATCAGCGGCAGCGCCAGCTTGAAGAAGCGGCGAATCGGCCCCGCGCCGTCAATGGCGGCGGCTTCCACCAGCGAACGGGGTATAGATTGCAGCGCGGCAAAGAAGAAAAGGAAGTTGTAACTAATCTGCTTCCATACCGAGGCGAAAACCACGAGGAACATCGCCTGTCCGCTGCTCTGCGCGTGGTTCCAGTCGTAGCCAAGCTCGCCGAGAAAATGGGTAATCAGCCCGCGCCCGGGGTTGAACAGGAAGATCCACAGCACGGCGGCCACCGCAGGCGCAACGGCATAAGGCAGCAGCATCAGCGTTTGGTAGAAACGGCTACCGCGCACCACGTAATCCACCAGCGCGGCAAAAAATAGCGAGATCAACAGGCCGCTGAAGGTGACCATCGTGCTGAACTTGATCGTCGTCCAGAACGAATCCAGATAGTACGGGTCGTGGAATAGCATCAGGAAGTTATCCAGACCAACAAACTGGCTGGAGAGCCCAAAAGGATCGACGCTCTGTAGCGAATACCACAGCGCTTCGCCCGCAGGCCAGATAAAGAAGATAACGGTGATGACCAACTGTGGCGCAACTAATGCGTAGGGCAGCCAGCGGGATTTAAACACCGGACGGGATGAGGACATAGTTAAACTCTGCGTTGGTTTCCCCTCACCCCGGCCCTTATGTCTTGACCTTCTCCGTTCCGGCGGAGAAGATCCCCGACTGATCATCGGGAGGTTACCGGTGAGCATCACCCAGCCCTGGAGCCCCTGAGCCCGCGGGAGAGATTATGCCCCGGTAACCTGTTTCCCTGTCGCCTCAAGACCGAACGGTATCCTGTGCCCTGAGCACCCACATATAAGGATGGTCCGGCGATAATATTCATAAGGTTACGGAGTACCATGATGAATCTTGTCCCTGTCGGCGTTGATATCGCCAAACTCAAATTCGACGTTGCTGTCCTGCTGCCAAACCAGAAGTACAAAACCAAAAAATTCGCCAATACCCCAGCCGGATGCCGCGAATTTCTGAACTGGCTGGCGCGTTTTGGTCACTGTCATGTCTGCATGGAGGCAACAGGTTGCTACAGCACTGAACTGGCCACCCTGCTGGCCGATAATGGCTGCTGCGTCAGCCTTGAAAACCCGGCACGTATCCATGCGTTCGCAAACACTGAACTGACCCGCAATAAAACGGACAAAAGCGACGCGGCGCTGATAGCGCGCTACTGCGCTCTGTATCAGCCGGCCCCCTGGCATCCTGCGCCGCTGAGCGAACGACAACTGACGGCTCTGGTACGCCACCTGCGTAACCTGGAAGAGATGCGTCAGATGGAGATGAACCGCCTTGAGGCAGCAGATGAAGTCATCGTTCCTTCCCTGAATGAACACGTTACGATGCTGGATGAGCTGATTGAAGAAACCCGCAATAAAATCAACCGGCATATCGATGATAACCCAGACCTGAAGCGGGACCGGGAGCTACTGAAAAGTATCCCCGGAATAGGAGACATGCTGAGTGTGAGCCTGCTGGCGTTCGCAGGAAATCTGCGACGGTTCAGCAACAGCAAGGCACTGGTGGCGTATGCTGGTTTGAATCCTCGTCGTTGTGAGTCAGGGATGTGGAAAGGGAAAAGCAGGCTGTCGAAAGTGGGCCATGCAGAGCTGCGTAGCGCACTGTATATGCCAGCGGTAGTGGCAGGAAGATGCAATAAGGTGGTGAAAAACCTGATGGAAAGGCTTGCAGCCCGGGGTAAGACAGGGAAAGAGCGAGTGTGTGCAGGAATGAGGAAATTACTGCAGCTGGCTTATGGTGTGGTGAAATCCGGGCATGAATTTAACGCTGAAATACCACTTGCAGGATAACCGGCAAGACGGTATCTCTCCCCAAAGGGGCGAGGGCTAGGGTGAGGGGGTCAGGCTATAAAATTAAGACTTCGTCGACTGCTCAAAACGGCGCAGCAGCTGATTACCGCGTTCAACGGCGGAGTCCAGCGCCTGTTGCGGTGTTTTCTTACCGGTCCATACGCTTTCCAGTTCCTCATCCACGATGGTGCGGATCTGCGGCATGTTGCCCAAGCGCAGGCCTTTGGTAAACGGCAACGGTGGTTTGTTCAGCATCTGGCGCGTAGCGATATCCGCCCCCGGGTTCTTATCATAGAAGCCCTGCTCACGGGTCAGGTTGTAAGCGGCGGTGGTAATTGGCAGATAGCCGGTTTTCTGATGCCATTCGGCAGCATTTTCTGGTTTAGCGAGGAAATCGAGGAATTTAGCGACGCCAGTATAAGTTTCTTTATCTTTACCTTGCATCACCCACAGGCTGGCCCCGCCGATAATGGCGTTCTGCGGCGCGCCCTTCACGTCGGCATCGTACGGCATCATGCCAACGCCGTAGTTGAATTTGGCGTACTGACGGATATCCGCCAGGGAGCCGGAAGAGGCGGTAGTAATCGCGCAGTCGCCGTTATAGAACTTCTCGGTGGACTCGTCTTTACGTCCGAAGTAACTGAAATCACCCTTCTTGTTCATCTCTTCGAGCAGGGCGATATGTTTCACCTGCTCCGGCTTGTTGAACTCAAGCACCGCATCGGTACCATCAAAGCCGTTGTTTTTGGTGGCGACCGGCAGACCATGCCAGGCGCTGAAGTTTTCAATCTGAATCCAGCCCTGCCAGCCGCTGGCGTAGCCGCACTTCATACCCGCCGCTTTCAGCTTGGCGGTATAGGCTGCCAGATCCTGCCAGGTTTTTGGTGGCTGTTCCGGGTCTAAACCAGCTTTTTTGAAGGCGTCTTTGTTGTAGTACAGCACCGGAGTGGAGCTGTTAAACGGCTGGGAGAGCAGATGGCCGGTTTTGGAGTCGGTGTAATAACCTGAAACGGTCGGCACGAACTGCGTCTCATCAAACTTGATGCCCGCATCGCTGAATACCTGATAAACCGGTTTAATGGCTTTGGAAGCCATCATCGTCGCGGTCCCCACTTCATAGACCTGCAAAAGCGCCGGGGCGTTGCCGGTACGGAACGCAGCGATACCCGCGCTCAGGCTCTGCTCATAGTTGCCTTTGTAAACCGGAACAATTTTGTAATCAGGATTGGCCGCGTTGAAACGTTGCGCCAGTGAATCAACTTCTTTCCCTAACTCCCCTTCCATCGAATGCCAGAACGGAATAGTGGTTACCGCCAGGGCTTGTCCGGCAAACGCCAGGCTGAGCGCCAGTCCTAAAGCTGTATGTCGTAACGATTTCATCGGTTATCTCTCTTGTTGTTCCGGATGCGCGATTTCACGCGTTTTATGCTCGCGGGGGTAACATGACATGCTCGAATGACAGAAAAATAACTATTGCATTACAGAAATATTACAATAAATTGGCGAAAACATGATGAAACGGTGAAAAAAAAGTGGCAGGGAAATGGCAAAGCGAAAAAGAGAGGCTGGCCAGGCTACAGATAAAAGGGAATCTGTAGTTAAATAAGGTTCGTTAAAAAGCACTCTCCGGCGAACCGTCACAAGGAAAAATATGAAGACGCTTCATAAACCTACCGAGCGCGTTTTACTCATTCTGGAAACATTAGCCAACGCGGATGGGATGACGCTTTCTGAGCTATCGCTCAAAACGGATATTTCGAAAGGAACGATTTTTCCCATCCTCAAATCATTACAATACCGAAAATATATCAGCCACGACGATCGCAACGGTATTTACACCCTGGGGATCTCATGCGCGGTGCTGGCCAGCTCAACGGTTGAAAAAGAGTTCTGGCTTAAAATGATCAATAGTGAAATGCACACGGTGGTTAATGAGTGCAATGAGGTTTGCCAGCTCGGGATTCTGGATGACGCCTGGGTGCTTTACGTTGATAAAGTGCAGGGTGAGCAAACCGTACAGCTGGTCTCTAAGGTAGGAACGCGTCTTCCGGCAATTTGCTCTGCGTTGGGAAAAGCACTGCTGCATAAGCACCGCGACGAAGAGATTCTGGAACTCTATCCGCAAGGTCTCCCTTCCGTCACCGCTCGCAGCGTGACGGATATGGCTCAGCTTCGTCAGCAGTTAGTGCAGGTCGCAGATAACGGTTATGCCATGGACGATCGGGAAATCAACGACGATACCATCTGCTTCGCCGTCCCCCTGCAGCAGAAAGGCATTATTCTGGCAGCAATTAGCGTCTCATTACCTTCCTTTCGCGCCACTGATGAAAAAACCCAACAGGTCATTCGTTCGTTAAAAGACGCGAAAGACAGGATTGAAAGCGTGCTGAACAAGCTGCCCGATATCAAAAATTACTAATTTATACCCGTCATACTTCAAGTTGCCTGTGCGTTGGCTGCGTTCACTCACCCCAGTCACTTACTTCAGTAAGCTCCTGGGGACTCACTCTCTTGCCGCCTTCATACAACTCGAATTATTTAGGGTATATTTGTAAATATATGCCACAGGAATTGTGATTCCCCACACAATACCGATATTTAATTACTCGCTGCGGCACCTGACCACTCCGATCATTTCCTCATTGATTCATTGACTTAATTAATCATCCTGATGCGTTTTTCGCCATTTGACTTCGCATTCCCGTCGTGTTTACTTATGCTCAATCGCAAATACAAACGATGTTCGCATATACGAACAACAAAGAGGCATAACATGCAAAGTCGCTACATTACCCCTGCAATAACTGTTTTTGACGAACGAGGCAAACTGGATCCGGAAGGAAACTTCCGTCTGTACGAGTTCATCAAAAAAAGCGTATCGGGATTTGTCGTCATGGGCAGTACCGGTGAGTTTTTCTCCCTGGATATGAAAACATCCCGTCAGATTATTCAAATGACGGCGGAATTCCCGCGAGATGGAATAAAGGCCTATGCGGGCACCAGCCGCATGGATATTGACGAGTGCGTAGAACTGGCAAACTACGCCGACGAATGCGGGCTTGATGGCGTTATGATTATCAGCCCCTGGTACTTCCGCCTGACTGATGAGGGAATTTATACATTTTATAGCCAGATAGCTCGCCGTACTGCCGCCAAAATCTTCATCTATAACTTCCCGGAACGTACCGGTTATTCCGTCTCGCCCGAAGTCTGTTTACGCCTCGCCAGAGAATTCCCCAATATTATCGGTCTTAAGGACACAATTCCGGACACCAATCATACGGCGCAGGTTATTCGCCAGGTAAAATCTGAACTGCCATATTTTGAAGTCTATGCCGGTTATGACAATAACTTTGCGCATAACGTCTTGTCAGGAGGAGATGGATGTATCGGCGGGTTATCCAATATTTGCCCGGAGATCTTCCGCGACTGGATACAGGCATTTAACGATAACAATCTGGACCAGATTTCGCTATTCCAGAAAAAAGTGGATGATTTAATGGATATTTACGCGGTTAACGATCCGTTCATTCCCACATTTAAAAAAGCGTTACAGCTGCGCGGAATTATTCAGTCCGATCGCTGCACGCCACCTTTTAGCACGCTCTCAACCGGCCAGACCGAAAGTATTCAGCACATACTTTCCCGGGCTGGTATTGCCATTAATGCCTGACCTCAACGCGGAGGTATTATGAAAACGATCACAGCTTACGACAACCCGGTATTGAATTCCGCGATTACTAAATCATGGAAGCGCCTGGTGCCACTGATGTTTATTTTATACTTCATCGCCTTTATCGACAGGGTCAACGTGGGATTCGCCAAAGAGGCGATGCAGGTGGATATTGGGCTCTCCAACTCTGCCTTTGCCCTCGGCGCAGGGATATTTTTCGCCGCCTATGCGTTGTTTGGTATTCCAGCCAACCTGATCCTCAATAAGATTGGCGCGCAAAAATGGTTAAGTATCACCACCATCCTGTGGGGCATATTGTCTGCCCTCACCGGGCTGGTACAGACGGAAACCCAATTTATTGTCCTGCGTTTCTTATTGGGATTAGGCGAAGCGGGTTTTTACCCCGGCATTCTGCTGCTGGCCTCAATCTACTTCCCTAATAAGGTTCGCGCGTCCGTGGTCGGCATTTTCGTCCTCGGCGTCCCGCTGGCGTTGACCTTAGGCTCGCCTCTCTCCGGCGCACTACTGGAAATGCACGGTTTTCTCGGCAAGCCCGGTTGGTTCTGGATGTTCTTTATCGAAGGGATCCCGGCGGTCATCATGGGGATCTTTGCCTGGTTCTGGCTCGACGATACGCCGGACAAAGCTCGTTTCCTGAACGAAGAGGAGAAAAAAGCGCTGATTGAGCAGCTTCAGCAGGAGCAGCGACAAACCGAAACCAGCAGCGTCAGTACCGCGCTGAAAAGCCTTAAAGTCTGGCACCTGGCGCTGATCTACGGCACCATCCAGATCAGCGTTTACGGACTGATGTTCTTCCTGCCTTCGCAAGTTGCCTCATTAATGGGATCCACGCTCGGCTTTAAAGAGTCGTTAGTTGCCGCCATTCCGTGGGCCTGCTCTGCCGTCGGCGTCTATTACATCCCGCGTCTGGCAGATAAAATGCCGAACCGGCGGATCCTGATTTCGGTACTGTGCATGCTGGCAGCGGCGCTGGGTCTGTTTGTTTCGGCCTGGTCTGGCCCGGTGCTGGCCATTGCCGCCCTCTCGCTCTCGGCGATCGGCTTCCTCTCCGTACAGCCTATTTTCTGGACCTTCCCGGCGCAGATTGTGTCAGGTTCAGCGCTGGCGGCCAGTATCGGCTTCTGTACCACGATGGGCGCGTTTTGTAGCTTTCTGGCTCCGCTCATTCGCGTTGAGGTCGATGCCTTCTTCGGCAACGATTCGGCGGGACTGGTCGCCCTGTCGCTTATCACCGTCTGCTGCGCACTGCTGATTGCCGCACTCGCAGGCAGAAAAGCGACAAACGGCGTCGCGGTCACTCATCACTAAAGTCCTGATGCACTCATAAAAAAGGATAATCAAATGCAGACCATCTTAAAAATTGACCCTACTGATAACTTGATCGTTGCGCTGCAAGACTTACGCAAAGACCAGCGGGTTAACTGGAACGATGAAGAGTACGTTTTACAAAGCCATGTTAAAGCCAAACACAAATTCGCCACCCAGGATATCCAGCCCGGCGATATCGTTTCGCTATATGGCGTTCCGGTTGGCAAGGCGACGCAGCCCATCACCCGCGGCGAAGCCATCACTACCGACAATATCAAACATTATGCGGCCCCGGTTTCGCTTGACGACGTTGCGCCCTATGACTGGCAGCAGCCCGATGTCTCCGCCTGGCAGCAGCGGACCTTCCGCGGGATCGTCCGTGAAGATGGCCGGGTCGCCACGGCAAACTACTGGCTGGTCATTCCACTGGTTTTCTGTGAAAACCGCAACGTTCAGCGCGTCACTGATGCACTAAACGACGCCCTCGGCTACGCCAATAACGGCCTGAAAAATTTCGCCCGACAGGTAACATCGGCTGGCGCTTTAAACGATAACCGACATCTGCCCTTTCCGCATCTTGACGGTATCCGCTGTATCACCGTCAATTCCGGCTGCGGCGGCGCGACATCAGACAGCATGACGATGTGCGACGTCCTTGCCGCCTATTCCGATCACCCTAACGTTCTCGGCGTAACGGTCTTCGCGCTGGGTTGTGAAAAAGCGCGAATTGTTGATTTCAAGGCCGCACTCGCGAAGCGTAACCCACAGTTCAGCAAGCCGGTAATCTACTTCAGACAGCAGGACTGGAGTAGCGAAGAAAAAATGATGCAGGATGCATTGACCGAAACGTACAACGCAATTCGCGAAGCGCCCGTCGCTGAGCGCCAGGACGTTCCGCTCTCCCATCTCAAAATCGGCGTGAAGTGCGGCGCTTCCGACGGATTCTCAGGGATCAGCGCGAACCCGGCCATGGGCGAAGTATCAGACCGTCTTGTCGCCCTCGGCGGTGCATCCGGGCTGGCGGAGTTCCCGGAGCTGTGCGGCGCGGAGGGGGATATCGTACAACGCTGCATGAGTCGCGATCTGAAAGAGAAGTTTCTGTCGCTGATGAAAAACTATGAGCATGTGGCTAACTTCTTCGGCACCACCATTGCCGATAATCCCAGTCCGGGAAATATTGCCGATGGACTGATTACTGACGCCATCAAATCCGCCGGTGCAGCGAAAAAAGGCGGCAGAGCGCCGGTGAGCGCAGTATGCGATTACGCCGAACCGATGGGCGAGAGCGGCCTTTCACTGGTCTGTACGCCGGGCAATGATGTCGATGCGGTGACGGGACTGGTTGCAGCAGGATGCAACGTCGTTATCTTCTCAACCGGGCTCGGTACGCCGACGGGTAACCCTATCGTTCCGGTTCTCAAAGTTTCGACCAACTCTACGCTGGCGAAAAAGATGCCGGATATTATCGATTACGACTGCGGGCCGATTATCGAAGGTACCCCGCTGGCGGAAATTGCCGACGGCCTGTTTGAAAAAATTATCGCCACCGCCAGCGGGACCTGGCAGACAAAAGCGGATGCGCTTGAACAGTATGATTTTATGATGTGGAAACGATCGCTGGAGCTGTAGGAATCGAGCAAAACGCCTGGCAGTTTGCTGACAGGGTTAGTTCTTGTGGAATTGCCCGGTGACGGCTAGCGCCTTACCGGGCCTACGAAAAATGCACAATTTGTTGATATTGTGGGTTTTGTAGGCCGGGCAAGGCGTCAGCCGCCGCCCGGCAGAAACGCGAGCACAATTTTTAAACCTGGTTTGTCATCAGACTCAAACGCCCGGCAATGCCGGGCGTTTTTACTTCATTACCCACCCAGATAGGCGCTGCGTACCGCTTCGTTAGCCAGCAGCGCATCACCGGTATCCTCTAACACCACGTGGCCGTTTTCCAGCACGTAACCGCGGTCAGCCAGCTTCAGCGCCTGGTTAGCGTTCTGCTCGACAAGAAATATTGTCATCCCTTGTTCGCGCAGCTGCTCGATGGTGTCGAAGATTTGCTGAATGATAATCGGCGCAAGTCCCAGCGAGGGCTCATCCAGCAGCAGCAGACGCGGCTGGCTCATCAACGCACGGCCAATCGCCAGCATCTGCTGTTCGCCGCCGGACATAGTGCCCGCACGCTGAACCCGACGCTCATGCAGGCGCGGAAACAGCTCGTAGACCCACTTGATGCGGGACTGAAACTGGTCGCGCTCGGCAAAAAAGCCGCCCATCGCCAGGTTCTCTTCTACCGTCATGCGCGAGAATACGCGACGTCCTTCCGGCACAATCGCCACCGCTTCACGCATGATCTTCGCCGTCTGCCAGTCGGTAATATCTTTACCGTCGAAAACAACGCGCCCGCAGGAGGCGCGCGGATCGCCGCACAGCGTACCCAGCAGCGTGGTTTTCCCCGCGCCGTTCGCGCCAATCAGGGTGACAATCTCCCCCTGGTTGATGTGCAGGCTGACGTTATGCAGCGCCTGAATCTTGCCGTAGTGCGCGCTGACGTTGTCAAAAGATAACATCACTTTTTCCATCTTATCCGTCACCACCATTATGCTTCACCTAAATAGGCGCGGATCACGTCCGGGTTATTGCGGATCTCTTCCGGCGTACCGTTGGCCAGCGGCGTGCCCTGGTTTACCACGTAAATACGGTCGGAAATGCCCATCACCAGCTTCATATCGTGCTCAATCAGCAGGATAGTGGTGTTGTGATGGTTGCGCAGCTCGACGATCAGTTCGTCCAGCTCTTTGGTCTCTTTCGGGTTCAGCCCTGCCGCCGGTTCGTCGAGCATCAGGATTTCCGGCTGAGTCACCATACAGCGGGCGATCTCCAGACGACGCTGGTCGCCATAGGCCAGGTTGCTGGCCTGACGGTTAGCGTGCTCAAGCAGGCCGATACGCTCAAGCCAGGTGGCGGCGCGATCGAGCGCTTCACTCTGCGCACGACGGAAAGATGGCGTTTTCAGCAGGCCAGAGAAGACGCCGGTTTTCAGCTGCTGATGTTGCGCCACCAGCAGGTTTTCAATCACCGTCATTTCGCGGAACAGGCGCACATGCTGGAAAGTACGCACCACGCCCATGCGGGCAATCTGCTGGCCCGGCAACCCTTCGAGATGCTGGTCGCGCAGCATAATGCTACCGCCGGTCGGTTTATAGAAACCGGTCAGGCAGTTAAATACCGTCGTTTTGCCGGCACCGTTAGGGCCGATAAGCGATACAATTTCCCGCTCGCGCAGTTCCAGAGACACGTTGTTGACCGCCAACAGGCCGCCAAAACGCATCATCAGACCGTTTACGGACAATAATGGCTGACTCATGCCTGCTCTCCTTTCGCTTGACCGTTTTTCAGCTTCAGCTGCGGACGGGTCATCGGCAGAAGGCCCTGCGGACGCCAGATCATCATCAGTACCATTAACGCACCCAGCATCAACATGCTGTATTCATTGAAATCACGCATCAGCTCGCGCGATACCACCAACAGAACTGCCGCCAGGATCACCGCAAACTGCGAACCCATCCCGCCCAGCACCACAATCGCCAGCACAAAGGCAGATTCGGCGAAGGTAAAGGATTCCGGGCTGACGAAGCCCTGACGCGCGGCGAACAGGGTTCCGGCAAAACCGGCAAACGCGGCGCTGATGGTAAAAGCGGTCAGCTTGATTCGCGTCGGGTTGAGGCCCAACGAACGACAGGCGATTTCATCTTCACGCAGAGCTTCCCACGCGCGGCCCAGCGGCATACGCAGCAGGCGGTTGATAACAAACAGCGAGAAGACCACCAGCAGCAGGGCAACCAGATAGAGGAAAATCACCCGGTCGCTAGGGTCGTATTTCATACCAAAGAAGTTGCTGAAGGTGTCCCAGCCGCCTTCGCGGGCGCTGCGGCTAAACTCAAGGCCAAAGAGGGTTGGTTTTGGGATCTGGCTGATACCGTTCGGGCCACCGGTTATCTCGGTATTGTTAAGCAACAGGATACGCACGATTTCGCCGAAGCCGAGGGTCACAATCGCCAGATAATCACCGCGCAGGCGCAGTACCGGGAAGCCAAGCAGGAAGCCCGCAGCCGCTGAAACCAGCCCCGCCAGCGGCAGGCAGGTCCAGAATCCCAGTCCGTAATAGTGATTCAGCAGCGCGAAGGTGTAAGCGCCGATGGCATAGAAACCACCGTAGCCCAGCACCAGCAGGCCAGAAAGCCCGACCACCACGTTAAGGCCCAGGCCGAGGATGATATAGATCATCGTCAACGTGGCGATATCCACCGTCCCGCGCGACACCATAAACGGCCACGCCACGGCGATAACCAGCAGCGCAATCAGGAACAGTTTCTGCTTAACCGTCGAACCATCGATAGCCGGCAGAATAAACTTCGGCCCGGAGACGTTTTTCATGGTTTTCTGAAAAACAGGACGCAGTAGCTGGAAGAGGAAGACGACTGCGGTGCCGATAAAAATCCACTGCCAGCGGATATCCGCGGCGGTATCCACCACCAGCTTGGTGCCGTCCAGCTCCAACTGCACGCCCATAAAGACGCCAGCCAGAATAAAGAACATCACCGCAGACAGCAGCGCCATAGCAAAATGCATCGGTTTCATACTTTCTCTACCTCCGGGCGACCCAGAATACCGGTCGGCATCACCAGCAACACCACAATCAGCAGCGCAAAGGAGACGACGTCTTTATATTCCGTGCTGAGATAGGCAGAGGAGAGCGCTTCAGCGATACCCAAAATCAGACCGCCGATCATCGCGCCTGGAATACTGCCGATGCCACCCAGAACCGCAGCGGTAAAGGCTTTCATCCCGGCCATAAAGCCGATATAGGGGTTGATAACGCCGTAGAACTGGCCGAGCAACACACCCGCGACCGCCGCCATTGCCGCGCCGATCACAAAGGTCAGGGCAATCACCCGATCGGTGTTAATCCCCAGCAGACTAGCCATTTTCAGATCTTCAGCACAGGCGCGACAGGCGCGGCCCATGCGGGAATAGCGGATAAATACCGTCAGCGCCAGCATGGCGATAAAGGTTACGACCCAGATAACGGCCTGCATGGTGGTGATGGTAGCAGAGAAGTTTTCGCTGCTGCCTACCGTCCACTGGCCGTTAAACAGACTCGGCAGCGCGACATCGCGCGAACCTTCCGTCAGGCTGACGTAGTTTTGCAGGAAAATGGACATCCCGATGGCGGAGATCAGCGCAATCAGGCGCTTGGAGCTGCGCACGGGCCGGTAGGCCACGCGTTCGATACTCCACCCGTAGGCGCTGGCAATTACAATCGCCCCCACGAATCCGGCAGCGACCAGCAGCCAGCTGGTATCAATGCCCATCATCATCAGGGCGGCAATGATCATGAAGGAGACATAGCTGCCAATCATGTAAACCTCGCCGTGGGCGAAGTTAATCATGCCGATAATGCCGTACACCATGGTATAGCCGATGGCGATCAGCGCGTAGGTACTGCCCAGCGTGACGCCGTTAAACATCTGCTGCAGAAAATAGAGAAACTGCTCGGACATAAGGTAACCTTTTTCTACCGCCCGACGCGCGGGCGGTGGGATAACTTGTCTTATGGCTTATTTCGCGAGGGTGGATGACCCGTCCGCATGCCACTGGAAGACACCAAACTCAAATCCCTTCAAATCGCCTTTTTCGTCCCAATTCAGCGGCCCAATCACGGTTTTCGCACCGTGAGCTTTCAGATCTTTGATTAAATCCAGCGGCTCCTGGCTGCTGGCTCTGTCCATTGCCTGTGCCAGAGACTGCACGGCGGCGTAGGTGATCCAGACGTACGGACCGCTCGGATCTTTTTTGTCGGCTTTGAGCGCGTCAACGATAGCGCTGTTGGCCGGATCCTGGTCATAGCGTTTTGGCATCGTGACCAGCATGCCTTCCGCCGCGTCGCCTGCAATGTTCGACAGTGATGCGTTACCCACGCCTTCCGGCCCCATAAACACGGTTTTCAGGCCGACGGAACGCGCCTGGCGCAGCATCTGGCCCATTTCCGGGTAGTAGCCGCCGTAGTAAACGAGGTCGATATTGTCTTTCTTCAGGCGAGCCAGCAGCGCGGAGAAGTCTTTTTCACCGGCGGTAATACCGTCAAAGAAGACAATGTTCGCACCGCCTTTTTTCAGGCTATCCTGGACAGAACGCGCCAGGCCTTCACCGTACTGCTGCTTGTCATGAATAATAGCAATACGCTGCGGTTTGACGGTTTCCATGATGTATTTAGCAGCGGTCGGCCCCTGAGAAGAGTCCAGACCCGCGGTACGCATAATGTACTGGTAGCCGCGCTGAGTCAGTTCCGGGTTGGTCGCCCCCGGAGAGATCATCAGAACACCCTCGTCTTCATAGATATCTGATGCGGGCTGAGTTGAGGAAGAGCAGAGGTGACCGATAACATACTGGATGCCGTCGTTAATGATTTTGTTAGCAACCGCAACGGCCTGTTTCGGGTCACAGGCGTCGTCATATTCCACGCCAACCAGGTTATCGCCCTTAATGCCGCCCTGGGCATTAATGTCTTTAATCGCCTGGCGTGCGCCGTTGAACTCCATATCGCCCCACTGAGCTACCGGGCCAGACATCGCACCGACAACAGCGACTTTAATATCCTTGGCCATTACCGCATGGGACATCGCCAGTGCGACGAATCCCGCGATAATTGTTTTCGCGTTCCTTTTCATGCTACAGAACCCCGTTCGTGATGTGATGTAAATATTTTGTATTTTTATGGTTAAAAAGCATTCTGTGCTTTTATTAAACAACGCTACTTTTACCATTATCTTTAATGGTTTAGCGCAGTTTTTTGCCTAAATCCAGATTAAAATCTCTATTTTTCAGGCGATTAAGCAAAGATAATATTCTGTATTCGATGGAAGATAAACAAAAAAAGTCCAGTAAACAGCATAAAATAACGATACATAAGGCGGAATAAAACGCTATATATTAGGTTAAAATTCTGCTTATTTTTCGATCCATGATGAATTGCGCTACCCTGCTCCATCCAGGAAAACGAATCACCTGATGAATGCGCAAAAAACAGCGCTCCGCCTGACAGTGAATTTGGATACACTGACGCATCCGTTTTGACTGGACTCACCGCGCATGAAACTGACCATTATTCGTTTACAACACTTCAGCGATCAGGACCGCATCGACTTAGCGAAACTCTGGCCGTCGCAGGATCTGGCAGCATTAACCTTAGATGATCGCCAGCGTATTTATGCCGCCCGTTTTAACGAGCGCTTGCTGGGTGCGGTTCGCGTAACGCGCAACGGCGCCGAGGGTAAGTTGAGTGCGCTGTGCGTGCGTGAAGTCACCCGCCGTCGCGGCGTCGGGCAATATTTAGTCGAGGAAGTCTTGCGGGATAACCCGGAAATCAGCAGCTGGTGGATAGAGGATGCTGGCGTGGAAGACCGCGGCGTGATGGCAGCGTTTATGCAGGCGCTGGGATTTAGCGCGCAGACAGGCGGTTGGGTAAAAAATTGATGATTCGGCTTGAGAACCATCAGAATTCCCGGATTGCGGCTGATGCCTAATCCGGGCTACGGGTTTACAGCAGTCTGCAGGTCTGGTAGCCCGGACAGGCGCCACGCGCCGCCTCCGGGGATATGTGGTCTGGAGCCGCCTGATGCCCTCACCCCAACCCTCTCCCACGGGAGGGGGAGCAAACACTAAAAAAGGCAACTTACGTTGCCTTTTTGCTTCTACCTTTGCCCTCACCTATACGAAGACGCAAGGAACCACTGATTTAACCAAGAATTTCGCATTGCAGAAAGTCGGCAAGAACCGAAATCCCCGGGAGCTTACATCAGTAAGCGACCGGGGTTGAGGGACGCAGCCAACGCATCAGCGGCGCGAAAGGCGCAGGTTAAATTTATTTGGCGTCGGTCGCGGTACCGTTAGCATGCCAGGTAAACACGCCGAACTCGAAGCCTTTCAGATCGCCCTTCTCGTTCCAGGAGAGCGGCCCCATAACGGTTTCGACCGTCGCCCCCTTCAGATACTTAGCGATTTCAGCCGGATCTTCAGACTGATTCAGGCCTGCTTGCAGCGATTGCAATGCGGCATAGGTGGTCCACACGAACGCGCCGCTCGGATCCTGTTTTTTAGCTTTGATCGCATCTACGATCGGTTTGTTCGCGGGAACCTGGTCGTAGTTCTTCGGCTTGGTGACCAGCATGCCTTCCGCCGAAGCGCCAGCAATGTTAGACAGCGAAACGTTCGCTACCCCTTCTGGACCCATAAACTGGGTTTTCAGGCCAGCGGCGCGGGACTGACGCAGGATCTGCCCCATCTCCGGGTGATAGCCGCCGTAGTAGACAAAGTCGATATTTTCTTTCTTCAGACGCGCAACCAGGGTGGAGAAATCTTTCTCACCGGCGGTGATACCGTCAAAGAACACCACGTTAGCGCCGCCTTTCTTCAGGTTATCCTGCACCGCACGCGCCAGGCCTTCACCATACTGCTGCTTATCATGAACAATCGCGATACGCTGCGGTTTCACCTGGTCCAGAATATATTTTGCGGCGGTCGGACCCTGGTCAGAATCGAGGCCAGTGGTACGCAGAATCAAGTGATAGCCACGAGCAGTCAGTTCCGGTGCGGTTGCCGCTGGAGTGATCATCAGCACGCCTTCATCTTCATAGATATCAGACGCCGGCTGAGTGGAAGAGGAGCACAGGTGACCGATAACGTATTTAATGCCGTCATTGATCACTTTGTTGGCCACGGCAACTGCCTGTTTCGGGTCACAGGCGTCGTCGTATTTTACCATTTGCAGCTTATTGCCTTTGATGCCGCCTTTGGCATTGATATCCGCAATTGCCTGCTCTGCCCCAGTAAATTCCTGGTCGCCGTACTGCGCTACCGGGCCAGACATCGCGCCAACGACGGCAACTTTAATGTCTTCAGCCATTGCCGCACTGCTCATGATCAAGGCAATACATCCTGCCAGTAACGCTTTACCCTTCATATTCATCCTGAGGCTCCCCATTATTATGGTTTTTTGCATTTGTTGTGATGTTGTTTATTAGCGCATTATTCTAATTAGACACATAAGAAAAGCATATGATAGTTAGATTAGGGTCTGCTGCCTGCGCTTTTGCAGCACACTATGCTAAACATACCGTCATTCAGGAGAATTGGAAACGATAAAATTGCGGGTTATGTAACAGATAAGTGACAAATAAAAATCTGCGCCAAAAGAAAACGTCATGGGCTAAACGATAGATAGGATGTATATGACGCTTAGGGATAATGAATCTGCGGCAGCATCAACTGCCGCAGAGTGTAGGATTAGTTCTTCAGTATGCGGGCCAAAATATCCAGCGCTTTCGTAAACTGTGCATCCGGAATGGTTAACGGATAGAGGAAGCGAATAACGTTACCGTAAATACCGCAGCTCAGCAGCAACAGACCGTTTTCCTGGGCTTTTTGCTGGATCTGACGAGTGATTTCCGCCGATGGCTCGCCGGTTTGCGGATCGTTAAATTCTACCGCTACCATTGACCCCTGACCGCGAACGTCAGCGATGGCCGGGCAGTTCTGACGCGCCTGATTTAGCACCTCTTTCAGATGACTGCCCAGCTGTTCAGCGCGCTGACACAACTGCTCTTCTTCAATGACATCAAGTACCGCGTGCGCCGCCGCCACCGCCAGCGGGTTCCCGGCGTAGGTGCCACCGAGGCCGCCCGGCGCTGGCGCATCCATCACCTCGGCGCGACCAACTACGCCAGAAAGCGGGAAGCCACCGGCGAGACTTTTGGCCATGGTCATCAGGTCCGGCTTCACATCATAGTGCTGCATCGCAAACAGTTTGCCGGTACGCGCAAAGCCGGTTTGCACCTCATCGGCAATCAACAGAATACCGTGGGTATCGCACAGCGTGCGCAATGCCTGCATGAAGTCAGACGGTGCAACGTTAAAGCCGCCTTCTCCCTGAATCGGCTCCAGCACAATCGCCGCGACCTGGTCTGCTGCAATATCGGCTTTGAAAATGCGCTCAAGGCTTTTCATCGCGTCGGCGGTAGTAATACCGTGAGCGGCGTTTGGGTAGACGGCGTGATATACCGAGCCTGGGAACGGACCAAAGCCAATCTTATAGGGGGCCACTTTGCCGGTCAGCGCCATGGTCATAAAGGTACGGCCGTGGAAACCGCCGCCAAAGGTGATCAAACCCGGACGTCGAGTATAAGCGCGAGCAATCTTCACCGCATTTTCAACCGCTTCCGCACCGGTGGTAAAGAACGCGGTTTTCGCCGGACCATCAATCGGCGCTAGGTCGTTAATGCGTTCAGCCAGGGTGACATAACTCTCATATGGGACAATCTGATAAGCGGTATGGGTAAATGCCTGTAGTTGCTGTTCAACTGCGGCAACCACTTTTGGATGGCGATGGCCGGTGTTAAGCACCGCAATACCGGCGGCAAAATCAATCACCTCATTGCCTTCAAGATCCCACAACGTAGCGTTCTCTGCTTTCTCAACAAAGTAGCTGCACATTACCCCTACACCGCGCGGAGTCGCCTGCTGGCGACGCTGATTCAGTTCTGAACTTTTCACCCGAGAATCTCCTGTCATGAGTGTCACGCTATCGCAACAAATTCGAAACTATGTCGTTTATTTACACAGGATTTGGCTCTACAATCGAGTACCAATTAAGATTATCTGAGGGATCCAATTGCGCTCGCTCGTCGCAGACCTGGTACTGGTCAGATTGCAGGAAGAAGCAGACCCACTCCTGCATAAACGTCTTTACAAGGCGATTCGTCGCTCAATTCTGGACGGTTCTCTGCCACCCCATAGCCGCCTGCCCCCCTCACGAGATCTGGCCGGGGAATTACGAATGTCACGCAACACAATTTTAACAGTTTACGAACAACTGTTTGCGGAGGGATATGTCGTTTCCCGCCGCGGTAGCGGGACGTTTGTGGCAAAAACGCTGCCTGATATGTTCCCTTCCGCAAGCAGCGCCAATGAAAACAGCGCCATGCCTGCGACAACAGCGTATATCTCCCGACGCGGTCAGCATCTACTGAGTCACGTTAGCGCCAGCCCTCGTCAGTGGGGAGCTTTTATCCCTGGCGTTCCGGACGTCAACGCCTTCCCCCACCCGCTATTCAGTAAAATTCAGGCGCGCATCAGCCGCCGCCCGAAACCGGAACAACTTAGCTATAGCTGCAATGGCGGCACGCCCGAACTGCAACATGCGCTGGTGGACTACTTAAGAGTAGCGCGCGGCGTGCAGTGTCAGGCAGATCAGATTCTTATTACTGAAGGGATCCACCAGGCCATCGACCTGGTCACCCGTATGCTGTGCGACAACGGGGATCTTGCCTGGGTCGAAGAACCGTCTTATTGGGGTATTCGCCACGTGCTGGCGATGAATGAAGTACGAGCAGAACCGATTACCGTTGATGCCAATGGCCTGTGTCCGCCCGACACCATCACCGAAGCGCCAGGGCTTATCTTCGTCACGCCATCCCATCAGTATCCGCTGGGCGCGGTAATGAGCCTCGAGCGCCGACAGCGGCTACTGGCGCTAGCCCATCAGCATGGAAGCTGGATTGTAGAGGATGACTACGATAGTGAGTTTCGCTTTTCCGGTCAGCCGATACCGGCTCTTCAGGGCCTGGCCCCCGAAGCACCGGTGGTCTACGTCGGCACGTTCAGTAAGACGCTCTATCCGGGGCTGCGGCTGGGCTATGTGGTGCTTCCCCGACCACTGGCGGCCGAACTCAAAAACGCCCATGCCGAGCTTTATCGCGGCGGTCACTCGCTGATCCAGCTGGCGCTGGCGGAGTTTATCAACGCCGGTCATTACTCGGCGCATATTCGCCGTATGCGCCTGCTGTACAGCCGTCGTCGCATCTTCCTGACCGAGCTAATTCAACGTCACTGCGGCCCGCACGCGCTGTCGGATTTTAGCGATAATGCCGGACTGCATCTGATTTTGAATTTGCCGGATGAGGCGGATGACGTGGCGATTGCCCAGGACGCGAACAAGCACAATATTCTCGTGCGCCCGCTATCTCGCTACTACCTGACGGCACAACGTAAGAAAGGGTTATTGATGGGTTTTGCCTCCCAGCCTGAAGCGCAGATGGAACCGGCATTCAATATTCTGCTGGAGTGCTTACGGATATACTGTCCGCAGGCGCTGGCGGGGGCTAAAAAACAAAACGCCCCAACGTAATGTGGGGCGTTATCGGGGGGCGCTGGCGCTCAGATTAGGCTTCGATAGCAGCGCGCAGTTTTTTCATTGCGTTCTTTTCAAGCTGACGTACACGTTCAGCCGAAACGCCGTAACGATCTGCCAGTTCCTGCAGCGTGGACTTGTTATCTTCGTCCAGCCAGCGGGCGCGGATAATATCCTGGCTACGCTCGTCGAGGCCCTGCATCGCGTCGGTCAGCTTATTCGCCGCCTGCTCTTCCCAGTTATCGTCTTCAATGCCGTCGGCAAAGTTAGACGTTTTATCCTGCAGATAGAGCACCGGTGCCATCGGCTGGCTATCGGACTCATCATCCGACGTCATATCGAAGGTCATGTCCTGCGCTGCCATACGTGACTCCATCTCACGCACGTCTTTGCTCGACACGCCCAGCTCACGGGCAACCATTTCCACTTCATCCTGGTTGAACCAGCCCAGACGCTGCTTAGTTTTACGCAGGTTAAAGAACAGCTTACGCTGCGCTTTAGTGGTCGCGACCTTCACGATACGCCAGTTACGCAGCACGTATTCGTGAATTTCCGCTTTGATCCAGTGCACGGCGAAGGAAACCAGGCGCACGCCCACTTCTGGGTTAAAACGGCGCACGGCTTTCATCAGGCCGATATTACCTTCCTGAATCAAATCCGCCTGCGGCAGGCCATAGCCCGAGTAATTACGAGCAATATGAACAACAAAGCGCAGGTGAGACAGGATCAGCTTTTTCGCTGCTTCCAGATCGCCCTGGTAATGCAGCTTTTCAGCAAGCTCCCGCTCTTCATCAGCCGATAACATCGGCCAAGTGTTCGCAGCCCGGATGTACGATTCCAGGTTACCAACGGGGGCTAAGGCTAAAGTTTGCATATCTTTGGTCATTCAAATCCTCTCAATCGATATCTTCTGACATCATTCTGTCCTCACAACGGAGCAACAAACATGCCAGCATTGATGAGCAACGAGAATATCACTCACATTAGTATCAGACAGTGATTTTATCCACAAGTTCCATGCAATGATGTGTATAGATTACGCACAAAATGTGACATGGAGATGAACTAAAGGGAAGAGCCGACAGGGACTCTTTCCCTGCAGAGAGACATTCAGTGCAGGGAAAGATTATACCAGATTTTTATTACTCGGGAGTAAAGTGACGTAAATGTTGAACGGTTGCCAGCCAGGCCGCAACCCAGCCAATCATCGAACAAACCAGCAGCATCAACAGGCATTCATCGAAACCTAAACCACTGAGCTCGAACTGAGTACCGAACACTTTCGCCACTTCGGTGACCGCCGACGACAACCGCATCACCATAATTTCTGACAGAATCAGCGACAAAAATGCGCCGGAGAAACCTAACAGCGCGCCGCCGTACAGGAATGGACGCAGAATAAAGCCATCGGTCGCGCCAATAAGTTTCTGCACATTGATGGTATCGCGACGGGCAAAGATGCTTAAACGCACGCTGTTGCCGATAACCAGGAATACCGCCGCAATCATCAGCACGCCGATCATCGCCGAAACGCGCCCAACCAGCCCGGTCAACGACGAGAGCCGCGCAAACCAGCTGTCATCCATACGCACTTCATCAACGCCCTGAACATGACTCACGCGGTCGCGCAGCGTGTTCAGCGCCTCAACGCTCTGGAAATCAATCTTCGGCACCACAATCGCGACCGCCGGCAGCGGGTTTTCTTCCAGCATATCCAGCGCGCCGCCAAAACCCGACCAGTTACGGAACTCGCCAAGGGCTTCATCGCGCGACAAGTAGTTTACCTTTTCCACGCCCTGCTCGGCCTGTAGCTGGCCAACAACCCTTGCTGCGGCATCGTCATCCAGCGTTTTTTCCAGATAGACGGTGATTTGCGGCGTCGGATAATACTGCGTCGCGGCGGTGCTGACGTTTTTGTACACCATGTAGCACACGCTCGGTAGCGTCAGTGAAATGGCGATCACCATTACCGTCAGGAAAGTCGCCAGCGGCGTGCTTTTCAGATCCTGAAGCGCGCCGTTCCAGGCGTAGCGCACCTGTTCATTAAACACGTTACTCTTACGGGAAGCCGGATTCGGTGCCGCTTTTGGCCGTTTTGACGAATTGCGCCCGCCGCTACCGCCTGCGCCCGTCGTGTTGCGAAAACGATCGAATCGATTACCGAACCGGCGAATGTGGTTCATTGCTTCGCGTTTATTCACCGATGCGGCCTCCATGCATATGCCCGTCGCTGAGGGACAGGACGCGGTACGGACGGCTGGAGATAAGCCCCAGGGCATGCGTTGCCATCAGAACCGTCACCCCAACGCGGTTAAACTCTTCAAACAGACGTAAAATCCCTTCCGACAGCGCTTCGTCGAGGTTACCCGTCGGTTCATCCGCCAACAGCACCGCAGGCTTGTTCACCACCGCGCGGGCAATCCCCACACGCTGCTGCTCACCACCCGAAAGCTGAATGGGAAGGTTTTTCGCTTTGTCCAGCAGACCCACTTTATCCAGCGCCGCCGATACGCGACGACGAATATCATCTCCGCTGGCACCCGCAATGATCAGCGGAATCGCCACGTTATCAAATACGGTGCGATCCATCAGCAGGTGGTGATCCTGGAAAATCATACCGATTTGGCGGCGCAAAAACGGCACCTCACGGCTTTTGAGACGGCTAATATCGTGGCCGCCAAATAAGATTTTCCCGGCGCTGGGCCGTTCAATACCGCAGATAAGCTTCAGCAGGGTACTTTTCCCCGCGCCGGAATGGCCGGTCAGAAACGCCATCTCGCCTGACTGCAGGTGGAAATTGACCCCCTGCAGCGCTTGTCTCCCACCGAGATAGGCTTTGCTGACTTGTTCAAAGCGAATCATTCTTAATCCTCTCGGGCAAAAAGTGCCTCAATAAAGTCGCCCGCATTAAACGGACGCAGATCTTCAATACGTTCGCCAACACCGATATAGCGAATTGGAATACTGAACTGGTCAGCAACCGAGAAGATAACCCCGCCTTTGGCGGTACCATCCAGCTTAGTCAAGGTGATACCGGTCAGTCCAACCGCTTCATGGAACAGTTTGGCCTGGCTAATCGCGTTCTGCCCGGTGCTGGCGTCAATCGTCAGCATGACTTCATGCGGCGCATCGACATCCAGTTTTTTCATGACGCGGACAATCTTCTTCAGTTCTTCCATCAGGTGCGATTTATTCTGCAGGCGGCCTGCGGTATCGGCAATCAGGACATCAACATTACGCGCCTTCGCCGCCTGGATGGCATCGAAAATCACCGATGCTGAGTCCGCACCGGTGTGCTGTGCAATCACTGGAATATTGTTACGCTGACCCCAAACCTGGAGCTGTTCAACGGCTGCCGCACGAAAGGTATCCCCTGCCGCAAGCATCACCGATTTACCCTGCTGCTCGAACTGACGCGCCAGCTTGCCGATGGTGGTGGTTTTACCGACACCATTGACGCCGACCATCAGAATAACAAATGGCGTTTTGCCTTCAACGTTTAGCGGCTCGTCCACTTTAGCAAGAATATCGCCCATCTCTTCTTTCAGCAGGCCGTATAGCGCTTCCGCGTCGCGAAGCTGTTTACGGCTGGCGCCTTCGGTAAGATTAGCGATGATCTTACGGGTGGTCTCCACGCCAACATCGGCAATCAGCAGTTGCTCTTCCAGCTCTTCAAACAGATCATCGTCGATTTTCTTGCCGCGGAACAAGCTGATAAATCCGGAACCGAGGTTCTGTTTGGTTTTTACCAGGCTACGTTTGAGGCGAGCGAAGAAGCCTTCTTTGGTCGGTTTTTCTTGCTCAAGCTGCGTGACGACGGTTTCATCCGGCACCACTTCAATGGCATTTTCTGCCGCATCCGCTGCTGCCAGGGCCTGCGCTTCCAGCTCTTCGTCAGAAATTTCCGGCTCCGCGTCGTCTTCTATCGGTTCTTCAACCGTCAGCGCTTCAACGACCACAACTTCCGGTTCGGCAATCACCTCTTCCGGTATATTTTCAGCCACCGCTTCAGCAACAACCGGCTCGGCGATGACTTCTTCAATCAGTGGCTCGGCAACGGCTTCTTCAGGCACCGGCTGTTCCACAATCTCCTCAACCACAACTTCAGGTTGATAAGCGACCGGTGGGACGATATTTTCTTCAGCAACCGGGGCTTCAACGACCGACTGCGGCTGCTCGTTCTCCACAACCTGCTCGGTTACCTCAACGATATCGGCAGCGAAGGCTTCCGCATCTTCTTTTTCCGCAGTAGGCGCTTCAATCGTTTCAGGCGCAACAACCGCTTCCACTGGCGATTCAGCCGCCGGAGATTGCTCTTCAACCTCTTGCTGAGCTTCTACTTTTTGTTCTGTTTCTGTTCCCTGCGCCTGCTCTTTTTGTCCAAAGCCCAGCCAGGAAAAGAAGCCACGTTTCTTGTCTTTCGCCATTTGCGACTACACTCCTCGCTGTTTATTCATGGCACAGCTTCGGCATATCTGTCGCGGAAGCTGAAAAAATGATGAAATTAGTCGGATAGTCTACCACTTAACTTAACTCGCATCACCGCCCCCGGATTAAGGTTTCGTCAACCGCTATCGATCGTTAGAATAGCAGCCCGGAAGTTGAGACTTGAGCAAAAAAATGAAGAAACCAAACCACGCAGGCAGCGGCCAGATCCGCATTATCGGCGGGCAATGGCGAGGCCGCAAATTACCGGTGCCGGAGAGCCCGGGTCTGCGCCCGACAACCGACCGGGTTCGCGAAACGCTTTTTAACTGGCTATCACCCACCATCGTCGACGCAAAATGCCTCGACTGCTTCGCCGGTAGCGGTGCACTGGGCCTTGAAGCTCTATCCCGCTACGCGGCGAACGCCACGCTGCTGGAAATGGAGCGCGGCGTCGCCCAACAGTTGCAAAAGAATCTGGCCACGCTGAAGGCCAGCAACGGTAAAGTCGTCAATACCAATACCTTAGCGTTTCTTTCTCAGACAGGTACGCCGCACGATATCGTGTTTGTCGATCCCCCTTTCCGTAAAGGGCTACTCGAAGAGACGCTGAAATTGCTGGAAAGCAACGGCTGGCTTAACGATGAAGCACTAATCTACATTGAGAGTGAAGTCGAAAACGGCTTACCGCCGGTGCCTGCAAGCTGGCATCTGTACCGAGAGAAAGTGGCCGGACAGGTCGCCTACCGCCTTTACCAACATGAGGTCCAGGGAGAAAACCATGCTGATTAATTTTGGCCGCTTGCTGATGCTGTGCGTGTGGGCGTTTTTATTGCTGAATCTGTTTCAACCGTTCCCAAAGCCGCTGAATATCTTCGTTAACGTGGCGCTGATCTTTATGATCCTGATGCACGGTCTGCAGTTGACGTTGCTGAAGGCGACGCAGACGAAAGAGATGCCGCCGCTGGGGCGCTTCGAGCAGGTTCGGATTTTCGTCTTCGGCGTGTTCGAACTGGTTGCCTGGCAAAAGAAGCTCAAGGCGACCCTGAAGAAGAAGTAGTCATCAAATATGGCTCAGGGGTCCGGCGTAAACGCCATAAACTGCGAGCCCTTGTAGCTCAGCGTGCCTTTATCGCCGACGCTCAGCGCATGATACTGCGGTGCCTGCAAACGAAAAACCACTTCCAGCCCGCCAGCTTCCGGCCTGAAGCTGGCCTCATAACGCATCTCGCTGCCGGCAGGCGTCACCGTCTGCTGGCGTGAGCGACGATCGTTAAGCACCTTCTCCCGCTTGTTGCTCACCACCACCCGCTTTTGTAACAGCGGCGCGGCTTCGTTCTCCATCTTTTCCCGACGCTGCTGCACATAACGATACGATGCGGCGACCACAATGACGGCAACGGCAACCATAAAAAAAAGCGGAACTTTACTCATTCACCTTGCCCCCAGGAATTATCAGGAATAAGAGTATTACATTGTCATCTTCCTCAGCAAACCACTACACTGAGATTCAGAACTGTCAGTACACTCACTTACTTAATGATAACAGATACAGGGACTTACTATGCTTTGGTCATTTATTGCTGTCTGTTTCTCCGCATGGCTTTACGTCGATGCATCTTATCGTGGGCCCGCCTGGCAGCGTTGGGTGTTTAAGCCCGTCACGCTGATCCTGCTGCTGTTACTGGCCTGGCAAGCGCCAATGTTCAACGCCATCAGCTATCTGGTGCTGGCCGGTCTTTGCGCCTCGCTGGTTGGCGACGCGCTCACGTTGCTGCCTCGCCAGCGGGTGATGTACGCCGTGGGAGCGTTCTTTCTCTCGCATCTGCTCTACACCATTTGGTTTGCCAGTCAGCTAACGCTGTCGTTCTTCTGGCCGCTGCCGCTAATCTTGCTGATCCTCGGCGCTCTGCTGCTGGCGATTATCTGGACCCGACTGGAAGAGATGCGGATGCCGGTGTTTACCTTTATCGGCATGACGCTGGTCATGGTCTGGCTGGCCGGTGAGTTGTGGTTCGCCCGCCCAACGGATACCGCGCTGTCGGGCTTCGTTGGCGCAGCATTCCTGCTGCTGGGCAACGCCGTCTGGCTTATCAGCCATTATCGCCGTCGTTTCCGTGCCGATAACGCCATCTCCTCCGCGTTTTACTTCGCCGGGCACTTCCTGATCGTCCGCGCACTTTATTTGTAATTAAGCGCTTGACTCTGGAGTCGACTCCAGAGTGTATCATTCGGGTAATGAGAAAATTATCATTACCCGGAGGGTCCTATGTCGACTCCAGAATCGCAGGATAAAAAAGTCCCACAATTCTCTTCATTAAAATTCGCGCCCGCTGCCCAGCCGCCTGAAAGCTGCTGCACGGACCACGCTTGTACCGCCGAAACCGTCGTCGAAAATGAAGCGCTGAATAACGCGCGCTATAGCTGGATGGTCGAGGGAATGGATTGCGCGGCCTGCGCCCGCAAGGTGGAAACTGCGGTTCGCCAGGTGCCAGGCGTCAGTCAGGTTCAGGTACTGTTCGCGACTGAAAAACTGCTGGTCAGCGCTGATGCCGATATTCGCCCGCAGGTCGAAAGCGCAGTGCGCGCCGCAGGCTACAAACTGCGTGATGAAAACGCGCCACAGCAAGAGGAAAAAACCTCGTGGCTGCGCGAGAATCTGGCGCTTATCACGTTGGTCGTGATGATGGCGCTAAGCTGGGGGCTGGAGCAGTTCAACCATCCCTTTGGCGAACTGGCGTTCATCGCCACCACACTCGTCGGCCTGTGGCCCGTCGCCCGTCAGGCGCTTCGCCTGATTAAAAGCGGAAGCTGGTTCGCCATTGAAACCCTGATGAGCGTTGCAGCTATCGGCGCACTCTTTATCGGTGCGACCGCCGAAGCAGCGATGGTGCTGCTGCTGTTCTTAATTGGCGAACGTCTTGAGGGCTGGGCCGCCAGCCGCGCGCGTCAGGGGGTTAGCGCATTGATGGCGCTGAAACCCGACACCGCAATTCGCATTCGCGACGGCGTGCGCGAAACGGTTGCCCAGCGCGACCTGCGTCCCGGCGACGTGATTGAAGTCGCCGCCGGGGGCCGCCTGCCTGCTGATGGTCAGCTGTTGTCTCCTTTCGCCAGCTTTGATGAGAGCGCTTTGACCGGTGAATCCGTACCGGTAGAACGTAATGCGGGTGAACGGGTGGCGGCAGGCGCAACCAGCGTCGATCGTCTGGTCCAGTTAACGGTTATCTCAGAGCCGGGCGACAGCGCTATCGATCGCATCCTGAAGCTGATTGAAGAAGCGGAAGAGCGCCGGGCGCCAATTGAGCGTTTTATCGATCGCTTTAGCCGCATCTATACCCCGGCGATTATGGTCGTCGCTCTGCTGGTCGCCATCATGCCACCGCTGCTGTTTGCGAGTGAATGGATGCCGTGGATCTACAAAGGCTTAACGCTGCTGCTGATTGGCTGCCCGTGCGCGCTGGTGATTTCCACCCCGGCAGCGATTACCTCCGGGCTGGCGGTAGCGGCACGTCGCGGCGCGTTGATTAAGGGCGGCGCGGCGCTGGAGCAGTTAGGACGCGTGCGCCAGGTCGCGTTTGATAAAACCGGTACCCTGACCATCGGCCAGCCACGGGTCACCGCCATTATCGCAACCGCCGAAATCGTTGAAAACGATCTGCTGGCGCTGGCCGCCGCCGTGGAGCAAGGCTCCAGCCACCCGCTGGCCCAGGCCGTGGTCCGAGAGGCAGCACAGCGCCAGCTCGCCATTCCGCTAGCCCACGCCCAGCGCGCGCTGGCTGGTTCCGGCATTGAGGCGGAAGTAGAAGGCCGTCGGGTGCTAATTTGCGCCGCCAGCAAAAATAGCGACCCGCAGTATGAGGAACGTATTCAGCAACTGGAAAGCGCCGGGCAAACGGTGGTGCTGGTGATGCGCGATGAGGTACTGCTGGGGATTCTGGCGCTGCGCGATACATTGCGCGACGATGCTCGCCAGGCGGTCGATGAGCTACATCAACTGGGCGTTCAGGGGGTGATCCTTACCGGTGATAATCCGCGCGCGGCGGCGGCTATCGCCAGCGAGCTGGGGCTGGAATTTCGCGCCGGGCTGCTGCCTGCGGATAAAGTGCAGGCGGTCATGGCGCTCAACGCGGACGCGCCGCTGGCCATGGTCGGCGACGGTATCAACGATGCCCCGGCAATGAAAGCCGCGACTATAGGTATCGCTATGGGTAGCGGCACCGACGTCGCCCTGGAGACCGCTGACGCAGCGTTAACCCATAACCGCTTAACCGGGCTGGCGCAGATGATTTCGCTGGCCCGCGCCACCCACGCCAATATTCGGCAGAACATCGCCATCGCGCTGGGTCTGAAGGGGATCTTCCTAGTCACCACCCTGCTCGGCCTGACCGGCCTGTGGCTGGCGGTGCTAGCGGATACCGGAGCGACGGTGCTGGTCACCGCCAACGCGTTGCGGCTATTACGTAAGAAGTAAGCTGAAAGTCCCGGGGGCGGCGCTTGACGCGCCTTGCCCGGGCTACAGGCTGGTTTTTGTAGCCCGGACAGGTGCGCAGCACCGCCTCCGGGGAAACCTGAAGCAGATCAGTGGCTTTTACGAATCAGATAACGGTACGGCAGCGCCTCGGTTTCCTGCGCCAGCAGCTCGTGTTCCATAAAGCGGCAAAAACCGGGGATATCGCGGGTGGTTGCCGGATCGTCGGCAACAATCAGCAGCGTCTCGCCCACCGGCATCGTACGCACGGTCTTACGCACCATCATCACCGGTTCCGGGCAACGAAGCCCCTGCGCATCAAGAGTATGGTCAGGGCTGGAGAAAAGTTCGCTCATTTTCATCTCATATCAACAAAACGCCCCTAGTTTACCCCCAGTTCATCAGTACGCAAGCCAGGTTAACGTTTGCGCGAAAAACAACCATTGCATTACGCACCCAACGCAGTATCATGCAGCCGTTTTTATTGGGTTCCCTCACCCCAACCACTAAAAAGGTCACAATATGAGTCCGTTTACTTCTATTCAGCGTAAAAAAGCGCTGATCTGGCTATCGCTTTTCCATCTGCTGGTCATCACTTCCAGTAACTATCTGGTGCAGCTACCGATCTCCATCTTTGGTTTTCATACCACCTGGGGCGCGTTCAGCTTTCCGTTTATTTTCCTTGCCACCGATCTTACGGTGCGGATTTTCGGCGCTCCGCTGGCGCGACGCATTATCCTCGCGGTCATGATCCCGGCGCTGGTGATCTCCTACGGGGTTTCTGCGCTGTTCTATATGGGTGAATGGCAGGGTTTTGCCGCCTTAACCAGCTTTAACCTGTTTGTCGCTCGTATCGCCGCCGCCAGCTTTATGGCCTACGCGCTGGGGCAAATCCTCGATGTCCACGTCTTTAACCGCCTGCGTCAAAACCGTCGCTGGTGGCTGGCGCCGACCGCATCGACCCTCTTCGGTAACGTCAGCGATACCCTGGCCTTCTTCTTTATCGCCTTCTGGCGCAGCCCGGACCCGTTTATGGCGGCGCACTGGGGAGAAATCGCCATCGTCGATTATTGCTTCAAAGTGCTGATTAGCATCGTTTTCTTCCTGCCGATGTACGGCATGCTGTTGAATATGCTAATGAAAAAGCTGGCAGATAAATCCGATTTATCGGCATTGCAGCCAGGTTAAGAGTACTCACAGAGTGATGTGATAAGATACGCGGATGAGCCGTTAATGGCCGTTTATCGAAAGGAAGATGTCAATGCGCAATTTGGTTAAATATGTCGGTATTGGCCTGCTGGTTATGGGGCTTGCGGCCTGTGATAACAGTGACACAAAAACGCCGACTGCCGGGGCTGCTGCGGAAAGTAACGCCAGCGGACAACCTATTAGTCTGCTGGATGGCAAACTGAGCTTCTCTCTGCCGGCAGGTATGACCGACCAGAGCGGCAAGCTGGGCACCCAGGCCAACAATATGCACGTCTACTCTGATGCCACCGGCCAGAAAGCGGTGATTGTGATTGTTGGCGACAGCACCAATGAAGATTTGGCCGTGATGGCGCAGCGTCTGGAAGAGCAGCAGCGCAGTCGCGATCCGCAGTTGCAGGTCGTCACCAATAAATCCGTTGAGATTAAGGGTCATACGCTGCAGCAACTCGACAGCATTATCTCCGCGAAGGGCCAGACCGCATGGTCTTCCGTGCTCCTCGGCAAAGTTGACGACAAACTGCTAACCCTGCAGGTTACGCTACCGGCGGATAACCAGCAGCAGGCGCAGACCGAAGCAGAAAACATCATCAATACCCTCGTCATCCAGTAGCTACTGGCCTGACGCTGCGGCCTCCGGTTCACCAACCGGGGGCCGTTTTTTTAACCGCCACCCCAGCAGCAACGCCACCGCAACCAGTCCCGCCGCCGCCAGATAAATCGAAGAAATCCCCGCCCACGCCATCAACAATCCGGCAAGCGGCCCGGTAATCCCCAATGAGAGGTCCATAAACACCGTATAGGTTGCCAGCGCCGATCCCTGATTCTGCTGCGGCACGGCCTTCACCGCCACCACGCCAAGCGCCGGGAATACCAGCGAGAAGCCCGCCCCGGCAAGGAAAGTGCCGATTTTCGCCATCAGCGTCGTCTCCGCCAGCCCCACCAGCAGCAGACCAATAATCTCAACCGTAAAACAGATCATCGCCACGTTCAGCCCGCCAAGACGATTAATCCCGTTAGGGAAAAGCAGGCGGGTGCCGACAAACGCACAACTAAACAGCGTTAACGCGAAGGCCGCGCCATCCCAATCTTTGGCGTCATAA
The DNA here is from genome assembly GCF_013705725.1 of Klebsiella sp. RHBSTW-00484. Taxonomy (NCBI): domain Bacteria; kingdom Pseudomonadati; phylum Pseudomonadota; class Gammaproteobacteria; order Enterobacterales; family Enterobacteriaceae; genus Klebsiella; species Klebsiella sp. RHBSTW-00484. The sequence goes on along the minus strand of NZ_CP055481.1, from coordinate 396,628 downwards.
AACAGGGTGATAAAGGTGGCAATAACGCCAAAACCCGCCGAAGCCAGGGCCAGCGCCATCCCGTAGAGCCAGACCCGTCCCAGTACCGCGCGAAACGACATCGCTTTGCCCTTGCCCGCTTTCACCGCTGCACGCGGCAGTGCGCACAGTACCGCCACCAGCGCCACCGCCATAATGGTGAACGCCAGACCGTGCAGGCCGATTAGGGAATAACAAAGCACGCCGAGCGGTGCGCCCATCGCCATTGCGCCGTAGGTCACGATACCGTTCCACGAAATCACTCTGCCGATATGCAGCGAACCGACAACACCGACGCCCCATAGCGTCGAACCTGTGCCTGCAAAGCTTTGTCCGATACCAAGGATAACGCGCCCAAGGCACAGCAGGAGCAAACTCACCATCGGCCAGCCGCCACTAAACGCCGCCAGCAGATAGCACAGCCCGCTAAGAAAGCAGCCGCACAGGCCAAAGACGACGATTTTTTTCGGCCCAAGCAGGTCGGCGTAGCGCCCGGCATGAGGGCGGCTCAGCAGCGTGGCGAAATACTGGAGGCTAATAACCAGACCCGCCCAGAACGCGCTAAACCCCATCACGTCATGAACATAACCCGGCAACACCGCCAGCGGCAGCCCAATCGTCATGTAGCTGGCAAAGTTAAAGATAACCACCGAGACAATCCGCAGATTGAGACGCAGTCCATTGAGTGCCGGTTCGGCAGCGGCTTCAGGCATGGGTTCCACCAGTTTTTTACAACAGTGTTTCATTTTTACCATGCTGCACGCTTTAAATCAGCAGCCAGATTAGGAATATCGGCAGCAAACCAACCGCTACACTTAGAGCCTATCCCAGTAGGCGTTATTGGCGCAGACAGTTTGAACACGGACAGCGCGCAAGAACCGGAGCGTACACGTAGTACGTGAGGATTATTCGCTACGCTCCCCCTTCGGGCCGCCCTGAAGGGCGTTCAAAACTCTGTGAGTTTTGTCTGAGCACTGCCCAGGTTCAAAATGGCAAGTAAAATAGCCCTAATGGGGTGGGCTCTTAATGAAAATCATAAGAAAGGAACCGTTAATGACAACCCCCCAGCCCGATAAAACGGGCATGCATATCCTGCTTAAGCTGGCATCACTGGTCATTATCCTCGCGGGTATTCATGCGGCTGCAGATATCATCGTACAGCTATTGTTGGCGCTTTTCTTCGCCATTGTCCTCAATCCCCTGGTGACCTGGTTTATCCGCCGCGGCATACGTCGCCCGGTAGCCATTACCATCGTGGTTGTGGTGATGCTGATTGTTCTCACTGCGCTTATTGGCGTGCTTGCAGCTTCGGTTAACGAATTCGTCGCGATGCTGCCGAAGTACAATAAGGAGCTGACGGCAAAAGTTCTGCATCTGCAGGAGATGCTGCCATTTTGGCATACCCATATGTCCCCGGAGCGTATGCTACAGCGCATCGATTCCGATAAGCTGGTCACCCTGACGACGGCGCTAATGACCGGGCTGTCGGGCGCTATGGCCAGCGTCATCCTGCTGGTTATGACCGTCGTCTTCATGCTCTTTGAAGTGCGCCATGTCCCCTACAAGCTGCGCTTTGCGCTTAATAATCCGCAAATTCATATCGCCGGTCTCCATCGGGCGTTGAAAGGGGTCTCACATTATCTGGCGCTGAAAACGCTGCTCAGTCTGTGGACCGGGGTTATCGTCTGGTTAGGGCTGCTGTTAATGGGAATTCAGTTTGCGCTGATGTGGGGAGTCCTGGCTTTTCTGTTGAACTATGTGCCCAATATTGGTTCGGTGATTTCCGCCGTTCCGCCAATGATTCAGGCGCTGCTGTTTAACGGTTTTTATGAATGCCTGCTGGTTGGCGCACTCTTTTTAGTTGTTCATATGATCATCGGCAATATTCTGGAACCGCGCATGATGGGGCACCGTCTTGGGATGTCTACGCTGGTGGTTTTCCTCTCATTACTGGTTTGGGGATGGCTACTTGGCCCGGTGGGTATGCTGCTTTCGGTGCCGTTAACCAGCGTATGCAAAATATGGATGGAGACCACTAAAGGCGGCAGCAAATTAGCCATATTGCTTGGGCCAGGGCGCCCCAAAAGCCGGCTACCAGGTTAGTCTTTTTACAGCAATAACGGGTTACCGTATTTTGTATTGAAATGCGGTAACCTAAAAAGCATCCATAGAGGCCCTTCTCATTAAAACACCAAAAAACTTAATAATTCGCCTGCTACTCATTAATAATGGATACCTACAGAAAAAGCAGTAAATCATCCCCAACAGATTCTATCCATTGATAGAACGCGTTAATTTACTTATACTTTTTTTCTTGCATTTATATTTTCAACTGGTTTTAATGTACCGCAGAAATCTAATAACACCAGAACATCTGGCTGATATACTCTTTAAAAACAAACAAATGCATTAATCAAATAAAATAATACAGATGGCCTTATTGTATCCAGGTATCGATATACTCAAACGGTGTATAAATTATTTCTTCGACCAATAAATTGATAGGGAGTATTCATGAAAAAGGTTATTCGCTGGGCTGCCGCGATTGCGGTTATCGGTGCTCTGGCTGGCTGCGCACGCACGGCGCCTATTGAGCAAATCCAGACCACGGTAAGCGCAGGCCATACCGAAGCCCAGGTCAAAAAAGCAATTATCAAAGCGGGCGCACAACGCGAATGGATTATGTCAGACGCAGGTCCTGGGGTCATCAAAGCCCGTCAGCAATCACGTGACCATGTTGCCGAAATAAAAATCACCTACTCTGCCACCCGCTATTCCATCAATTACGATAGCAGCCTCAACCTGATGGCTTCCGGCGGAAAAATCCATAGAAACTATAACCGCTGGGTACACAACCTCGATAAAGACATTCAGATTAACCTGGCCGCAGATTCGGCCCTGTAATCCTGTCCCTGAAGTACATGCGGGCCAGTAATGGCCCGCTCCCTCTACTGACACTGTAAAAGGTTGTGCCGAACGTGTACAAAAAGGACTCTCTCAGCGCACTGGATGCCATTACCGAAGCGCAACGTATTGCTTTTGCCCCCATGCTCTTTCAAACCGCATTATGCCTACGCAATTCAGGCATCCTGGATTATCTCGATAAGCAAGGAAAACTCGGCGCAACGCTTGAAGCTATTTGCACGGATTGCGACGTCAATGAATATGCCGTCAGCGTATTGCTGGATATGGGATTAAGCGGACGCATCCTTACCCATAAAGAGGGACAATATTATCTCGCTAAAGTAGGACATTTCTTACTTCATGATGCAATGACCCGAGTAAATATGGATTTTACTCAGGACGTTTGCTATCAGGGATTGTTCTTTTTAGAAAATGCGTTGCAGGAAGGAAAGCCTTCTGGGTTAAAAGTTTTTGGCGACTGGCCAACCATTTATCCCGCATTATCGCAGCTCCCACAGGCGGCGCGTAAAAGCTGGTTCGCATTCGATCATTACTATTCTGACGGCGCTTTCAACGCCGCGCTGCCGTATGTATTCGCCAGTCAGCCTGCAACCCTGTACGATGTAGGCGGAAATACCGGAAAATGGGCGCTGCGCTGCTGCCAGTATGATGAAAATATCGCGGTAACGTTATTAGACTTGCCACAACAAATTGCGCTGGCTCGCGAAAATATAGAAAATGCGGGTCTGTCTCATCGCATTGATTTTCATGCCGTGGATATGCTGAGCGACGAGCGCCTGCCGGGAGAGGCTGATATCTGGTGGATGAGCCAATTTCTTGACTGCTTTTCGCCAGAACAAATTGTCACCATGCTCAGTAATGTGGCGCGCGTGATGAAGCCAGGCGCAAGGTTATGCATTCTGGAACTGTTCTGGGACGCGCAGAAATTTGAAGCGGCCTCATTTAGCCTGAATGCGTCTTCGCTCTATTTTACCTGTATGGCCAACGGGAATAGCCGTTTCTACAGCGTAGAGAAGTTTTACCGCTATCTTGAAATGGCAGGATTCGAGATAGAACAACGCCACGATAATTTAGGCGTCGGGCATACCTTATTGATATGCCAGAAAATAAAATAATAAAGCAGCGCTAAGCGCTGTTTTGGCGTTCAAATTAACGCCAGCAGAATCATTGATCGATCGCGGACGCGAGTGGATGACATTTTCATTAAACATAGTTGACTGGCAAGCCATGGCACCTGGGGTCAATGGCAGCGAACAGTGGCTTCAGTGGTCACGGCATTTGCACGCCATCGATCCAGCGGCCTCCCCGGTAAAGCTTAGCGAGCTGCCGATGATGACCGCCCGTAGACTCAGTTCCGGCAGCAAGCTGGCCGTAGAATGCGGACTGGCGATGCTGCGCCGTCATCATATCGACGCGGTGCTGTACACCAGTCGCCACGGTGAGCTGGAGCGCAATTACCGAATCCTCCACGCGCTGGCAACAGAGCAGGCGCTCTCGCCAACCGATTTCGCCTTATCGGTGCATAACTCCGCCGTGGGTAACCTGACGATTGCCGCAAAAAAACCGATAGTCTCATCGTCGCTTTCTGCCGGACGAGACACCTTCCAGCAGGGCTTATATGAAGTGATGGGCCTGCTACACGCGGGCTATCAGCGCATATTAATGGTCGATTTCGATGGCTTCCTGCCCGAGTTTTATCACCCACAGCTGCCATCTGATATGCCAACCTGGCCCTATGCGACGGCATGGGTGATTGAAGCAGGCAGCGAATGGCAGTGTCAAACTCAGCGCCAAAGCGTGCCCAGCGAAGAGACCGCCCTGCCGCAAAGCCTGCTGTTTTTACGCCACTATTTACAACACGCCGACGCCTTTACGCTCCCCGGCGAGCGCGTTCAGTGGCTATGGAGCCGCGCATGAACGGCGTCTTGTCACAGCTAAACCGTCTCTGGCGAGCGGCGATGACCGGCCTTTGTTTCGCGCTGTTCGGGATTGGTGGGCTGCTACTCTCTCTTGTCTGGTTCAACCTGCTGCTGGTGACGGTCCGCAACAAGGCCCGCCGCCGCCGCCTCGCGCGGCGCAGCATTTCGGCAAGTTTCCGACTCTTTTTAACCGTAGTAAAATCCGTCGGCGTACTCGATTACCGCATTGAAGGGGGCGATATTTTACGCCAGGAGCACGGTTGCCTGGTCGTCGCCAACCACCCTAGCCTTATCGATTACGTCATGCTGGCGTCCGTCATGCCCCAAACCGACTGCCTGGTGAAAAGCGCGCTGCTGAAAAACCCCTTCCTCAGCGGCGTCATTCGTGCCGCGGATTATCTGGTTAACGATCAAGCCGATGCCCTGCTGCCCGCCAGTCGTCAGCGTTTACAGCAAGGCGATACTATTTTGATTTTTCCCGAGGGAACGCGCACGCTTCCCGGCGAAAAAATGACGCTACAACGCGGCGCGGCTAATATCGCCGTGCGCTGTAGCAGCGATTTACGCGTGGTGGTTATCCGCTGCAGCGAGCACATGCTGGGCAAACAGAGCAAGTGGCATGACGCACCGCAAACCAAACCGCGTTTTACCATTACGGTTGGCGAGCGGGTGCAAATCGACCAATTTTACGACGCAAATGTACAAGAACCGGCACTGGCGGCAAGGCAGTTAAACCGGCATCTTTTGCTTCAATTACAATCAGGTACTACGCCTGGCACAGGAATTAATGATGCAAGCGCTCTATCTTGAAATTAAAAATTTGATTATCAACACATTGAACCTGGACGAGCTGTCCGCTGACGATATCGACACTGAAGCAGCGCTGTTTGGCGATGGTCTGGGTCTGGACTCAATCGATGCTCTGGAGCTCGGTCTGGCAGTGAAAAACCAGTATGGCGTGGTGCTGTCGGCTGAGAGCGAAGAGATGCGTCAGCACTTCTTTTCCGTCGCCACGCTGGCATCTTTCATTCACGCGCAACGTGCCTGAGGAGAGTCCGTTATGACCGATCAAAAAGCCATTTACGAAGAAGTCTCCACGCTGTTGGTTAAGCTGTTTGAAATCGACCCGCAGGATATTAATCCCGAGGCGCGCCTGTACGACGATCTGGAGCTGGACAGCATTGATGCTGTCGACATGATCGTGCATCTGCAAAAGAAAACCGGTAAGAAAATCAAGCCGGAAGAGTTCAAAGCCGTGCGTACCGTGCAGGATGTTGTCGACGCGGTAGAACGCCTGCTCAAAGAAGCCTGATTCGTCATGTCAGGCGTTCGCTCGCTACCGGTGGTCCCACTGTTGACGGGCTTACTGCTTCTGGCCTGGCCATTTTTGATTTGGTTTGGGCTGGCGCATAACAGCCTGCACTGGCTGCTGCCTCTGATGGCGCTGCTGCTTTTTTTACGCTTTCGCCAGACCCGGCGACAGGCGGGACCGTTGCGCATTGTCACCCAAGTGGTAGCGATTGCGGGCATGACGCTTTGCATTGCCAGCTATCTGCTTAAAACGCACCAGTTGCTGCTGTTCTACCCGGTGGTGGTCAACGCCGTCATGCTGGCGGTGTTTGGCGGTTCGTTATGGTCATCCATGCCCATCGTCGAACGTCTGGCGCGACTGCGCGAGCCCGCTCTTGCGGATACTGGCGTGCGCTATACCCGCCGCGTGACGCAAATCTGGTGCGCCTTTTTCATCATCAACGGCGGCATTGCGCTGTTTACCGCGCTACACGGTGATATGCCCCTGTGGACGGCCTGGAACGGGATGCTCTCCTATCTGTTGATGGGAACGCTGATGGCGGGCGAATGGTTAGTCCGCCGCCGGGTGATTAAACGAGATACCCAATGAAGCAGCCCCTCCCACTCTCAGAGTGGCTCAGCGCCCAACGTCCAGCCGAGATGCCCATTGCATGGCAGGAAGACTGTACCTGGACACTCAGCCATCTACGCCATGATGTTGACCAGTTGATAACGCACCTGCATCAGCAGGAAGCTGAACGCTGGGCGCTATGCTTTGAGAACAGCTATCTGTTTATCGTGGCGCTGCTGGCGACGCTGCATGCGGGCAAAACGCCGGTGATCCCCGGTCACTGCCGCGTGTCGTTATTAAACGAGCAGCGCGCGCTGTTTGACGGCGTATTGAGCGATAAGTCGCTGGACTGGCAGGGAGCGCAGCTGATTGTCAGCTCTGGCATGGCAACCGCAACGCACGAAATCTCTTTACCAGCGATCCGCGAGGACGCCTTCGTTGAACTCTTTACTTCAGGCTCTACCGGCCAGCCGAAGAGGGTCATCAAGCCCATTAGTCGCCTTGACCGCGAAGCGGCGCTACTCGCCTCGCGCTTTGCCGATCGTCTGGCAGGCTGTCGGGTGGTTGCGTCGGTGGTCCCTCAGCATTTGTACGGTCTGACGTTTCGTATCTTCCTGCCGATGACGCTGGGTTTGCCGCTGCATGCCGCCATGACCTGGTACGCCGAACAGCTAGCCGCCCTAAGCCATGAACATCGCTATGCGTTTATCAGCAGTCCGGCGTTTCTCAAACGCCTCGACAACCAGCTGACGCCTCCACCGGTCGAACTGATTTTGTCCGCAGGCGGCATGCTGCCCTGGCAAGATGCCGCACAGGCCGCCGACTGGCTGCAAGTCTGGCCGGACGAAATTTATGGCAGCACCGAAACCGGCGTTATCGCCTGGCGCCATCGCCAGCAAGACGACGCGGCATGGTTGCCCTTTCCCGGCGTCAGGTTTCATGCTGAAAATGACGCATTTCGCGTGTTTTCTCCGCTGATTGCTGATGATAACGGCCTGTTACTCGACGATACCCTGCATTTTGAAGAAAGCGGTCAGTTTCGCCTGACGGGGCGTCGGGGCCGGATAGTTAAAATTGAAGAGAAACGTATTTCACTTGGCGAAGTGGAGCAGCGCCTGCTGGCGCTGGACGGCATCCTTGAAGCGGCGGTATTGCCAGTGACTCGCGGCAGTCGTCAGGGCGTTGGCGCATTGCTGGTGCTGGACGACAACGCCCGCGAACGCTGGAGTAAAAGCCAGGAGTTAGCGTGGCGTAAAGCGCTGCGCGCGTTGCTTGAGCCGGTTGCTATTCCTCGTTACTGGCGGGTGGTTGACGAAATCCCGGTTAACAGTATGAACAAGCGTGTCTATGCGCAATTACAGGAGTTATTTCATGAAACCCCATGAAATTGAGCGCCATCAGGCACAACCTCAACAGGTAGAGATCGTTTTGCATCTCGACCCTGCTCTGTTCTGGTTTCGTGGACATTTTGCCGTGCAGCCGCTGCTGCCCGGCGTCGCGCAGATGGACTGGGTAATGCACTACGCCACCACGCTGCTCGCCCCCGGCTGGCGTTTTCACAGCATTCAGAACGTGAAATTTCAGGCCCCGCTGCTGCCGGAAACCACCGTCACGCTGACCCTGAACTGGCAAGAAGAGCGCCAGATGCTGAGCTTTAGCTATCAGCGCCATGATGGCGACGCGCGCCACACCACTAGCAGCGGGAAAATCCGGTTATGCCGATAGCCTTCCAGCCCTGCGTACTGATCCCCTGCTACAACCACGGCGCAATGATGGCAAGCGTGCTGGCACGGCTTCAGCCGTTTGGTCTGCCCTGCATTGTAGTGGACGACGGCAGCGACGATGCCACGCGGGATGAACTGGCCCGCCTGGCGGCAGAAGATAAAAATCTGACCTTAATTCGCCTGCCGATTAACTCGGGCAAAGGCGCGGCGACGATCTGCGGCATGCAGGCGGCGGCAGAGGCCGGATTCAGCCATGCGGTGCAGGTTGATGCCGACGGCCAGCACGCCATTGAAGATATTCCTGAACTGCTTGCGCTGGCGGAGCTTCACCCAACAGCGCTGATTTCCGGGCAGCCGATTTATGACGATTCCATACCCCGCTCGCGCCTGTACGGACGCTGGGTGACCCACGTCTGGGTGTGGATTGAAACGCTCTCGCTCCAGCTCAAAGACAGCATGTGCGGCTTTCGGGTTTATCCGGTAGCACCGACGCTACAGCTGGCGCAGCGCGTGACGCTCGGCAAGCGAATGGATTTTGATACTGAAGTGATGGTGCGCCTCTACTGGCAAGGCAACACCAGCTATTTTGTCCCCACCCGCGTCACCTATCCGCTGGACGGGCTATCGCATTTCGATGCCCTCAGAGACAACCTGCGCATTTCACGGATGCACACGCGCCTGTTTTTTGGCATGTTGCCGCGCATCCCGTCGCTGCTATTTCGCCGCACATCGCCACACTGGGCGCGCCAGCAGGAAGTGAAAGGTTTATGGGGGATGCGCCTGATGCTGCTCGTGTGGCGATTACTCGGGCGCAAAGCATTCTCCCTGCTGCTCTACCCAGTGGTTGGCGTTTACTGGCTCACGGCAACCTCCGCCCGCAAAGCCTCGCAAAGCTGGATTGCCCGCGTGCGCGAACAGCTAACTGCACGCCAGATGCCGCTGCCGCCATCGCTCACCAGCTATCAGCACTTCCTGCGTTTTGGCGATGCGATGCTCGATAAAATTGCCAGCTGGCGCGGCGAACTGCGGTTAGGCCGCGACGTGATGTTTACCCCAGGCGCAGAAGAGACGCTCAACGTTAGCTCACCGCGCGGCAAGCTGCTGCTGGCCTCACACCTCGGCGATGTCGAAGCCTGTCGGGCGCTGGCACAATTACAGGGTAGTAAAACCATCAACGCGCTGGTGTTCAGCGACAATGCCCAGCGCTTTAAGCAAATTATGCAAGAGATGGCCCCGCAGGCCGGGCTGAATCTGCTGCCGGTAACCGATATCGGCCCGGATACTGCGATCCTGCTTAAAGAGAAGCTGGATCGCGGCGAGTGGATTGCCATCGTCGGCGATCGTATTGCAGTCAATCCGCAACGCGGCGGCGAATGGCGCGTCTGCTGGAGTCGCTTTATGGGGCAAGCTGCCCCCTTCCCGCAGGGACCTTTTATTCTCGCCTCGATTTTGCGCTGCCCGGTGGATCTGATTTTCGCCCTGCGCCAACGGGGGAAACTGCGTATTCACTGCGAGCCTTTCGCCGACCCGCTACTGTTGCCGCGCACCGACCGGCAAAACGCATTACAGCAAGCCATCGATCGCTACGCCGAACGTCTAGAACACTACGCGCTACAGTCGCCGCTCGACTGGTTTAACTTTTTCGATTTCTGGCAGTTGCCGGATACCAAAAACAAGGAGTAAGGGTGCTTAACGATCCCCGCTTTACGGCTGAAGTCGAGCTGAACATTCCGTTCCACGACGTCGATATGATGGGCGTGGCGTGGCATGGCAACTATTTCCGCTATTTCGAAATTGCCCGCGAGGCGCTGCTGAATCAGTTCGATTATGGCTATCGGCAGATGAAAGAATCGGGCTATCTGTGGCCGGTGGTCGATACCCGCGTCAAGTATCGCAACCCCCTGACCTTTGAGCAGCGCATTCGCGTACGCGCCCGCCTTGAGGAGTTCGAAAACCGTCTGCGCATTGGTTACGAAATTTTCGATGCCGAAACCGGCAAACGCGCGACTACCGGCTACACCATCCAGGTGGCGGTAGAAGAAAAAAGCCGCGAACTGTGCTTCATCAGCCCGGCTATCCTGTTCGAACGTATGGGGGTCACGCCATGAGATACTTACCACTGCTGGCGCTGCTCATCAGTCCTTTCGTCAGCGCCCTGACGCTTGATGATCTACAACAGCGCTTTACCGAACAGCCGGTGGTTCGCGCTCACTTCGATCAAACCCGCACCATCAAGGATCTGCCGCAGCCGCTGCGATCCCAGGGCAAAATGCTGATCGCTCGCGAACAGGGTTTACTTTGGGATCAAACCACCCCGTTCCCGATGCAGTTGCTGCTCGATGACAAACGGATGGTACAGGTGATCAACGGCCAGCCGCCGCAAACCATCACCGCCGAGAACAACCCACAAATGTTCCAGTTCAACCATCTGCTGCGCGCGCTGTTCCAGGCGGATCGTAAAGTGCTGGAAGAGAACTTTCGCGTAGAGTTTGCTGACAAAGGCGAAGGCCGCTGGACGCTGCGCCTGACGCCGATCACCACGCCGCTGGATAAGATTTTCGCAACCATCGATTTAGCCGGAAAAACCTATCTGGAAAGTATTCAACTGAACGATAAGCAGGGCGATCGCACCGATATCGCCCTTTCCCAACACCAACTGACGCCCGCACAGCTGACCGATGACGAACGCCAACGCTTTGCCGCCCAGTAAACGTCCCGCGCTGTTCTGGGGAATCGCCTGCCTGATCCTGCTGGGCATGTTGCTGACGCTGTTGCCTCAGGCACGGCTTAACAGCAGCGTCCTGGCGATGCTGCCAAAACAGGCGCTCGGCGAGATCCCGCCGAGCCTCAACGACGGCTTTATGCAGCGCCTTGACCGGCAACTGGTCTGGCTGGTAAGCCCCGGGAAAAAAGCCGACCCGCAGGTTGCCCGCAGCTGGTTGTCGCTATTACAGAAATCGCAGGCGCTGGCTGAGGTCAAAGGCCCGATGGACGCCGACAGCCAGCAGGCATGGGGCGCCTTCTTCTGGCAGCACCGCAACGGCCTGATCGATAGCGACACCCGCGCACGCCTGCAAAACGGCGGCGAGGCGCAGGCGCAGTGGATTCTTTCCCAACTCTACTCGGCCTTCTCTGGCGTAAGCGGTAAAGAGCTGCAAAACGACCCGCTGATGCTGATGCGCGGCTCGCAGTTGGCAATGGCCAAAAACGGCCAGCGCCTGCGGCTGATGGACGGCTGGCTGGTGGCCCAGGATGAACAGGGCAACTACTGGTACCTGCTGCATGGCGAGCTGGCCGGTTCGTCGTTTGATATGCAGCAGACGCACCAGCTAGTCACCACGCTCAATACGCTGGAAGGTGAGCTCAAGGCGCAATATCCGCAGGCGCAGCTGTTGTCTCGTGGGACCATGTTCTACAGCGATTACGCCAGCCAGCAGGCGAAGCGAGATGTTTCGACCCTCGGCGTTGCCACCCTGTTTGGGGTGATTTTGCTGATTGTGGCGGTGTTCCGTTCCCTGCGCCCGCTGCTGCTGTGCCTGATTTCGATCGGCATTGGCGCGCTGGCGGGCACCGTCGTCACGTTGCTGATTTTTGGCGAGCTGCACCTGATGACGCTGGTGATGAGCATGAGCATCATCGGGATCTCCGCCGACTACACGCTCTACTATCTGACCGAGCGGATGGTGCACGGCGCAGAAACCTCCCCGTGGCAAAGCCTCAGCAAAGTGCGCAATGCCCTGCTGCTGGCGCTGCTGACCACCGTGGCGGCGTATCTGATTATGATGCTCGCCCCCTTCCCCGGCATTCGCCAGATGGCGGTATTCGCGGCGGTAGGCCTGAGCGCTTCCTGCCTGACGGTGATTTTCTGGCATCCGTGGCTGTGTCGTGGGCTGCCGGTGCGCCCGGTTCCGGCGATGGTACTGATGCTACGCTGGCTTGCGGCCTGGCGACGCAATAAAAAGCTTTCCGTCGGCCTGCCGGTGGCGCTGGCTCTCTTCTCACTGGCGGGAATAGCAACGCTGCGCGTGGACGATGATATCTCGCAGCTTCAGGCGCTGCCGCAGGATATTTTGGCACAGGAAAAAGCGATTACCGCGCTGACCGGGCAGAGCGTCGATCAGAAGTGGTTTGTGGTGTACGGCAAATCCGCGCAGCAAACGCTGGAGCGGCTGGAGAGGTTTACCTTAGTACTGGAACAGGCGAAAACCGATGGATTACTCAGCGGGTATCGCACCATTCCGCTGAACTCGCCCGCCCGCCAGCAGCAAGATTTAACGTTACTGAAAGATGCCGCGCCTGCGGTAGCTAAAGCATTACAAAACGCCGGAATGTCAGCGATAAATCCCGATCTTAACGCCATGCCGGTGACGGTCGATGACTGGCTTGCCAGCCCGGCCAGCGAAGGCTGGCGGCTACTGTGGCTGACGCTGGCCGACGGCGAAAGCGGCGTGCTGGTCCCGGTTGAAGGAGTGAAAGACAGCGCAGCAGTGGGCATGCTGAGCAAGCTGTTTCCTGGGGGGATAGCCTGGGTGGATCGTAAAAGCAGCTTTGACGAACTGTTCGCGCTGTATCGCCATATTCTGACCGGCCTGCTATTGGTTGCGCTGGCAGTGATTGCCTGCGGCGCGGTGGTGCGGCTTGGCTGGCGCAAAGGGCTAATCAGTCTCGTGCCATCGGTATTATCGCTGGGCTGCGGTCTGGCGGTGCTGGCGCTGAGCGGCCATGCAGTCAATCTGTTCTCGCTGCTGGCGCTGGTGCTGGTACTCGGCATCGGCATTAACTACACGCTGTTTTTCAGCAATCCGCGCGGCACGCCGTTAACCTCATTGTTAGCGATTACGCTGGCCATGCTAACCACCCTGCTAACGCTGGGGATGCTGGTCTTTAGCGCCACTCAGGCGATCAGTAGCTTTGGCATTGTGCTGGTAAGCGGCATTTTCACCGCCTTCCTGCTGTCACCGCTGGCGATGCCAGGGAAAAAAGAGAAAAAAAGAAGATGATTAATCAGACATTCTGGCGCGCCGCTGCGCTGGTCGCCACGCTGATGCTGGCCGGTTGCAGCCACTCGCAGCCCGAACAAAAAGGCCGACCACAGGCGTGGCTGGAGCCGGGCGCACGCGTGACGCTACCCGCGCCGGGGATCTCTCCGGCGGTCAGTTCCCAGCAGCTCCTCACCGGCAGTTTTAACGGCAAAACCCAGTCGCTGCTGGTGATGCTTAATGCTGATGATAAAAAACTCACCCTGGCAGGCCTCTCCTCTGTCGGTATCCGCCTGTTCCTTGTCACTTACGATGAAAAAGGGCTGCATGCCGAACAATCAATCGTGGTGCCGCAGCTGCCGCCCGCCAGCCAGGTGCTCGCCGACGTGATGCTCAGCCACTGGCCGATTAGTGCCTGGCAGCCACAGCTGCCGAAGGGCTGGACGCTCACCGATATCGGCGACAAGCGCGAGCTGCGCAACGCCCGCGGCAAGCTGGTCACCGAAATCACCTACCTGAACCGCAAAGGCAAGCGCGAGCCCATCAGCATCGAACAGCACGTGTTTAAATACCACATCACCATTCAATACCTGGGTGACTGAGATGATCTACATTTCTGCGGTTGGCATGATTAACGCGCTGGGCAACCACGCCGATGAAATCGCCGCCAATCTGATACGCGGCGTGGCTCCCGGTATGCGCCCGCGCACCGGCTGGCTTCAGGGCCATCCGCACGCGGTGTTAGCTGGCGTTGACGGTGAACTGCCGACGATTCCCGATGAGTTTAGCGCCCATCGTTCGCGCAATAATCAGCTGCTGCTGGCTGCACTGGCGCAAATCCAGCCGCAGGTGGATGACGCCATTGCGCAGTTTGGTCGCGACCGCGTTGCCGTGGTGCTCGGCACCAGCACCTCCGGGCTGGACGAAGGCGACGTGCATGTTGATCTCACGCTCAACGGCAAAGCGAGCAGCGCCTGGCAATACCCGCAGCAGGAGCTGGGCGACCCGTCGCGCTTTCTCAGCCACTGGCTGGCATTGGACGGCCCGGCGTTTACGCTCTCTACCGCCTGCTCCTCAAGCGCCCGCGCGATCATGAGCGGACGCCGCCTGATTGAGTCAGGGCTGGCGGACGTGGCGATTGTCGGCGGGGCGGACACGCTCAGCCGGATGCCAATCAACGGTTTCCACAGCCTGGAATCACTCTCGCCAACGTTATGCCAGCCATTTGGCCGCGACCGCTGCGGGATTACCATCGGTGAAGGCGCGGCGCTGATGCTGCTGACCCGCGAACCGCAGCCGATTGCGCTGCTGGGCGTCGGCGAATCCAGCGATGCGTACCATATTTCGGCTCCGCATCCGCAGGGCGAAGGGGCGATTCGCGCCATTCGTCAGGCGCTGAACGACGCAGGGATGACGCCGGAGCAGGTGGGATATATCAATCTGCACGGTACCGCCACGCCGCTGAACGACAAAATTGAGTCCAACGTGGTAAGCGAGCTGTTTGGCGAGAACGTCCCGTGCAGTTCCACCAAGCACCTGACCGGACACACGCTGGGCGCGGCAGGTATTACCGAAGCCGCCATCAGTATGCTGATTTTGCAGCGCGACCTGCCGCTGCCGCCGCAGGATTTCAGCCAGTCGCCGCGCGATGAAACGCTGCCTGCCTGCGGGATTATCGAGCGCCAGCAGCCGCTACCGCGCCCGGTCATCCTGTCAAACTCGTTTGCCTTTGGCGGCAATAACGCCAGTATCCTGCTCGGGAGAATGTCATGAGCCACTATTTAGCGCCCGAAGACTATCTGCCTCACGATGCGCCGATGCTGCTGCTTGAAGAAGTGGTTAGCGTGACGGACGACTCCGCTACCTGCCGCGTCACGGTATCGCCCGACGGCGTACTGGCTCCGTTTCTCGATGCCGAGGGCTATCTGCCCGGCTGGTTCGCCCTGGAGCTGATGGCGCAGACCGTTGGCGTGTGGTCCGGCTGGCACCGTCATCAGGCGGGTCAGGCCAGTATCTCGCTGGGCATGGTGCTCGGGGCGCGTGAATTAGTCTGTGCGGCGGGAATATTGCCAGGTGGCCTGACGCTGGATATTAACGTCACGCTACTGATGCAAGATGCACGTTTTGGCAGCTTTGAATGCGCCATTCAGGCCGGTGAAGAGATGCTGGCAAGCGGTCGCGTCAACACCTTCCAGCCGACAGCGGAAGAACTTAACACCCTATTTCAACAAGGAGCGTCCGCATGAGTCGTTCAGTTTTGGTTACCGGCGCCAGTAAGGGCATTGGTCGCGCCATCGCCCGCCAGCTGGCGGCGGACGGCTTTGTGGTCGGCGTTCACTATCATCGCGATGCACAAGGTGCCCAGGAGACGTTGGATGCAATCCTCGCTGCTGGAGGCTCGGGGCGTCTGCTAGCCTTTGACGTCGCCAACCGCGAGCAGTGTCGAGAAGTGCTGGAGCAAGATAACGACGCGCACGGTGCCTGGTACGGCATCGTCAGCAATGCCGGCATTACCCGCGATGCCGCCTTCCCGGCGCTCAGCGATAACGACTGGGATGCGGTGATCCACACCAACCTCGACAGCTTCTATAACGTTATCCAGCCGTGCATGATGCCGATGATTAGCGCTCGTCAGGGTGGGCGCATTATTACCTTATCGTCGGTTTCCGGCGTGATGGGCAATCGCGGACAGGTCAACTACAGCGCCGCCAAAGCGGGGATTATTGGTGCGACAAAAGCGCTGGCGATTGAGCTGGCAAAACGCAAAATTACCGTCAACTGCATCGCGCCGGGGCTGATTGATACCGGGATGATCGAAATGGAAGAGGCCGCTCTGAAAGAAGCCATGTCGATGATCCCGATGAAACGGATGGGCCAGGCCGATGAAGTGGCCGGGCTTGCCAGCTATTTAATGTCGGATATCGCAGGTTACGTCACCCGTCAGGTGATTTCTATCAATGGAGGGATGTTATGACACGTCGCGTCGTGATCACAGGGATGGGCGGCGTCACCGCCTTTGGCGAAAGCTGGCAGGCCGTTTCCACCCGGCTGCAGGCGTATGAAAACGCAGTGCGCAAAATGCCGGAGTGGCAGGTTTATGACGGGCTGCACACGCTGCTGGGCGCGCCGGTCGATGATTTCACCCCACCGGAGCACTATACCCGCAAGCGTATTCGCTCTATGGGTCGCGTGTCGCTGATGTCCACCCGCGCGACCGAACTGGCGCTGGAGCAGGCCGGGCTGATTGGCGATGCGGTGCTGACCAACGGTGAAACCGGCATCGCCTACGGCTCGTCAACCGGCAGCACTGGTCCGGTGAGCGAATTCGCTACCATGTTGACCGAAAAGCACACCAATAATATTACCGGCACCACTTACGTGCAGATGATGCCGCACACCACCGCCGTCAACACCGGGTTATTCTTCGGCCTGCGTGGACGAGTGATCCCCACCTCCAGCGCCTGCACCTCCGGCAGCCAGGCGATTGGCTACGCATGGGAAGCGATTCGTCACGGCTACCAAACGGTGATGGTCGCCGGCGGCGCGGAAGAGCTGTGTCCGTCGGAAGCGGCGGTGTTTGATACCCTATTCGCCACCAGCCAGCGTAACGACGAACCGAAAACCACGCCCTCACCGTTTGATGAACATCGCGACGGGCTGGTAATAGGCGAAGGCGCAGGCACGTTGATTCTGGAAGAGCTTGAGCACGCCAAAGCGCGCGGCGCGACGATTTACGGTGAGATTATCGGTTTTGCCACCAATTGCGATGCGGCGCATATCACCCAGCCGCAGCGCGAGACGATGCAGATTTGCATGGAGCAGTCGCTGAAAATGGCGGGCTTAAACGCGCGGGATATCGGCTATATTTCGGCCCACGGCACGGCTACCGACCGCGGCGATATTGCTGAAAGTCTGGCAACGGCGGCGATTTATGGCGACAACGTGCCGATCTCGTCACTGAAAAGTTATTTTGGCCATACGCTGGGTGCCTGCGGGGCGCTGGAAGCCTGGATGAGTTTGCAAATGATGCGCGAAGGCTGGTTTGCCCCGACGCTCAATTTAAACCGTCCGGATGCTAACTGCGGCGCACTGGATTACATCATGGGTGAAGCCCGCAAGATTGATTGCGAGTTCCTACAAAGCAACAATTTTGCTTTTGGCGGCATCAACACCTCGCTGGTGATCAAGCGCGGGCCCTGAGAGATAGCTTTTGGGAATAGCGGCGGCCCATTTCCCGGAGGCGGCGCTCAACGCGCCTTGTCCGGGCTACCGGCCCGCAGACGGCGGTGAACCCGTAGCCCGGTCAGCGTAGCAAGCAGCGCCGATGCATCGGGTTCGGCACATCTCCCGGAGGCGGCGCTTGACGCGCCTGTCCGGGCTACTGGCCCGCAGACGGCGGTGAACCCGTAGCCCGGCTAAGCGCAGCGCGAGCCGGGAAACATCAGCCCCGGCGCTTCACTGGCCAGAAGATAGTCAGTACCCCGGCAACAATCAGCAGCACGCCCAATAACGATTGCCAGTGGAAAGGCTCATACCAGCCGGGGAGCCAGATGGCGGCGGCCCACACCAGAATGTAGCTCAGACTGAGCAGCGCGTAGGCCTTCGCCAGCGGTAATTGGTGCAGGGCGAAGTACCAGCAGACCATCGACAGCAGATAGCCGAGCAGGCCAAACGCCAGGCCGAAGGTCCCCGCCCGCAGATGCAGCAGATGATTAAGAAAGGTGAATAAATCCGTCAGCGGCGGCAGTTCGACCATCGCGCTGCGCAGCAGGAGCTGTGCGGCGCTGACTAAACCCACGCTAAATAACGCCCAGATTAAGCCCATCAGATGCGGCTCCCCAGAATAACGATCCCGACGACGATCAGCCCTACGCCAACCCAGTGGCGTCGCGCCACCGGTTCGCGCCAGATTCCCCACGCCGCAAGGGTCACCCAGACAAAGTTCAGGCTCAGCATCGGGTAAGCCACGCTGACCGGGATAGACTGCAGGACGCTCAGCCACAGCAGCATGCCGCAGCCCAGAGAGAGCAATGCTAACCCCAACCAGCCAAGGATATGGTGCCCGCGCCGCCCGGATTTAGACGGGCGGGTCGCCTGTTTCTGGCACAGCTGTCCGACGCAGCTCAGTAAGCTGGCTAAAACCAGACAGATCCAGACGCTCATTGCGGCAGGTACTGGATAAACACCACCCGGCCTAGCTCATAGGAGTTATCAGGTTTGGGTAGCGGTAAGTCGGCCATACTCTCTCCTTTGTCCATCAGCAGAACCAGTGAAATCGGCCCCTGCTGGCGGTGCGCAGCCAGCCAATCGGCAAATTGTTCTTTATCCACAAACTGGCTCTGGGCATCCGGCCAGGACAGGCCGTACTTCAGCTCGCCCTGCTTGTCGAACAATATAATATCGCTGCGCTTTAACTCCCATGACAACCCGCCAGCAATACCGACGTTATTGGTCAAAACGTAGCGGCTCGGCGTCAGCGACTCGCTGACAATATCCACCAGGAACTGCGGCTGCTTGCTGTCGATAACCCGGTCCGGGATAGCAAAACCCACCAGCAGCGCCAGCCCCAGCGGGCAGATGGCGGCTAAGGTCCAGCGGCGGCCATTGTCCTTCATCGCCATCCAGCCCATCAGCGCCCAGCAACCAAAAATCAGCGCCGCCAACAGGCACTTATACAGCTCAATATGGTTCCACACCGGCTGGTGCATAAAGCCCCAAGGCGAAACCACCAGTACAGCAACCAGGCCAATCAGACCGAAGGCCAGGTTGATCATACCGTTGATTTTCAGCGCTTTCGCCCCGGCCTTCGCCGCATCCAGCGCGTAGCGCGCCATCAGAATCGACAACGGCGCAAAACACGGCAGGATATAGGTTGGCAACTTACCTTTGGCAATGCTGAAGAACAGGAACGGCATCGCCACCCATCCCAGCAGATACAGCGCCCCGCGTGATTCATCGCGCTCGGTCCAACCGCGCTTGAGCGCTCCCGGCAGCAGCGCCAGCCACGGCAGACTCCCGGCTATCAGGAACGGAATGTAGTACCAGAACGGCGCTTTATGCTGGGCATCTTTTTCAGCAAAACGCTGGATATGTTCCACCCAGAAGAAGTAGCGCCAGAAGTCCGGTTCACGTTTGGCGATGACAAGCCCCCACGGCAGCACGACCAGCACGCAGACGCCCACCGCCAGCCAGCCGTAGGTCAGCACTTCGCGCCAGCGCTTACGCGCAATCACCCACGGCAATACCCCGACCACCGGCACCGCCAGCGCGAGGAAGCCTTTGGTCATCACCCCCATCCCACAGGCCACGCCCAGTAAGACATAACCAACGATTTTGCCGCTGTGGTTTTGGGCCTGTACCGCGCCCCAGAAGCTGCACATCGCCAGCGCCATCCACATGGTAATCATCGGGTCCAGTACCGCATAGGTGCCAATACTGTAGACCAGCAGCGCGGTCAGGAAGATAACCGGCGACAGGATCGCCAGGCGTTTATCGCGAAATACCTGCCACGCTAGCCAGGCCACCAGCAGGGCGGTGACGGTAATAGAGAACACGACCCCGAAGCGGACGCCAAAATTATTGTGACCGAATAGCCACTGGCCAATGCTGTTAATCCAGTATCCGGCGATGGGTTTTTCAAAATAGCGCAGGCCGAGGAAATGCGGCACCACCCAGTCGCCGGTCGCCAGCATCTCACGGCTGATTTCCGCATAGCGGGTTTCATCCGGCTGCCAGAGCAGGCGGAAGTTCAGCGGCAGTAAATAGTAGAGGGCAAAAAGGGCGACCAGAGCCGCGCCGTAGCGAATGCTTTTCATCAAACACCCGAATTGAGTAATTGTTCACGTCCAAGCCAGCCTTCCCGGCCAGCCAGTTCACCACGAACCACTTTGCCTCGCGGCAGCACGCTAAAATCGGCGGGCAGCAGCTGGCTTAGCGGGCAAAACTGAATCTCTTCCTGAGCGGCCATGGTCAGCAGTTCATCAAACTGTTGAGCAAAGGCAATCCCCTCGACTTCAGCATGGATGGTATAGACCGGAGTACCCGTATCGCGATGGATACAATCCAGCAGATAGTGGTTGAAGCCCGCAATATCCACTGCGCTGCCGACCACTTCATCCCAGGTCGGTAACGTCACCGGGATTTGCACGGTTCCCGGCGCGCCGTTGCCCAGCACCGGTAAGAAGGGGCCGGTTCCCCGGCAATCGCTGTTGTAGAGGAAGTCGAAAGCCTCTTTGGCCTTGATGACCCGCTGATCGGCCCGCCAGCCCGCAACGGCGGAGCAGGCAACCGGACGACCGATAATCCGCTCCAGCTCCAGCAGCCCGCGCTCGACCTCCAGCGTCAGCCGCTCCTGCGGCCAGACGCCGCTCCACGCCTGCCAGCTATAGTGATCCCAGGCGTGCAGACCCACTTCATGCTCCTGCGCGGCGGCGCGGATAACCTCTTCATTACCCGCACCAATTCTGCGCCCCGGCCAGGCGGTACCGGCCAGCAGGATATCCCAGCCATACAACGAAGCGGCCTTTGAACGCAGCATCTTCCACAGAAATTTCGGTTTTACCAGGCGCCATAAATGACGCCCCATGTTGTCCGGCCCGACGCTAAAAAAGAAGCTTGCCTGAATCCCGCGCTGCCCCAGCAGAGCCAGCAGCCGCGGGACCCCGTCCCGCGTGCCGCGAAAGGTATCGACATCTATGCGTAAGCCGACCTGTCTCATGATTTGTTGTCGTCCACCAGTTCAACCGTGCGCAGGAAGAAGTCCAGAGTGTGTTCCACCGTCTCTTCCATCTCTACCGTCGGCACCCAGTTCAGGCAGCGCTTCGCGTTGCGAATGCTCGGCTTGCGGTGCTCAACGTCCTGATAGCCTTTACCATAGTAGTCGCTACTTTCCACTTCACGGAAACCGGCAAACGGCGGGAAGCGGTCGCGCAGCGGGTGACGCTCAAAGCAGGCCAGCAGCATTTCCGCCAGCTCTTTGATGCTCGCTTCGTTATCCGGGTTACCGATGTTGATAATCTGCCCATCGCAGCGACCATCTTTGTTCTCGATAATGCGGAACAGCGCTTCGATACCGTCGCTGATATCGGTGAAGCAGCGCTTCTGTTTACCGCCCTCAATCAGCTTGATCGGCGAACCTTCGACCAGGTTAAGAATCAACTGGGTGATGGCGCGAGAGCTGCCAATGCGCGCGGCGTTGAGGTTATCGAGGCGCGGTCCCATCCAGTTAAACGGACGGAACAGGGTAAACTTGAGGTTGTTCTTATCGCCGTAGGCCCAAATCACGCGGTCCAGAAGCTGCTTGGAAACCGAGTAAATCCATCGCTGTTTGTTGATCGGCCCGACCACCAGGTTCGAACTATCTTCATCGAAGTTGTTGTCGGTGCACATGCCGTACACTTCGGACGTCGACGGGAAGATAATGCGCTTATCGTATTTCACGCAGTCGCGGATGATCTTCAGGTTCTCTTCAAAATCCAATTCAAATACGCGCAGCGGATTGCGGGTGTACTCAATTGGGGTCGCAATCGCCACCAGCGGCAGCACGACGTCGCACTTCTTAATGTGGTACTCGATCCACTCGGAGTGAATGCTGATATCGCCTTCAACGAAGTGGAAACGCGGATTGTCGAGGAAACGGCTGATGGCATCAGAGCCAATATCCAGGCCGTAAATTTCGTAGTTGTCGTCCAGCAACAGGCGCTCGGTCAGGTGGTTGCCGATAAAGCCGTTCACCCCGAGGATCAGCACGCGGGTGCGGCGCTTAATCGCCACGACAGGTTTGCTGCTCAGCACCGCGCCAGCAACCAGGCCCAGCGCCTGCGCCAGCTGCGTACCCTGCATATAAACGCCGCGCTCGGTCTGCCCGGTGACGATTTCCAGCGCCCCTTCCTGACAGGCAACAACCAGCGGCGCAGTGGAAATCACCGTACCCGGTTTCGCGGCGTTCAGGTCCTGGCGCACGCGAGATTTCCAGACGATAAACTTGTTCGCCCCGGCGTAGCTGAACGCGCCCGGCCACGGGTCGGAGACCGCGCGCACCAGGTTATGCAGCGTCTGAGCGGGTTGCTCCCAGTCAAGGCGACCATCTTCCGGCGAGCGACGACCCACGTATGTCGCCTGGCTCTCATCCTGCGCGCGCTCGTCGGTTTTGCCGTCGCGGATGGCCGGCAGCGCTTGACTCAGCAGCTCCGTCGCTGCAGCGCAGAGTTTACGATGCAGAGTGAGCGCCGCGTCATCCGCGCCGATCGCCACGCGGGTTTGCCCCACGATATTCCCGGCGTCCGCACGGTTAACCATCCGGTGCAATGTGACGCCGGTTTCGCGCTCGCCGTTCACCAGCACCCAATTCAAGGGCGCACGACCACGGTATTTCGGCAGCAGTGAACCGTGCAGGTTGAAAGCCCCCTGCGGCGCGAGGTTCAGAATGTCATCGCACAGCAGGTTGCGGTAATAGAACGAGAACAGCACGTCCGGTTTTATCTCACGGATACGTTCGATCCACAGCGGATGGTTCACGTCTTCTGGCGCCCACACCGGAATGCCTTGCTCTGCGGCAATACGCGCCACGGAGCCAAAGAAATGGTTTTCGCCAGGGTTGTCCGGATGGGTAAAAATAGCGGCGATGTCATAACCGGCATCCAACAGAGACTGAATACCTGCACAACCCATATCGTGATAAGCGAAGACTACAGCTTTCATGAACGATCTTCCTCTTGAGATGCCGTTTCCGGCTGGCGAACAACACGTTGAATAAAGTAGCGGGGACGGGCGCGGACATCGTTATAGATGCGGCCGATATACTCCCCAAGCAGGCCCATGCCGACGAACTGAGCACCGATAAACATAAACAGCACGGCGAACAGCATAAACACCCCTTCTGCCGCCCACTGCGGGCCAAACACCAGGCGCAACGCCACCAGCAGGATGGCGAAACCAAAGCCCAGCAGGGCGATAACGCTGCCGAACAGGCTCAGCAGGCGCAGCGGCGTGGTGGTCAGGCAGGTGACCAAGTCGTACATCAGGTTAATCAGGCGCATAAAGCTGTATTTGGAATCACCAAATTCACGCTCGGCGTGCATCACCGGGATCTCGACCGCCCGGCGGGCAAAAGTGTTCGCCAGAATCGGGATGAACGTACTGCGCTCGTGGCAGTTGAGCATCGCGTCGATAATGTGGCGGCGATAGGCGCGCAGCATGCAGCCATAGTCGCCCATCGCTTTACCGGTAGTGCGCTGGATCAGGCGGTTGATCATCTTCGAGGCGCTTTTACGGAAGAAGGTATCCTGACGGTTCTGGCGAACGGTACCGACCACGTCGTAGCCCTCATCGGCCTTCTCCACCAGACGCGGGATCTCTTCCGGCGGGTTTTGCAGATCGGCATCAAGGGTAATGATCAGATCGCCGGTGACGTGACTGAAGCCCGCCATAATCGCCGAGTGCTGGCCATAGTTACGGTTCAGCAGCACCGCCACCACGTGGCTACCTTCGGCCTCGGCGGCTTCGGTTAACATCCGCGCCGAGTCATCGCTGCTGCCGTCGTCGACCAGCAGAATTTCATATTGGCGTCCGAGCGTCGCGCAGACGGTATCGGTGCGGCGGATAAGCTCCGGTAGGCTCTCCTGTTCGTTATAAACCGGGATAACCACCGAGACCTTTTTCACGGGAGGATAGCTAAACATATCAACGTCCTGACAGCTGGTGCAGTGCGGCAATGACCCGAGTGACATCGTCATCGGTCATATCCGGGAACAACGGAATGGAACAAATGCGCGCACTGTTCCATTCCGTATGCGGTAATGAAACTTCAGGGAAACGCTCGCGGTAATACTTTTGCGTATGCGCCGCGCGGAAGTGCAGTCCGGTGCCGATGCCCATGGCTTTCAGTTTTTCCATCAGAGCATCGCGGCTGATACCGCAGGTGGCCTCGTCGATGCGGATAATAAACAGGTGCCAGGCGTGCTGGTGTTCCCAATCAGGTGCCGCCAACGGTTTGAATGGGGTATCCGCCAGTTCGCTCAAGTAGCGTTGGGCAATTTTGGCGCGCCGCAGATTGGCGTGGGCCAGTTTATCCAGCTGCACCAGGGCCAGCGCGGCGTTAATATCCGCCAGATTGTATTTAAAGCCCGGCGAGATCACCTCCGCCTGCGGAGCGCGGCCCAGAGTCTGGCGGTCGTAGGCATCAACGCCGAGACCGTGGAACTTCAGGCTGCGAATGCGCGTCTCCAGCTCGTCATCGTCGGTCACCACCAACCCGCCTTCGGCGCAGGTCATATTTTTGATCGCATGGAACGAGAAGATGGCGGTACCGCGCCAGCCGACATGGCGGCCTTTGTAGTGAGTTCCCGCCGCGTGTGCAGCGTCTTCAATCACCGCAATTCCGTGCCGCTCGCCAATGGCGCGAATAGCATCGATATCCACCGGCGCGCCCGCATAGTGCACGGGCACGATCGCTTTGGTTCGCGGGGTGATCGCTGCTTCAACCGCTTCGGGGGTAATCATCAGATTATCGGGATCAACATCGATCATCACCGGGGTCGCCCCCAGCAGGCAGATCATGTTCAGCGTGGAGACCCAGGTCTGGGAAGGGGTGATCACTTCATCGCCCGCACCGATTCCCATCGCCATGAGCGTGACGTGCATCCCGCCGGTCGCCGAACTGACCGCGATAGCGTGGCGGTTGCCAGTTAACGTACAGAACGCCTCTTCCAGCGCCTGATTTTTCGGCCCGGTGGTGATCCAGCCCGATTGCAAAACTTCACGCAGCGCAGCCAGCTCTGCATCGCCCATCGACGGGCGCGAAAACGGCAAAAAATCGCTCATCATTTTCCTGTTCTGTAAATGACCCGACGAGGAACGGGGTCGATAAGAAATATCCTGCACCTGCTGACTTAAACAAAATGAAAATGAAAGCAAAATCAGTTTGATGACGCATTTCATTACAGGATATTCAGACGCTATCAAATTTAGACAGGTTTGCTTAGGATAATATTAAGAAATTAATACTAATGAGATTTAATTTAAAATATGATTAAAAATCATATTGATAGAGTTTAAATTAAGAAAGGACGGCGTTCCTGACTGAGGGGGAAATAGCAGGAACGCATTAGAGAAAAGTAAACGAACATTAAACCAAATTCAATAATCTATCTTTTAGCCTGATTTACGGAATTTAAAAATACCAGATAGATCACATAATTATTTCTGGTGTATTACAAGTTAGCAGGAAAGTTAGCAGGTAATTCACTCGCCGGGCAATTAATCACTTCATCATTATCCGCACCGCAGTCGCGAACGAAAGTAATGGTGGCAAACTCATCAATCACTTCAGTCGGGTAAGCCGGACCAGCTTCACGGTAAGACACCATCAGCGGGATATGATCGTTCTGGAAACAGACGGTTTTTTCCGGATTGTTGATCACCCAGCGCGGGAAAAAGATGGTGCCGTGGAACAGTTTATCGCCGAGGTTAACAATGAGGCTCACGTCGGTGCCGGTCGGCTCGGTCCAGGAAATTTTATAGATGCTTTCACCCACGCGAACAATGTAAGCCAGCTGATCTTTCACCCAACGATTGGCCACGATCCCGCTATGGATTCGGTAATCCAGAGTGGTGGCGTTTTTAACGTAAATCTCGTAGTTCCAGCCGTTATCGTAGGTATAAACCAGATGTTTGCCGATAAAACCGCTCAGGTCATGTTTGTCGAAAGTGCTCATAATCTGTTCTCCTCTATTTGTTGAGAACAAGCATACTGCTTTAAAAAATGGATAAATAACGCTATGTTTGGATTAAATACATCCACTTTTTAGATTAGTCATGCACAAGACCACCCTCGAGCAATGGGCGCTGCTGGAGAAGGTTGTTGAGCTGGGCAGCTTCGCGAAAGCGGCGGAAGAGACCCACCGTAGCCAGTCTTCGGTGAGCTATAACCTTGCGCTATTGCAGGAGCGGCTGGGGGTTACGCTGCTCACGCCTTCTGGCCGCCGCGCGGTACTCACCCCGGCGGGCAAGCTGCTGCTCGGCCAGGTCAAGCCGCTGTTGCAGGCCTTTTCTTATGTTGAAACTCATGCCGCCACCCTTCGCGACGGCGCACGAACCCGGCTGGATCTGCTGGTCGATAGCATTTTCCCCCGCGAACGGCTGTTTGCCATTCTGCGCCAGTTTCAACAACGCTATCCGCAAACCCAGGTCAGGCTGACCGAGGTACTGGAAAATGTTGAGGAGGAACACCCGGCGCGCAGCGAAGCCGACGTGATGGTGCTCACCCGCCGTCAGGATATTACCGGGCGCGGCGAGTGGCTGATGAATATCGATTTTGTTGCCGTCGCCCATCGCGATCATCCGCTTTCGGCATTCGAGGGGCCGCTGGATGATAATGCGCTGGCGCCCTGGCCGCTGGTGCGCATCGCTGACCGCAGCAACGACCCGCAATCCGTCCGCGATGCGTGGACGTTCTCTACTATTGATGCCGCCATTGATGCGGTGCTGTATCAGGTTGGTTTCGGCTGGCTGCCGGAAGAGCGTATTCGTTCCCAGCTCAAACAAGGGGTACTGAAGGCGCTGCCGCTGGGCCACGGCGCACGGCGGGCAACGCCGCTGCATCTGATCGTTAAACGGGATTTAACGCCCATTGATGAACAAGTCGCTACGCTGCTCGATCTGTTCAGAACATAAAGCGCCCGGTGGAGGCTGACGCCTTACCGGGCCTACGGTACTGGCCGAGAATGTATACACAAAATCATTCAAGTTGTATCGAGGCGGCAAGGGAGAAAATCCCCGGGAGCATAGATAACTATGTGACTGGGGTTTTTGACCGCAGCCAACAAAGAGACAGCTTGAAGGATGAAGTGTATATATGATTTTCTTATACTTTCAGGCCAAATATTGATCCAGCTTACGCTGAAAGTATGATGAATCCTTAAAATCGTCATACTTTTCTGTCGCTGAGACTAAAGCCTTGTCTATCATCCGCACCGCCCTGCTGGCGCTAATCGCCTGCGCACCTTTGCTGGCCAATGCCGCCCCCAACGAAATTACCACCGCCTGGCCGGTTAACATCGGACCGCTCAACCCGCACCTCTACACGCCTAACCAGATGTTTGCCCAGAGCATGGTGTATGAACCGCTGGTGAAGTATCAGGCGGATGGTTCGGTGAAACCCTGGCTGGCAAAAAGCTGGACGCATTCGGCGGACGGTAAAATCTGGACCTTCACCCTGCGCGATGATGTGACTTTCTCCAACGGTGAAGCGTTCGACGCGCATGCCGCCGCGGAAAACTTTCGTGCGGTACTTGATAACCGTCAACGCCACGCCTGGCTGGAGCTGGTCAATCAGATAGTCGACGTCAAGGCGCTC
Organism: Klebsiella sp. RHBSTW-00484; assembly: GCF_013705725.1. NCBI lineage: Bacteria > Pseudomonadati > Pseudomonadota > Gammaproteobacteria > Enterobacterales > Enterobacteriaceae > Klebsiella > Klebsiella sp. RHBSTW-00484. The sequence goes on along the minus strand of NZ_CP055481.1, from coordinate 368,849 downwards.
AGCAAAAACGAGCTGCAAATTACCCTGAAAAGCGCTTATTACCCATTTCTGCAGGAGCTGGCGCTGCCGCGCCCTTTCCGCTTTATCGCCCCCTCGCAGTTTAAAGACAATGAGACCCTGCACGGCATTAAAGCGCCGATTGGCACCGGCCCGTGGGTGCTGCAAGAGTCAAAGCTCAATCAGTACGATGTGCTGGTACGTAACGACCATTACTGGGGCGAAAAACCGCAGATTCAAAAGATTACCGTCAAGGTGATCCCGGACCCGACAACCCGCGCGGTGGCGTTTGAAACCGGCGATATCGACCTGTTGTACGGCAACGAAGGGCTGCTGCCGCTGGATACCTTCGCCCGTTTCAGCCACAACCCGGCGTATCGAACCCAGCTTTCGCAGCCGATTGAAACGGTGATGCTGGCGCTCAACTCCGCAAAGGCACCGACTAACGAGCTGGCAGTACGCGAAGCGCTGAACTACGCGGTAAATAAAAAATCGCTTGTCGATAACGCCCTATACGGTACCCAGCAGGTAGCCGATACGCTGTTTTCTCCCACCGTCCCTTACGCGAATATTGGTTTGAAACCGCGCCAGTACGACCCGCAGCAGGCAAAAGCATTGCTGGAAAAAGCGGGCTGGGCGCTGCCCGCAGGCAAAGCGATCCGTGAGAAAAACGGCCAGCCGTTGCGTATTGAGCTGTCGTTTATTGGTACCGATGCGCTAAGCAAATCGATGGCCGAAATTATCCAGGCCGATATGCACCAGATTGGCGTCGACGTAGCGCTGGTTGGCGAGGAAGAGAGCAGTATTTATGCCCGCCAGCGCGACGGTCGCTTCGGCATGATTTTCAACCGTACCTGGGGCGCGCCGTACGACCCCCACGCCTTTATGAGTTCGATGCGCGTCCCGTCCCATGCTGATTTTCAGGCACAGCAGGGTTTAGCCGATAAACCGATCATTGATAAAGAGATTGGCGAAGTGCTGGAAACCAGCGACGAAACCCAGCGTCAGGCATTGTATCGCGACATTCTGACCCGTCTGCACGACGACGCGGTCTACCTGCCCATCAGCTACGTCTCGATGATGGTGGTCGCCAGACCGGAGCTGGGCGCGATTCCCTACGCGCCGATTGCATCTGAAATTCCGTTTGAACAGATTAAACCGGTGAACCCCTGATGCTGCGTTACGCGTTGCGGCGCATGGCGCTGCTGATCCCGATGATTTTCGCCGCCTCGGTGATTATCTTTCTGATGCTGCGTCTGGGAACCGGCGACCCGGCGCTCGACTATTTGCGCCTGTCGAACCTGCCGCCGACGCCGGAGATGGTCGCTTCCACGCGGCTGATGCTGGGTCTGGATCAGCCGCTTATCGTGCAATACGGCGCCTGGCTGTGGAAGGCGCTGCACCTGGATTTTGGCATCTCGTTCGCGACTCAGCGCCCGGTACTGGATGATATGCTGACCTTCCTTCCTGCCACGCTGGAGCTGGCGGGCGCGGCGCTGATACTGATCCTACTCACCTCGGTACCGCTCGGCATTTGGGCGGCGCGCCATCGTGACCGTCTGCCGGATTTTGTTGTGCGGGTTATCGCTTTCCTCGGCGTCTCAATGCCCAACTTCTGGCTCGCCTTTCTGTTGGTGATGCTCTTCTCGGTATATCTGCAATGGTTGCCCGCACTGGGCTACGGCGGCTGGCAGCATCTCATTCTGCCAGCGGTGTCGATTGCCTTTATGTCGCTGGCGATTAACGCCCGTTTGCTACGTGCCAGCATGCTGGAGGTCGCCGGGCAGCGTCACGTGACCTGGGCGCGGCTGCGCGGTCTCAACGACAAGCAAATCGAGCGCCGCCATATTCTACGTAACGCCTCGCTGCCGATGATCACCGCCGTCGGCATGCATATCGGTGAGCTGATTGGTGGCACCATGATCATCGAGAATATCTTTGCCTGGCCCGGCGTTGGACGTTATGCCGTGTCGGCGATATTTAACCGCGACTACCCGGTCATTCAGTGCTTTACCCTGATGATGGTGATTGTTTTTGTGGTCTGTAACCTGATTGTTGACCTGCTGAACGCCGCGCTGGATCCGCGCATTCGCCGCCATGAAGGAGCACACTCATGAACTTTTTCCTCTCATCGCGCTGGCCCGTCCGCCTCTCTTTAATCATGATTGCCCTGCTGGCGGTGATTGCACTCACCAGCCAGTGGTGGTTACCGTACGACCCGCAGGCCATTGATTTACCGTCACGCTTGCTTGCTCCCGATAATCAGCACTGGCTGGGCACCGACCATCTGGGACGCGATATTTTCTCGCGCCTGCTGGCGGCAACTCGCGTGTCGCTTGGCTCGGTGATGGCCTGTTTGCTGTTAGTTCTGGCGCTGGGATTGATCGTCGGCGGCAGCGCGGGGCTGATTGGCGGCCGTGTCGATCAGGTCACCATGCGCATCGCGGATATGTTTATGACTTTCCCGACCTCGATCCTCTCTTTCTTTATGGTTGGCGTACTGGGAACCGGGCTGACCAACGTGATTATCGCCATCGCCCTGTCGCACTGGGCGTGGTACGCGCGGATGGTGCGCAGCCTGACGATCTCCTTGCGCCAGCGCGAATTTGTACTCGCCTCCCGACTTTCCGGCGCGGGACATATTCGAGTGTTTGTCGACCACCTGGCTGGTGCCGTGATCCCCTCGCTGCTGGTGCTGGCGACCCTGGATATTGGCCATATGATGCTGCACGTCGCCGGGATGTCGTTCCTCGGACTCGGCGTTACCGCGCCAACCGCCGAATGGGGAGTGATGATTAACGACGCGCGCCAGTACATCTGGACCCAGCCGCTGCAAATGTTCTGGCCGGGGCTGGCGCTGTTTATCAGCGTGATGGCCTTCAATATGGTGGGTGACGCGCTGCGCGATCATCTCGACCCCCATCTGGAAACGGAGCATGCCCACTGATGCCGCAACAGATTGAACTGCAAAACATTACGTTACTGGCTGAACAACCGCTGGTGCGCGGCGTTTCTTTGGTGCTCAAACGCGGACGCGTGCTGGCGCTGGTCGGCGGCAGCGGCAGCGGAAAATCCCTCACCTGCGCGGCGGCGCTGGATATTCTCCCTTCCGGCGTGCGGCAAACGGCAGGAGTCATCCTCACGGATGGCAAACCGGTCGCCCCCAGCGAACTGCGTGGTGTGAAAATCGCCACCATTATGCAAAACCCGCGCAGCGCCTTTAATCCGTTGCATACTATGGCGGCTCACGCGCGGGAAACCTGCCGGGCATTAGGCAAACCATCAGATGACGCTACGCTTATCAGTGCGTTAGAGGCCGTGGGGCTGGAGCAGGCAGAACGCGTGCTGAAGCTTTATCCCTTTGAGATGAGCGGCGGCATGCTCCAGCGGATGATGATTGCGATGGCGCTGCTGTGCGATGCGCCGTTTATTATCGCCGATGAACCGACCACCGATCTGGACGTCGTCGCCCAGGCGCGCATTCTCGATCTGCTGGAGAGCATAATGCGCAGCCGTGCCCCCGGAATGCTGCTGGTCACTCACGATATGGGCGTCGTCGCGCGGCTGGCGGACGACGTAGCGGTGATGGACAACGGCAAGATCGTGGAACAGGGGGATGTCGAAACAATCTTCAACGCGCCACAGCACCCCATCACCCGCAATCTGGTTGCCGCACATCTCGCCCTGTATGGGCTGGAGCTGGCCTTATGACATTACTTAGCGTCTCTACGCTCTCGCACCAATACGCAAACTTACCGGTGCTAAAAGAGGTTTCTTTAGCGCTGAAAAACGGCGAAACCGTCGCCCTGCTGGGACGCAGCGGCTGCGGGAAAAGCACGCTGGCACGCCTGCTCGTCGGCCTGGAATCACCCACCGAGGGCAGCGTCAGCTGGCGCGGCGAGCCGCTCGCCCACCTCAATCGCAGCAAACAAAAAGCATTTCGCCGGGATATTCAGATGGTGTTTCAGGATTCCATCAGCGCGGTAAATCCGCGGAAAACGGTGCGTGAGATTTTGCGTGAACCGATGCGCCATCTGCTGTCATTAACGAAACAGGAACAACTGGCCCGAGCCAGAGAGATGCTCAACGCGGTCGACCTCGACGATAGCGTACTCGACAAACGGCCACCGCAGTTGAGCGGCGGGCAGCTCCAGCGCGTCTGCCTGGCGCGGGCGTTAGCGGTAGAACCTAAGCTGCTTATTCTGGATGAAGCGGTGTCGAATCTCGATCTGGTACTCCAGGCGGGCATCATTCGTCTGCTCAAAAAACTACAACAGCAGTTCGGCACCGCCTGTCTGTTTATCACCCACGATTTACGTCTGGTGGAACGATTTTGCCAGCGGGTGATGGTGATGGATGAGGGGAAAATCGTCGAGACGCAGACCGTGGGCGACAGATTAATCTTTTCCTCTAACGCCGGCCGCGTGTTACAAAATGCGGTACTTCCCGCCTTTCCCGTACGCCGTAATAAGGTCTAACAGATGCAACGTGTCACTATCACCCTTGATGACGATTTACTCGAAACGCTGGATAGCCTGAGCCAGCGCCGTGGCTACAACAACCGTTCCGAGGCTATCCGCGATATTCTGCGCGGCGCGCTGGCTCAGGAAACCACCCAGGAGCACGGCACTCAGGGCTTCGCGGTGCTCTCGTATGTTTATGAACACGAGAAGCGAGATTTAGCCAGCCGTTTAGTCTCCACCCAGCATCAACACCACGATCTCTCCGTCGCCACCCTGCACGTACACATCAACCACGACGACTGCCTGGAGATTGCCGTGCTGAAAGGCGATATGGGCGATGTTCAGCATTTTGCCGATGATGTCATCGCCCAGCGTGGCGTGCGCCACGGCCATTTGCAGTGTTTGCCGACGGAGGACGATCTCTCCCACTCATAAAGCGTGGGACTCACTAACCCGGCGCGAACGCGAGCACAGGGTAATACCGCAGATAATCGCCAGCGCGCTGATCAGGTGGTACGTATAGAGCGGCGCGTGCAGAAAGAGAATGCTGAACAGGCCGCCGCTGAGCGGAATGAGGTGCGAGAACACCTCCCCACGCGTGGCGCCAATCGCCGCAATGCCTTTATTCCACAAAAGGTAAGAGAGCCAGGAAGGGAAAATCACCAGATAAGCCAGTCCGAGAAGGAAATTCAGCGACAGGTAAGGTGCTAAATCCAGATCAGCCGCCTGTAGCGTATTCGCTATCAAAACCGGCAGCAGCATGATCGCCCCCACCGAGGCGCTGACGGCGACAAAGCCATTACCGGCCACCTCTTTCGGTTTCAGGCGCAAAAAAGCGCAGTAGGCCGCCCAGCTCATCGCCGAGCCCATAGTCCAGAGATCGCCCCGATTCAGGTTGCGCAAAGTTGACCAGTCCGTGACGTTTCCTTGCAAAATAAGCCAGATAACACCGCAGGAACTTAATATTACGCCCGCGACATTTCCCGTCGAAATATGCTCGTGGAATATAAAGCGATTAATCAGTAGCACCATCGCCGGGGTCGTCGATAAATAAATTGCCGCATTCAATGATGAGGTATATTGCAGACCGACATAGAGCGTCAGGGGAAATAAAACCTGGCCGCACAGTGCCAGAAAGAAAACAATCCCTTTCGCCTGTTTTATCGCTGGCCACTGCTGTTTAACCTGGCGAAAGTAGAGCATCATCAAAAGGATAGCAGTAGCCCACCAGCGCAGCGCTGATAGCACAATAGGATCAACCTGCGATACCAGCAGGTGACCAATCACATAATTACCGCCCCAGAAGCAGGCCGCCAGCGCGAGCAGAAGATAAGGCATACAAACACCTTGATTTACCTTAAACATATGCCATTCAGGGTACTGCTCACGAATAAGCCAGTGCTAATATAAAGTTTTCATTCAGGCGTATAGTTTGAAACTATGAAGTTCACCCTAAGACAGCTGGAATTCTACGTCGCGCTGGCCGAGACGCTACAAATCTCAAAAGCCGCCGGGCGTTGCCATATCTCTCAGTCATCGATGACGGTCGCGATGCGTAATCTGGAAACGATTATGAACACGCAACTCTTTGTTCGCCATCCGAAGGGCATTGAGCTTACTGTCGACGGGGAACGCTTTCTGAGCCATGCGCGCACAATCCTCTCCGCTAGCGAAGCCGCGATTAACGACCTGCACAATCAGCCGGAAATGACCACCGGCAGCGTGCGTGTAGGCATCGCTGAAACGCTCTCGGCCTATCTGCTACCCGGCATTTATAGCGAGCTGGAGCGCCGTTTCCCGCTGCTGGAGATCCATTTTCAGGAAGGTTCATCTCAGGCGCTGATAACATCCTTACATCAGCAGGAGGTCGACTTTTGCCTGGTGTTAACGTCAAACATTCGCCACGATGATGATCTGACAATTGATACTTTCTTGCGCTCCCTGCGTCGTCTGTGGGCGCCAATCGGTCACCCTTTACTCAGCCAGCCGGAGCTGCGGCTGGCTGATATCGCAAAGGTCCCGTTTTTACTGCTTGAGACCGATGATTACCCCACCGTGATCCTTGACGTCTGGCGGCAGCGCGGCGGGCAGCCGGATATTCGCTACCGCACCAACTCCTTCGAGGCTATCCGCACTTTTGTTTCACAGGGTAAGGGTGTCACGATCCTTTCGGACCTCGTCTGGCGTCCCTGGTCGCTTGAGGGGCTGCGCGTGATGCGACGCACGGTCGACGATTGTATGACGTGGATGGACGTCGGAGTGGCGAGCCTGCGGCAAACGGCACTACGGCCCGAAGCCCGGCGCGTAGTGGATTTCCTGCGTCAGGCGATACATCGCTTTGACGGTCAGCCATGATCCGCTAAAAAGCAGTCGGGCTTTCTCAACAATTAATAAACCATATAAATTATACGCTTGGTTAATTATCCAGCTTCGCTAATAATTAAGCCTCATTTAACGATCTCGTTATGGCGAGGCTCCTGCATAAATATAAGTTACCGCCCTGCTGGTATCGAGAGAGACCACTCAGGGAAATACAGGCTTCCATCGAATCAAGGTGTTGCCAAGGTAACTTCTGACGGCGTTCATGCCGGACAGATACGTTGTGCAGTGCTAAAACCAGGACGTAGGGATCTGCCTGTGCTCATCCTGTCTTGTTCGCCCCTATGAGTGATTTTTTATAGGGAATTACACCATGTCTTCAATTCAACTGTGCGCCGCGCATCCGGCTATCTCTGCTTTTGACGGCGACGCGATCGCCCAGTACATGCGTACCGATTTCATTACTCTGCCGGAGCATCTCAGCGTTCATGAAGCGCGAGAGCTATTCGTTTCTCAGCTTTCCGGCGATGAGATCCCAGGCCAGGTGTTTGTTGTCGCCGGAAAAAAACTGCGCGGTAGCTTGTCGATTAAAAAGCTGCTCCAGGAGAGCGATACCGCTCAATCCATTCGTTATTTAATGGATAGCTGTCTGTTTCGTGTCAGGCCTGACGACGAGCGCCCGCAGGTGGTCGCCGAACTGGCCGAGCGTGGTCTCGACCTGGTACCGGTAGTCGAAAAGGGGGAGCTGGTTGGCTGCCTGATGGAAAAAGAGATTGCCCATCTGCTGGAAGATGATGTGACTGAAGATGCCCAGCGTCAGGGAGCAACGCTGCCGCTGGAAAAGCCGTATCTGGAAACCAGCCCGTGGGCGCTCTGGAAAAAGCGTTCGGTTTGGCTACTGCTGCTGTTCGTCGCCGAAGCCTACACCAGCAGCGTATTGCAGCATTTTGAAGAAGCGCTGGAGTCAGCGATTGCGCTGGCCTTTTTCATTCCGCTACTGATTGGTACCGGTGGCAACAGCGGGACGCAGATCACCTCCACCCTGGTGCGTTCCATGGCGCTTGGGGAAGTGCGGCTGCGGGATATGGGGCACGTAATCCGTAAAGAGGTCTCCACCTCGTTGCTGATAGCTATCACTCTTGGCCTGGCGGGCTGCCTGCGCGCGTGGATGATGGGCATCGGCATGGAAATCACGCTAATTGTCAGCCTGACGCTGGTGTGCATTACCCTGTGGAGCGCGGTGGTGTCGTCGGTGATCCCGCTGACGCTCAAGCGCCTCGGTATCGACCCGGCGGTGGTTTCAGCACCGTTTATCGCTACCCTTATCGACGGCACCGGATTGATTATCTACTTCAAAATCGCCCAGTATTTTCTTGGGCTGAATTGATTATTTTCGCCCGGTAGTGAGAATTGCCGGGCTCATCCCTTACTCTTCAACCAGCGCCTGCGCGCACGCCCAGGCTGACGCCCAGGCCCACTGGAAGTTATACCCTCCCAGCCAGCCGGTCACATCCATCACTTCGCCGATAAAATAGAGCCCTGGTACCTTGCGGGCTTCCATGGTGCGTGAGGAGAGTTCGTTGGTATCCACGCCGCCGAGGGTCACCTCCGCCGTACGATAACCTTCGGTACCGTTCGGCTGAACGCGCCATGCGGTCAGCGTCTCAACCAGGGTCTGCTGATCGCGAACGTTAAGCTGTTTCAGGGTGACGTCCGGAAGCTGTCCTAATTGCTGCAAGCACTCAACCAGCCGCTTCGGCAACTGCATCGCCAGCGTATTTTTCAGGCTCTGATTGGGATGCGCCACACGTTGCTCGTCGAGGAACTCATCAAGATGGCAATCCGGCAGCAGATTGATACTGACGAATTCACCCGGCTGCCAGTAGCTGGAAATTTGCAGCACCGCCGGGCCGGACAGCCCGCGATGGGTGAACAGCAGATTTTCGCGGAAGACCGTACCGTTTTCAGCGGTAATAGTTGACGGTACCGAAACCCCGGACAGTACCTGTAACTGTTCAAGCAGCGGCTTATGCAGGGTGAACGGTACCAGTCCGGCGCGAGTCGGCAATACCTTCAGGCCAAACTGCTCGGCAAGTTTGTAACCAAACGGCGAAGCGCCCAGGCCGGGCATAGACAGGCCACCCGAAGCAACTACCAGCTTTTTCGCCGTCACCGTGTCGCCGTTAAGCTGCAGCATGTAACCTTCGTCATTACGTTCGACGCTGAGAATTTCCGTACGCAGACGAATTTGCACGCCGCCCTTTTCACACTCGGCCAGCAGCAGGTTAACGATTTGCTCGGCTGAATCATCGCAAAAAAGCTGACCCAGCGTCTTCTCATGCCAGGCGATGTTGTGTTTGCCAACCAGGTCGATAAAGTCCCACTGGCTGTAGCGCGCCAGCGCAGATTTGCAAAAATGCGGGTTTTGGCTGAGATACGCCGCGGGTTCGATATACATGTTAGTAAAGTTGCAGCGCCCGCCGCCGGACATCAGTATCTTGCGGCCTGGCTTTTTGCCATTATCGAGCAACAGCACGCGGCAGCCCGCCTGCCCTGCCTGCGCCGCACAAAACATTCCCGCCGCCCCGGCGCCAATTACAATGGCATCAAACCTTTCCACGCAACATTCCTCATATCCCGATTGTCGGGAATTGTAAATTTTTCACTCTGGTCGCACCAGCATCAAAAAAATGGATTTACGTACATCGTTGAAAGATATAGGAATACTCCCAACAAGGTAAAACTTAAACAGGAAGAAAATCAAAAAAAGTCTATATTTCACTTTGCCCGCGCCGCTAAAGTCACTGATAATGCGCCGCGTTCATGTCCTCAAAATGGCGTAACGTCCTATGCTACATTTATTTGCCGGTCTGGATTTACATACCGGGCTATTATTATTGCTTGCTCTTGCTTTCGTGCTGTTTTACGAAGCGATCAATGGTTTTCATGATACCGCAAACGCTGTTGCAACTGTGATTTACACACGCGCAATGCGGTCGCAGCTTGCTGTGGCGATGGCGGCCCTTTTTAACTTCTTCGGCGTTCTGTTGGGCGGTCTTAGCGTTGCTTATGCCATCGTGCATATGTTACCGACCGACCTGCTGCTTAACATGGGTTCAGCACATGGCCTTGCCATGGTCTTTTCCATGCTGTTAGCGGCAATTATCTGGAACCTCGGAACCTGGTATTTCGGCCTCCCGGCCTCCAGCTCGCACACGCTGATCGGCGCGATCATCGGTATTGGTTTAACCAATGCGTTGATGACCGGCACCTCGGTCGTGGACGCGCTGAACCTCCCGAAAGTCGCGGGGATTTTTGGCTCGCTTATCATCTCGCCGATTGTTGGTCTGCTGGTAGCGGGTGGCCTGATTTTCATTCTGCGTCGTTACTGGAGCAATACCAAAAAACGCGCTCGTATCCACCTGACACCTGCTGAACGTGAAAAGAGAGACGGCAAGAAAAAACCGCCATTCTGGACGCGTATTGCGCTGATTCTGTCAGCCATTGGCGTGGCGTTCTCGCACGGTGCGAACGATGGACAGAAAGGCATTGGCCTGGTGATGCTGGTTCTGATCGGCGTCGCTCCGGCTGGCTTCGTGGTCAACATGAACGCTTCCGGTTACGAAATCACCCGTACCCGCGACGCGGTCAACAACCTGGAAACCTTCTTCCAGCTGCATCGCCCTGAGCTGTTGAAGAAAGCGACCGGTACTGAGCAGCTCATCCCGCCCCCGGGCACGGGCGTCACTGCCGATGGTGAATTCCACTGTCATCCAGCCAACACGCTCAACGCGCTTGACCGCGTGAAGACGATGCTGACCGGAACCGAAAGCTACGATACGCTCACCGTTGAACAGCGCAGCCACCTGCGCCGCATTTTGCTCTGCATCTCTGATACCACCGATAAAGTGGCGAAGCTGCCGGAAGTGAATGCCGACGATAAGCGTCTGCTGAAGAAACTGAAATCCGATATGCTGAGCACCATCGAGTACGCGCCAATCTGGATCATTATGGCGGTGGCGCTGGCGCTGGGTATCGGCACCATGATCGGCTGGCGTCGCGTGGCGACCACCATCGGCGAGAAAATCGGTAAGAAAGGGATGACCTACGCACAAGGTATGTCAGCTCAGATGACCGCCGCCGTATCGATTGGTCTGGCAAGCTATACCGGTATGCCGGTTTCCACCACCCACGTGCTCTCCTCCTCGGTTGCGGGGACCATGCTCGTTGATGGCGGCGGCCTGCAAAGAAAGACCGTCACCAATATCCTGATGGCCTGGGTTCTCACCCTGCCCGCAGCGATTCTGTTGTCAGGCGCGCTGTACTGGCTCTCGCTGAAGATTATCTAAGCGGATAGCACGCGCAAAAAATGTAAACGGGTCAGGAAACTGGCCCGTTTTTTTTGGTTTTAACCGGACTAATGCCAGATAAGCAGAGCAATCATACTCACAACGACCAGGCCGCATAGCGCGCTGGTGAGAATAAACTGCCGACGAACCCGCTCGCAGCGACGGATAAACTCATCATCGTGATGATCGTGATAGCGCTGGGCATAAATATACCAAACCAGACGCATCTGCTTGCCAGGCTGCCCATGTGACGTGAAAAAACCACCGCCGTCGACATATTGATAGAGCAAAGGGTCACAACCACGTAGCACAACCAGTAATGCACGCAGTGACGAAAAGTAGCGTGCCATATTCACCACACAAACGATACACAGGGCCCAAAACAGCGCAATCGTGCTGATCATACCTCCTCCCCGGCGACCCGCCCTCGGAGAATCTCTCCGGGACTACCGCTCCCCAATATCAAATTGACTGTACAGTAAAAGAGTGCGATTCCGATCACGTTTATTTATTCGATCGGCTCATTAAATAGTGTAGGAGATCCGTTAATTTTTTTACCACAACGTTAACCGTTATCAATGCATAAATCGGATATATTTGTTTAACTATTTGCTGAACAAGGTAGATTGACGAAGCGCGAGGGGCGCTATAAGGTAGAAATATCTTCTACAATTAAGTCCTTAAGGACTACCCCCCGCGCATGTGGCACGCAGGACGCGGGCGAAGCGGCAGCACTGGCTGTCAGGTCCAACGGTCATCGACAACTTATGGAAGGAGTAACACCATGGCTTACAAACACATTCTCATTGCAGTAGACCTGTCCCCGGAAAGCAAAGTACTGGTAGAAAAAGCCGTTTCTATGGCCCGTCCCTACAATGCAAAAGTTTCCCTGATCCACGTGGATGTGAATTACTCCGATCTCTACACCGGGCTTATTGATGTCAATCTGGGCGACATGCAGAAACGCATTTCCGAAGAGACACACCACGCGTTAAGCGAACTGTCCACCAACGCAGGTTACCCGATTACTGAGACTCTGAGCGGCAGCGGCGACCTCGGCCAGGTGCTGGTTGATGCGATTAAAAAATATGATATGGACCTGGTGGTTTGCGGTCATCATCAGGACTTCTGGAGCAAGCTGATGTCCTCCGCTCGCCAGCTGATCAATACCGTTCACGTCGATATGCTGATTGTTCCGCTACGCGACGAAGAAGACGAATAACCGTTTTCCCTGCTGACCGACGCCCGCATATATGCGGGCGTTTTTGTTTGTTCCCGCCGCACTCCACTCCGCCAACCCACCAAAAGAATATAAATCCAAAAAATTAGCACAATGTTAGATTGATCAACCAATCTAACCGTTTTATACCCATATAATAATCCATCAATTTACAAAATAATCACATCATTACGCACCATAAGACTTTTTCAGCGCGTTTTGGCATACGCGTTCATACTTTTCCGGACAGGATAAAAAGGCGAAGAAAGATGAACTCACCCGCACCGACAGGCTTACTGCAACAGCCCCGCCCATTCTTTATGATCTTCTTTGTGGAGCTATGGGAGCGATTTGGCTATTACGGCGTTCAGGGTATCCTGGCCGTTTTCTTTGTTAAACAGCTCGGATTCTCCCAGGAACAGGCGTTTATTACCTTCGGCGCGTTCGCAGCCCTGGTGTATGGCCTGATTTCCATTGGCGGCTATGTCGGCGACCATCTGCTCGGTACCAAACGCACACTGGTTCTGGGTGCGGTCGTGCTGGCAATTGGCTACTTTATGACCGGGCTGTCGCTGTTAAAACCCAACCTGATTTTTATCGCACTGGGGACCATTGCGGTGGGGAACGGGTTGTTTAAGGCCAACCCGGCAAGCCTGCTGTCTAAGTGCTACCCACCGAAAGATGCCCGCCTGGATGGCGCGTTCACCCTGTTTTATATGTCGATTAACATTGGCTCGCTGCTGTCGCTATCGCTGGCACCGGTCATTGCTGAGAAGTACGGCTACGCGGTGACCTACAACCTGTGCGGTGCGGGGCTGATCGTCGCCCTGTTGGTCTACTTCGCCTGTCGTGGAATGGTGAAAGACATTGGTTCCGAGCCGGACCACAAGCCGCTGAATTTGCGTAATCTGCTATTGGTACTGGTGGGCACGGTGGTCATGATTTACCTCTGCGCCTGGCTAATGCACAACGTTAAAATCGCCAACCTGGTGCTGATTTTCCTCTCTCTGGTGGTGACGATTTTCTTCTTCCGCGAGGCCTTCAAGCTGGATAAAACCGGGCGCAACAAAATGTTCGTCGCATTTATCCTGATGCTGGAAGCCGTGCTGTTCTACATTCTGTACGCGCAGATGCCGACCTCTCTGAACTTCTTTGCGATCAATAACGTCCATCATGAAATACTCGGTTTCGCCATTAACCCGGTGAGCTTCCAGGCGCTAAACCCGTTCTGGGTGGTGGTTGCCAGCCCGCTTCTGGCCGCTATCTACACGCGTTTGGGTAACAAAGGCAAAGACCTGACCATGCCGATGAAATTTACGCTCGGCATGTTTCTCTGCTCGCTCGGCTTTCTGACAGCCGCCGCCGCGGGAATGTGGTTTGCCGACGCGCAGGGGCTGACTTCACCGTGGTTTATCGTGCTGGTCTATCTGTTCCAGAGCCTGGGAGAATTGTTGATTAGCGCCCTGGGGCTGGCGATGGTCGCCGCGCTGGTACCGCAGCATCTGATGGGCTTCATTCTCGGGATGTGGTTTTTGACGCAGGCCGCCGCATTCCTGATGGGGGGTTACGTCGCCACCTTCACCGCCGTGCCGGACAATATTACCGACCCGCTACAAACGCTGCCTATCTATACCAACGTCTTCAGCAAAATCGGTCTGGTGACGCTGGCGGTAACGGTGGTGATGGCGATGATGGTGCCGTGGCTAAACCGGATGATTAATACCCCGGATAGCGAACAGTAATGAGCATTGCCGGATGGCGGCTAACGCTTTATCCGGCCTGGATTTCACTGTAGCCCGAACGAGGTGCGATAGCGCCGACTCCGGGAGTCCCCGGCGGCGCTACGCTTGGCCGGGCTACCTGACTACGCTTTTCGCGCAGCAATCCAGTCCTGCACTTCAACCACAAAGGTATCCGGCGCTTTGCGGTACATTTTGCGCGCCAGATCGAGGATGGTGTGCTGGCCTAAAGCCTCTTCCATTCGCTGCTGCGCCATATCCATGACCGAGCGCACACCGCAAATCCCTTCGCAGGCCCATTCCGGCGGCTGCTCTTCGAATACCGCCAGACGCTGGCGAATCTCGCGACATTCAAAAATCCGTTTGTCACCGTCAATGGCGTTTGCCACGTCGAGAACCGTAATGTGTTCAGCTGGTTTCGCCAACTGAAAACCGCCGCCTTTACCCTCAATGCTGCGCACCAACCCAGCCTTTGACAGACGGGTGAAGATTTTGGCCAGGTAATCGTAGGGCACACTTTGCAGATCGGCAATCTCACGCACGCTCATATCGCGGGCATCGCCTTTGCTGTCCACCATACACATCAGGCTATGGATGCCGTACTCAACCCCAGAACTGTAGAATGCCATGCTCTTATCTCAGCCAAAATTAATCTGAGCTTATTGTAGCTTTTCCGCACTCCTGATTCCAGAGAGATTGCAAAATGCAGGACAGCTATAAAATTAAAATCAATAATTATCAATTAGATAAACAAAAATCACGACGAAAGCCACTCCCGATATTTCAAATGACATTGCACCGGTTAACTACGATCAATATAATCCTAGTAAATAAATCGTAGTGAACAGCGAGAACAACAGTGATGCGTAAACAAATTTTGATCATCGGGGCTGGCTTTGCCGGTATGTGGGCAGCGCTGAGCGCCGCACGTCTGGCGGATAAAAATCAGCAGGACATTGATATTACAGTGATTGCACCACAGCCTGAACTGCGTGTGCGCCCACGGTTTTATGAAAGCGCCGTTCAGACGCTGGTTGCGCCACTGCAACCGCTGTTCGACGTCACCGGTGTTACCTTCCTGCGCGGCACGGTTGAGAAAATCCTTCCGGCTTCCAAGGAGGTGAGCTGGAAAGATACCCACGGTGAAACGCGCCGGCATCGCTATGACCGTCTGGTTCTGGCCAGCGGCAGCCAGGTGAATCGCAGTATGGTCGCCGGTGCCGCAGAGCACGCCTTCGACCTCGATCAGCTTGAGAGCGCTGCCGTGCTGGAGCAGCATCTGCAAGATCTGGCTAAGCAGCCAGAGAGCGAGGCGCGTAATACTGTTGTCGTCTGCGGCGGCGGCTTCACCGGCATTGAGATGGCGCTGGAGTTACCGGGTCGTCTGCGTGACATCCTCGGTGCTGATGCTAAGACCAGAGTTGTCGTAGTTGAACGTGGTGCGCAGCCGGGTGCTCGCTGGAGCCAGGAATTGCGCGATGTGATTGCCGAGGCCTCCACTGAGCTGAACGTAGAATGGATGGTCAATTCCGAAGTTGAGAGCGTGAATGCCTCTGGCGTGACGCTGAAAGATGGTCAGACAATTGCATCACAGACGGTCATATGGACCGTTGGCGTTCAGGCTAACGGTCTGACCGCACAGATTGATGCGCCGCGCGATCGCCAGGGTCGCCTGCACGTAAATGCCAATCTTCAGGTGCTGGGTCATGAAGACATTTATGCCACCGGCGACGTGGCTTACGCCGCCACCGATGATAAGGGCAATCACGCGCTGATGACCTGTCAGCACGCCATCCTGCTGGGTAAATTTGCCGGTAACAATGTTGCAGCAAGCCTGCTGAACGTTGAACCGCTGCCGTATCGTCAGGAGATGTACGTCACCTGTCTGGATCTGGGCGCGTGGGGCGCTGTTTACACCGAAGGCTGGGATCAGCAGGTGAAGTTAACGCGCGCCGACGCGAAAAAGCTCAAGATGTCGATCGTCAGCGAGCTGATTTATCCGCCAAAAGCCGATAAAGCGGTGGCGTTCGAGATTGCCGACCCGCTAGCCCCGTTTGTTTAAATGATCGTCCCCTGCCAGGTCGGCAGGGGAATTCTTCACTGCATCATCACCTGGCGTACAAACTCTTTCTTCATCTGCATACTGTAGGCCTTACCGTAAAACTGCACCTCGGTGTCGGGGCGTTTCACGTCCGGGATGACCTGTTTGTGCATCGGCGTGGAGCCGAAGGCTTTACTCAGCGCTTTCTGTGTATCGGCCTGAATCAGCCAGTTAAGAAACAGCCGCGATGCCGCCGGATGCTGACTGTTGGCGGCGATAGCCGCGACATTACCGCCGCCGGGCATACCAAATTCAGGCACGTAGAATTTCAGCCGTGAGGTAATGGCCCCGGTTTTTTGCAGCCCTACCAGATGATCTTCCCAGGCAGGCGTCAGCATCAGCTCACCGTCGTTCAGGCGCGTCAGGCTGTCAGCGCCGGAGGCCGTGCGGGTAATTTTGTCGTTATTGGCGGCAAACCACTGCCAGCCTTTCTGCCAGTTTTTCACCACTGCGGCATCAACGGTATCCGACTCGCTGTCAAACTCGCCGCTTTGAGTCTTAACAACGCGCTGAATAAAGGCTTCCCCCGCGCCACCGTTATTCGGATCGTTATAGCCAAACCGCTTTGGATTAGCGTCGATAAAGCGCTGAAGGTCTTCCATGGTCTGCGGCAGCGGTCGATCGCCCATCTGCTGCGGGTCGTAGACCAGCCCAGTCTGATTTCCCCAGAACGCCACCGCATAACCCTGAGTATCGACATTCTGAATCTGGTGATACGCCTCGCCGTAGCCCGGCAGGTCGTCGATTTTCGCCAGTGATTTCGCTCCCATGGTGACCTGAAGCTGCGACACGGACAGGGCGATCACATCGATTTTACCCTTTGCTTTGCCCGACTCCGCCAGCAACTTGTTCATATTGCCGTCGATGCTCCCTTCCGGGATGCGCACCTTAACGCCGTACTGCTGCTCAAAATCCTTCACAAAGCTGCGCCACTGCGGCTGGAGGTACCAGACGTTAAACGTCACGCTGCCCTCTTTTTTCGCCTGGGCGACCAGATCGGCGTTATCCGTATTAGCCTGTGCCAGCGAGCTGCACAGTAACCCTCCGGCCAACATTATTAGTGCTTTTTTCATTATGTTTCTCCTGTAAAAAGTCAGGCTTTCCCCGTGGATTGCGACAAATAGTTGCCCTTCAGCAGCTTCTCGATGATGACCATCAGGATGACGTTCGGGATCACCAGAATCATCGATACCACCGCCGCGTCCGGACGCACAAAGGAGTAACCGAGGAAGGAATAAAGAATGGTTGGGACGGTGATAAAATCCGGCGCGCCCAGTACGTACGAAATACTGAACTCTTCCAGGCTTCTCACCAGACAAAAAATCAGCGCCGCCAGGAAGCTCGGCTTGAGCATCGGCAGGTAGGCATTGCAGAACGTGCCCCATATTCCGGTGCCCAGGTCGCGGCTGGCGTCGATCAGATCCTGCGGTACCGCCTTAAACCCTGCCGACATAATGCGAATCGAATAAGGCAGCGTCAGCACGGTATGGCCGATAACAATGCTGATAAAGGCGTTGTCGATATTGAGGTTGATCAGCATGGCGCTGAAGAAGATACCGATCAACATGCCCGGCATCACCAGCGGGATCAGCGTCAGCATTTCCGCCACCGCCTTGCCACGAAAGTTCATGCGCCCAAAAGCATACGCGGTGGGCAGCGACAGCAGCAGGCTGACGACGGCCACCGCCGGCGCGATGGTGTAGCTGTTAAACAGCGCCTCGGAAAGTGAGGTTTTCTCCCACACCAGCAGCCAGCGGCTGAACGACAGCACGGGCGGAAAGATATCCGGGTAGCTCCACGGGTGTGCCGGGTCCACCAGCGACCAGAGGATCGCCATACCAAACGGCATCCCCAGCCACACCAGGTTGGCGACAATAAAGAAAATCAGCGAAATCTTCACCACCCGACGACCATTGCTAGTCTGACTCATTTGATCTCTCCTTTACGGGTGGCGAACGGGGTGATCAGGGTGGCAATCAGCAACGTGCAAATCCCTGCCGTCAGCATAATAATCACCGCGATAACGGCGGCGTTATTCCACTCGCCGTACTCCATGGCGGTGGCCTGCATCAACCGCGCCAGCGAGTAAGTGTTGCGCGGCCCGGCCACCGAGAAGAAGGCAAAATCACCCAGCGCACCGATAAACACCAGAATCAGCGTCACCTGTACCGCAGGCAGCGTCAACGGCACTATCACGCCGGTAAAACTGCGCCAGCGGCTGGCACCGAGATTACTGGCGGCATCCAGTACATCGTTACGAATGGCATTGACCGCGCCGCCGACCAGGATCAGGGCAAAAGGCAGGTTTTTCCAGATTTGCAGGAGCACCACGCCCCAGCCAAAATCATCGTTCTGCATCCGCAGCGGCTCGCTGATAATCCCCAGCGCCAGCAGCAGTTCATTGATGATGCCGTGATAGGCGACGATATTGACGAACAGGAACGCCGCCACCAGGCCGGGAATGAACATCGGCGCGCGCAGCACCGCGATAATGCCCTCCTTGCCCGCCATCGGTTTACGCAGCCACAGCGCCAGCGGATACGCAAAAATCACCGAGCCGAACGCGCCCAGCAGCGACACCTTCACTGAATAAAACAGGGCACTACGCAGCACCTCGTCCTGCAACATATTGCGCCAGTATTCCAGCGAGAAGTGGCTGTCGCCTTCGAGGTTAAACCAGCCCAGGCTCTGTACCACCACCACATAGAAGGTGGAGCCCATCAGCAGCAGAATGGTGCCCAGCCCGCTGGTCATCAGCAGCCAGGCAAACAGATCGTTGCGCCAGTTTTTCATGATACCGGCTCCAGGAAATGGATAGCGTTTTCCGCCAGGTGGAAACAGGCGCGCTCACCCGGCGCAACCGGCGGCTTTTTGATTAACTGCAAACGAACCGACAGCCCGCCGTCGTTGTGGCCCCAGGCTTCGGTGAGGTTACCCATAAAAGCCATTTTATCGAGCGTCAGGGTGAAGTGATTGCCGCCCGTCTGTGGCTGGGTGACGTACTGCGCGTCTTCAGGCCGCCAGCAGATATAGCAATGCTCTGCTTGCGGCGGCTGGTCTGAAAACACGTAGAATTCGCCCAGGCCACAGCGCACCCGGTAATAGCCGGGCTGCTCTGCGGGCGTAACCTGTGCGGTATCGATATTGGCGGCACCGATAAAGTCCGCCACAAAGCGGTTTGCCGGACGGTAGTAGATCTCTTCCGGCTTGCCGATTTGCTCGACGCTGCCACCGTTCAGCACCACGATTTTGTCCGACATCGCCAGCGCTTCCGCCTGATCATGGGTGACGTAAATCGAGGTGAGCTGGTACTGACGCTGCAACTCTTTGATTTCAAAACGCACGCTTTCGCGCAGCTTGGCATCGAGGTTGGAGAGGGGTTCGTCGAACAGAATGACGTCCGGGCGGGTGATCATCGCCCGCGCCAGCGCCACGCGCTGCTGCTGGCCACCGGAGAGTTGGGCAGGCATTTTCAGGCGCTGAGTTTCCAGCCCCACCTGCTTTAGCGCCTCTTCCAGCCGGGTTTGCTGATCGCTGATAGCGACCTTTTTCTGCTTCAGGCCGAAGCAGATGTTGTGCGCCACGTTGAGGTGCGGAAACAGCGCATAGGACTGGAAGCACATGGCGGTGTTGCGCTTTTCCGGCGGCAGGGCGTTAACCGTTTTATCGCCAATCAGAATCCGCCCGCTATCCGGCTGGTGAAAGCCACCAATCATTTTGAGCAGGGTAGTTTTGCCGCAGCCGCTCGGCCCGAGTAGGGTCACGAACTCCCCCTCTTCCGCGCAGAACGAGATCTCTCTGGCGGCGTAAAAATCACCAAACGTTTTGGTTACCTGTTCCAGAACCAGTTTTGACATAAGTCTGTTTTCCATCGACTAAAAGATGATTATTAAATTTACACACTAAACATTAAATTTATGTGATGTAGATCTTCAAAGTTGAAAAATGATCTAAATCGCACATTAAATACATACAAAACAATAAATTATACAATGACAAATAAAAACACCTTCCACATTTAAATTTAAGTAGTAAAGTTAATAACCATCTTACATTGAGAGGAACAGAAGATGGCGTTTACTTTTCACCGCGCGGCAGAAGGTATTGTGCTGGCCAACAGTCATCGCGGGTATTCCAGCTGTGCGCCGGAGAACACCTTTCCGGCCTTTGAAGCCGCCCGCCTGGCGGGTACACACTGCATCGAAATAGACATCCACCTGACGGCAGATAATCAACTGGTCGTGACTCATGACCACCGCATCGACCGGGTTTCTACCGGACAGGGATTCGTCGAACAACTGACTTATCCTCAGTTGCTGGAGAGCGACTTTGGCGTGAAATATCACCCTGCGTTTAGCGGGACTCGCATCCCACTGCTGGCGGACGTGCTGCGCTGGGCGATAGAGAACCATATGGGGCTGATAGTTGAAGTGAAACAGCGCCGCCGCCACGATGAGTTCGTCGAGGTACTGGTGCAGCAACTGCGCGCTATACCGGAAGCGATTGGCCATATCCAGTTGCTGGGTTTCAATCATGTACTGACAAACCGGGTGAAGGCGCAGATCCCGGAACTGGCGTTACAGGTGGTGACGCTGGAGCGTTACAATAACCAGTTGGCGGCGGTGCAACAGTCCCATGCCAGCTGTGTCTGTTTTGAATATGAATTTGCCCACGTTGACGATCTGCGGGCCTACAAAAAAGCGGGGCTGGGCGTGCGGATGTACCTGCATGAAGTAAAAAACGGCATGGATCCGTTGACCCAGTACCAGCACAAATTCGGCTATGATAGTCGCCCGGAGATCATGAGCTGGCTGCGTGAAGGGCTGATTGATATGCTCAGTCATGATGATATTCCGTATCTGCAGGGGCTGATTGAAGAGGCAGGCCTGCGCTGGGATTAATCCTCTTCGTACTTACCGCCACGGCGGCGTTGGCTACATTTGCTCACCCCGGTCACTTACCTGGGTAAGCTCCCGGGGATTCGCTCATTTGCCGCCTTGTTGTGACGGTAATTACTTTAAGGATAAGACAGTAACGATGATGAACGCCCAACCTGAACGCCTTGAATTGCGCGGTTCGCAGCGCCTGCTGCTGGAGCTTATCCGCCGCCATGCGCCAGTTACTCGCGCGGAGCTGGCACGCTTATCCAACCTGACGGCAGGCGCGATTACTCAGCAATGCCGGGAGCTGATATTTTCCGGTCTGGTGGTCGAAGGTGAGCGTAATACCGGGCAGCGCGGTCAACCGTCGCTGCCTCTGCGGCTTAATCCCGGCGGCGGCTGCGCGATCGGGCTGTCGTTCAGTCCCGGTTTTATTGATATGACAGTGGTCGATCTTAGCGGTCGCCAGCTGCTCTCAATTTCCGAAGCGCATCAGGAAAACCAGCCGTTGGCCTCAACGCTCGCGCAAATTAAAATGCTGGTCGAGCAGACGCTGAAAAAGCGCCAGCTTCAGCACGCGCGAATTTTCGGGATCGGCTATGCGGTACCGGGTTTTCTGAAGGCAGATGGCCGCAAGCGCCATAGCGTGGCGTGGCTGGAAAGCTGGCGTGAGGTGGATCTCCAGCAGGCGTTTGCCGACAACCTGCCATGGCCGACATGGGTAGAGAACAACGCCAACGCCTCGGCCATTGGTGAGCTGTATAGCGGCGAATGGAACGACTATAGCGATCTGACATTTATCGACCTCGGCTACGGTATCGGCGCAGGGGTGATTTCCGGGCATAAGCTACTGCGTGGCGGCTTCTTTAATGCGGGCGAGGTAGGGATGGCGTTCCCGTCCGGTACGCCGCGTCCATCCTATAAAGATCTGGTCGCTACGCTAGAGCATGAAGGGCTAGAAGAAGCGCAGCTACCAGAGCTTATCGCCGGTCAGCATCCGCTATTGGAGGGTTGGTTTGCCCGCTGCTGCGGCCAGGTCGAACAAACTGTTTTCGGCTGCGTGCAGTGGGTTGATCCACAGCTGATTGTGCTGGGCGGTGCGATGCCTAAACCGATTATTAGCCGGCTGGTGCAGGAGCTCAATCAGCGCCTGCAAACAAAGCTCGACCCTAATCGTCCGAAAGTGATGCTGGCGGCCTCGTCGATGGGCGCGCTTAGCGCTTCGCGCGGCGCGGCGATGATCCCGCTATATCAGGTAATTAACGAAGGGCAGAGCTAGCGGAAAAGAAAACATTCCCGGATTGCGGCTGACGCCTTATCCGTATACAAAACTGTTAACCGCCGGGGCGCGCAACATAGCGCCTGCGCGCTGTATTTAACCGCGTCATGATTAATAAAATAAATACAAAGATAAGATTGCTATGAAATTACGAATAATCTTTGTAGTAAAATAATTCCAGAACTCAACTTTCGCCTCCCGCCTTTATGAGGCAATTGATGATGGTAAGATAAACAGTACTATTCATTTGGCTTAAAATGAGAAAATTGCATTCATGGCCATGATGTTTTAGTAAAAAAAAATCACACGCCGAATATTTTATATATCAAAGGAATGACCATGAACAATGGATTTAAAAGGGAAAATCTTCGCCAGATACTGAGCACAATAGCGCCAAATGAGATCATCGACGAACGAAAATATCTTCATGGTCTCATTCGCTCGAAGCCAGTAGTCTTGTACTTTGCCGACAAAGAAATAATCATGCTAACCCTTTCATTTCTTTATGATTACAAAGATGATTATCAAACTATCCCTTATGTCGATATACGGGAAATTAAAATGCGCAATGTGCTCTGGCGAAAGTTCGCGCTAATATACACACACCCCATAGTACCAATTGAAGTTGAAGTGCCTGGCAAATGTCTCGGTTGCCCGTGGCAGTCTGAAAACTTAGGCTATCTATTAGAGAATGATTTTTTCCAGAATAGTTGGCCGCGTTAAACCTCAGAATCAAAATGTCGGCCGTGGGTAGTCCGAATAAAGCGCCTCGCGCCGCTATCCGGAACTCGCCACGGCATAGCAAATTTACTCCGGCGTACCAGCGTAAATATCAAACCGGTGGCCTTTGGTGGCCACCGCATTCGGCGTCGCCACGTCCGCCAGCGGCGGCGCGTAATCCGGGCGCTTCACCACCACGCGTTTGGTCGCCAACAGACGAGCAGGTTCCAGTAGGCCATCAGCATCTAAATCCGGCCCCACCAGCGACTGAAACACCCGCATCTCTTTCTTCACCAATGCACTTTTCTGCTTATGTGGGAACATCGGGTCGAGGTAAACCACCTGCGGACGCGGAGTAATATCAGTGAGCGCCGTCAGGCTGGAGGCGTGAATCAGCTGCAAACGCTCCTGCAACCACGGGCCAATTTCCACATCGGCATAGCCACGCGCCAGGCCATCGTCGAGCAGCGCGGCAACCACCGGATTGCGTTCCAGCATCCGCACATGGCAACCCACAGAGGCGAGAACGAACGCATCGCGCCCCAGCCCCGCCGTCGCATCGACCACATCCGGCAGGTAATCGCCCTTAATACCAACCGCTTTCGCTACCGCTTCACCGCGACCGCCGCCGAACTTGCGTCGATGGGCCATCGCCCCACCAACAAAATCGACGAAAATGCCGCCAAGCTTCGGCTCATCGCGTTTGCGCAGTTCCAGATGCTCTGGCGTCATCACCAGCGCCATTAGGTTATTTTCATCGTGCTCCAGCCCCCAGCGGACGGCAAGAACAGATAAGGCGCCGTCTCCGGCGCCCGTTTCATCAATTAAACAGATTTTCACAACAGGATTAACTCTTAATACCGTAATGCTCAAGCATCGCATCCAGCTGCGGCTCGCGGCCACGGAAGCGTTTGAACAACGTCATCGGCTCTTCAGAACCGCCGCGGGTCAGGATGTTGTCGAGGAACGACTGACCGGTTTCGCGGTTGAAAATCCCCTCTTCTTCGAAGCGCGAGAAGGCGTCCGCTGCCAGCACGTCGGCCCACAGGTAGCTGTAGTAACCCGCTGCGTAGCCACCAGCAAAAATATGGCTGAAGGCGTGCGGGAAGCGGCCCCATGACGGTCCAGGGATCAGCGCAACTTGCTTTTTAATTTCCGCCAGCGTTTCGAGGATTTTAGCCCCCTGCTCTGGCTGGAACTCCGCATGCAGGCGGAAGTCGAAAAGGCCGAACTCCAGCTGGCGCAGGATAAACATCGCCGCCTGGTAGTTTTTCGCCGCCAACATTTTCTCCAGCAGTTCTTTTGGCAACGGCTCGCCGGTTTCATAGTGACCGGAGATAAACGCCAGCGCGTCCGGCTCCCAGCACCAGTTTTCCATAAACTGGCTCGGCAGTTCGACCGCATCCCACGGCACACCGCTGATGCCGGAAACCCCGGCGGTATCGATGCGGGTCAGCATATGATGCAGACCATGGCCGAACTCATGGAACAGGGTAATCACTTCATCGTGGGTAAACAGCGCCGGTTTGCCGCTGACCGGACGGTTAAAGTTACAGGTCAGATAGGCAACCGGTTTTTGCAGCGAACCATCAAGCTTGCGCATCTGGCCGACGCAATCATCCATCCACGCCCCGCCGCGTTTGTGTTCACGAGCGTAGAGATCGAGGTAGAAGCTGCCGCGCAGTTCGTTGTTTTCGTCATACAGCTCGAAGAAACGCACCTCCGGATGCCAGACGTCAACATCGGTACGCTCTTTGGCGGTAATACCATAAATACGTTGAACCACTTCGAACAGGCCGTTAACGGCTTTGTTTTCCGGGAAGTACGGACGCAGCTGCTCGTCGCTGATGCTGTACAGATGCTGTTTCTGCTTTTCGCTGTAGTATGCGATATCCCACGGCTGAAGTTCATCAACGCCAAATTCGGCTTTAGCGAAGGCGCGCAGTTGGGCCAGCTCTTTCTCACCCTGGGGACGCGCACGTTTGGCCAGGTCGGTCAGGAAGTCGAGTACCTGCTGCGGGTTTTCCGCCATTTTGGTGGCGAGTGATTTATCGGCATAGCTATCGAAGCCCAGCAGCTGCGCCAGCTCGTGGCGCAGGGCAAGGATTTCCGCCATCACCGGGCTGTTGTCCCACTTCCCGGCGTTTGGCCCCTGGTCAGAAGCGCGGGTGGAGTAAGCGCGATACAGCTCTTCACGCAGCGCTTGATTGTCGCAATAAGTCATCACCGGCAGATAGCTCGGGATATCCAGCGTTAGCAGATACCCTTCCTGCTCCTTGGCTTCAGCCTGCGCTTTGGCGGCGGCCAGCGCGCTTTCCGGCATCCCGGAAAGTTCGGCTTCATCGGTCACCAGCTTCGTCCAACCCATAGTGGCGTCGAGCACGTTGTTGCTGTACTGGTTGCCCAGCTCGGACAGGCGCGCGGCGATTTCGCCATAGCGTTTCTGCTGCTCTTTCTCCAGGCCAATACCAGAAAGTTCAAAATCACGCAGCGCGTTATCGACCGCTTTTTTCTGCGCGGTGTTCAGGGTGGCGTAATGATCGCCATCACGCAGATCGCGGTACGCTTTGTACAGACCTTCATGTTGCCCAACCCAGGTGCTGTACTCGGAGAGCAGCGGCAGGGTTTGTTCGTAGGCTTCGCGCAGTTCCGGGCTGTTTTTAACCGAGTTCAGGTGGCTGACCGGGGAAAAAATGCGCCCCAGCA
Source organism: Klebsiella sp. RHBSTW-00484 (assembly GCF_013705725.1). Classification (NCBI taxonomy): domain Bacteria; kingdom Pseudomonadati; phylum Pseudomonadota; class Gammaproteobacteria; order Enterobacterales; family Enterobacteriaceae; genus Klebsiella; species Klebsiella sp. RHBSTW-00484. Next base: position 343,077 of record NZ_CP055481.1, on the reverse strand, counting down.
CGTCGTCCACCTCCGCCAGCGGCTGGCAAAGATTTTCCCAGGTGTACGGCGCCCCTTGCGCCACCGCGGTCTCTACCGCCGCCCGGCAATCATCCAGCGCTTTGGTGACCGCGGGGACGACATGTTCAGGTTGGATAGCAGAGAAAGGGGGCAATAAAAAAGGCGTCAGTAATGGATTGGTCATATGCGCAGTCCTGTTGAAGAGGGTAAATGAAGCGCGCGTCCGGCGCTTTAGCATGAGATCTAGAATGGGGGATAGTTGGGTGAATTTCAATGTCAGGCGCTGCGCAGAACCGGGTATTACTGCGATAAGCCTGGCCGTTGTGGCTATTGCGCATAAAAAAGCCGGGTCAGCATCGCTGCTACCCGGCCCGTTTTATACCGACGCTCTGCTTACACCACCATCCCCAACAGCAGGCAGCCAATCAGACCGCACACGGAGATAATGGTTTCCAGCACCGACCACGACCTGATGGTCTCGCCGATAGTCAGGTTGAAGTACTCTTTAAACAGCCAGAAGCCCGGATCGTTGACGTGAGAGAAGATAACGCTACCGGAACCAACGGCGATAACCATCAGTTCAGGACTCACGCCGGTAGTCGCGATCAACGGTGCAGCAATACCGCCTGCGGTAATAGCGGCAACGGTCGCCGAACCCAGCGCAATACGCAGTACCGCAGCAATCGACCAGGCCATAAACAGCGGAGACATATTGGATTCATGCATAATAGAGGCGATGTATTTGTCCATCCCGCTATCGACCAGCACCTGTTTGAAGGCACCGCCGCCGCCGATGATCAGCAGCATCATGGCAATAATTTTGATAGAAGAGGTCAGCGTTTCGTTGATCTGGTCCATCGAACGGCCGCGGTTGAGGCCAAAGGTGAACAGCGCGATCAGCACCGCAATCAGCGTTGCCATCACCGGGTCGCCAAAGAACTCAGCAACCGGCAGGAAAGCATGACCTTTCGGCAGCACCATCTCGGCTACCGCACGCATCGCCATCAGAATAACCGGCACCAGAGAAGTCCAGACGCTGACGCCAAAACCCGGCATCTCTTCTTCAGTGAACGTTTTCGGGTTATGCAGGCCTTCCGGAATCGGCTTATCGATGCCTTTCAGGAAGCGTGCGTAAACCGGACCGGCCAAAATCACGGTCGGGATCGCCAGAATCGTACCGAACAGCAGGGTTTTACCCATATCGGCATGGAAAATGGTGGCAATCGCCGTCGGACCCGGGTGCGGAGGCAGGAAGCCGTGGGTAACGGAAAGCGCGGCCGCCATCGGTACACCGACGTATAGCAGCGGGATGCGGGCGGACGCAGCGATGGTAAAGACCAGCGGCAGCATCAACACGAAACCCACTTCATAGAACAGCGCGAAGCCGACGGTAAAACCGGTTAGCACGACTGCCCATTGGATGTGTTGTTTACCAAATTTGTCAATTAGCGTGGTGGCGATACGCTGCGCACCGCCGCAGTCCGCCAGCATTTTACCGAGCATAGCGCCGAAGCCCATGATCAGCGCGAGGCTGCCGAGGGTTCCGCCAACGCCGTTCTTGATGGAGACGATAACTTTATCCAGCGGCATACCCTGCATGAGCCCGACGGCAAGCGCCACCAGAACCAGAGCGATAAAACCGTTCATTTTGAAACGGATCATCAGCAACAATAACAGGGCAACCCCGATAGCAACGATGACTAATGGCATGATTTACCTGGCCTTAATTTGTTATGGGTAACGTCATAGTTTCAACATTGACTTCATCCGTTCCGACCGGAACAAAAAATGTCCGGCGCCGTAAATGCTAGCTTTATCCTTACCCAGAGAAAGGATAGCTGGCTATTTTTTAATCTGTGGCGCCTGAAACGAATGATACGGGTAACATGATAAGTTTGAGAATCACCTAAGCAGTGAAAATTTCAAATATGAGACTTAAGTCATACTCTTTCCCGGGTTTTTGCCGGGTTGCTTAGCGGGGAATGTTGTGCGGTAACTGAGAAGAGTAGCCCGACAGCGCAAATACTGCCGGGCGGGGGAATTAATAGTAGGAGTGCTCGCCGCGCTGGTGTTCGGTCAGATCGCGTACGCCTTTCAGTTCCGGGAATTCGTTCAGCATCTGCTTCTCGATCCCTTCTTTCAGGGTTACATCGACCATCGAACAGCCATTACAGCCGCCGCCGAATTGCAGGATCGCCAGGCCATCGTCGGTGATTTCCATCAGCGTGACGCGCCCGCCGTGACCGGCCAGCTGCGGGTTAATCTGCGATTGCAGCAGGTATTCGACGCGCTCCATCAGCGGGGCATCGTCTGAAACCTTGCGCATCTTGGCGTTTGGCGCTTTCAGCGTCAGCTGAGAGCCTAACTGGTCGGTAACAAAATCGATTTCAGCGTCGTCGAGGTACGGCGCGCTAAGCTCATCGACATAAGCGGTCAGTTGCTCAAACTTCAGCGCAGTATCGGTGTCTTCCACCGCATCCGGTGGGCAGTAGGAAACGCCGCACTCAGCGTTTGGGGTACCGGGATTGATCACAAATACGCGAATTTGTGTCCCTTCTTCCTGATTTACCAGCAGTTTGGCAAAGTGCGCTTGTGCAGCATCGGAAATACGGATCATAGCGTTGGCCTAATAGTTGACTATTTTACTTGGTTATAATACGCCCATCAGCAGGGGTCTACAAGGTACGGCATATACACCATACCTGAACCGTCGCGGCGCCGTTTCGCAAAAGCAGGCGGGATATCTCGGCGACGGTGCTTCCGGTTGTGACGACATCATCCACAATGGCGATATGGTGACCCCGTACCGACAATTCAAGCTGAAAGGCGTTTTTCAGGTTCTGTTTGCGCAATCTGGCGCTGAGCTGATGCTGGGTGGCGGTACGACGCTGGCGAGTGAGCGCATCGCTACGCCAGGCACAGCCCATCCAACGCGCCAGCGGGCGGCACAGCAGATCGCTCTGATTAAAACCCCGCCTCCACTGACGACGCTGCCAGAGCGGCACGCTGATAATTCTATCTGGTTTGGGAAGCCCCCTGCTCTGATGAATACGCAACAGCAGAAGACGCGCCAGCGCCGGAGCTAGCTCTGGTCGTTTGCTGAATTTCAGCTGGTGAATCATCCCGCTCAGCGGCGATCGATAGTCATTCACCGCCACCAGCCGCTGCCACGGCGGCGGTTTTTGCAGGCAGCGACCGCACGGCAGCAGGCCTGCCTGAGCAGGTAGCCCACACTGAGGACAGAGCGGCTCAGACGCCAGCAACGATGCAGCGCATCGCGAGCAGATCCCCCAGCGGGCGATGGCCAGCGGCATTTGGCATAGCCAGCATAAGCTGTGTGCTGTTAGCATATTTCCCCTCATACTTGATGGAAAGAGAACAGTAACCGATGAAAGAGATCTGGTGGCAAACCACGGGCGAAGGAAATTGTCATCTTGTGCTGCTGCACGGATGGGGGCTGAATGCGCAAGTGTGGGATTGCATCACGCCGGAACTGGCCTCGCATTTCACGCTGCACCTCGTCGACCTTCCGGGCTATGGCCGCAGCGGCGACTTTGGCGCTCTGTCGCTCCAGGAGATGGCGCAGCAGGTGCTCGCCAAAGCACCAGAGCACGCTATCTGGCTGGGCTGGAGCCTCGGCGGGCTGGTGGCAAGTCAGGTTGCGTTAACTCACCCCGACCGCGTGCAGGCGCTGGTCACCGTCGCCTCTTCTCCCTGTTTTAGCGCTCACGATAGCTGGCCGGGAATCAAACCCGACGTGCTGAGCGGTTTTCAACAGCAACTGAGTGAAGATTTTCAGCGCACCGTCGAGCGTTTTCTGGCGCTGCAAACCATGGGAACCGAGAGCGCCCGCCAGGATGCCAGAGCGCTGAAGAAGACGGTGCTGTCGCTGCCTATGCCTGCGCCAGAAGTGCTAAACGGCGGGCTGGAGATCCTCAAAACCGCCGATTTACGCCAGCCGCTGACGGCGCTAACGCTGCCGTTTTTACGTCTGTACGGTCGGCTGGATGGTCTGGTGCCGCGAAAAATCGTGCCGGTTCTCGACGCGTTGTGGCCACAGAGCCAATCCATCATCTTCGATAAAGCCGCCCACGCGCCGTTTATCTCTCATCCGCAGGAATTTTGCGCCACGCTGGTGGCGCTAAAGACTCAGGTCAGGAAATATTTTTAGCGGGACATGGTAAAAACGCAGGGCCCGACAATACTTAGGTTGTTGCGGCGGTTGACTATTTCATGTCGCCTCCGCGACCTAAAAAAAACAACCTAATGGAGAGTAGAGGCTATGAAACTTGTTACAGGTATTGTTGCATCTCTGGTGATTGGTTCACTGTCCTTCGGCGCGTTCGCTGCCAAGGAAATTCAAAAAGATGAGTTGGCTAAACTGAATCTGACCAAAATTGGTACGATTACGACGTCAAAAACAACCTCTCCGATGGATGCAAGACAAGATCTGTCGAAAAAAGCGGATGAGCTGGGCGGCACCTATTTTGTGGTGATTGCAGGCGAGAAGAACGAGAAAACGGTTCACGCGAACGCGGACGTCTACAAGTAAGCCAGTAAGCGGGTCTCAGGACCCGCTTGAGACTGATGACAAACCCGTTTTAGACACAGTGCCCGTATTTTTGCCGGGTGACGGCTAGCGCCTTACCCGGCCTACAAAACACACAATATCATCAGGTTATGAGTTCTCCGTAGGCTCACGCAAGCGAAGCGCCGCCGGGCAATGACAGAAAAGCGCACGGGCCTGTAGCCCGAACAGATGCGCAGCACCGCCTCCGGGAAAGGCGCTAGCCCCTCTGCTTGACGTTTTTATGCCACGGTTATGTTTTCGTAATTGAAACAGCCCGGTGCCGGAGGCGGTAATCCAGGCGGATCTGCGGTAAACTATCGGTTATCTTGTTTACTTCCCGGAATCACCACATCCATGCTCAGTTATCGCCACAGCTTTCACGCAGGCAACCACGCCGACGTCCTTAAACACACCGTTCAGAGTCTGATCATTGAATCGCTCAAAGAGAAAGAAAAACCGTTTCTCTATCTGGATACCCACGCCGGTGCAGGCCGCTATCAGCTGAGCGGCGAGCACGCCGAGCGTACTGGTGAATATCTTGAAGGTATCGCCCGCATCTGGCAGCAGGATGACCTGCCCGCCGAGCTGGAGCCGTATATCTCCGTCGTCCAGCATTTCAACCGCAGCGGTCAATTGCGCTACTACCCGGGCTCCCCACTGATTGCCCGTCAGCTGCTGCGCGAGCATGACAGCCTACAGATGACCGAGCTGCACCCGAGCGATTTCCCGCTGCTGCGCTCCGAGTTTCAGAAAGACGACCGCGCCCGCGTGGAAAAAGCCGATGGCTACCAGCAACTTAAATCTAAGCTGCCGCCCGTTTCTCGCCGTGGGCTAGTGCTTATCGACCCGCCTTACGAAATCAAAAGCGACTACCAGGCGGTAGTGACCGGTATTCATGAAGGCTACAAGCGCTTTGCGACCGGTACCTACGCGCTGTGGTATCCGGTGGTGCTGCGAGCACAGATTAAGCGCATGATCAAAGAGTTAGAAGCCACCGGCATTCGCAAAATTCTGCAAATTGAGCTGGCGGTACGCCCGGACAGCGATCAGCGCGGCATGACCGCCTCCGGGATGATCGTCATCAACCCACCGTGGAAGCTGGAGCAGCAGATGAACAACGTGCTGCCGTGGCTGCATAAGAAACTGGTACCGAACGGTATCGGCCACGCAACGGTCAGTTGGATCGTGCCAGAGTAATCGCAACCATCGGTGGAACCTTTTACGCCTCGCGCTACAATCGCGGCCATTCAATAATAAGGACCAGAGCCATGACCAAACATTATGACTACATCGCTATCGGCGGCGGCAGCGGCGGCATCGCCTCCATCAACCGTGCGGCAATGTATGGACAGAAGTGCGCGCTGATTGAAGCCAAAGACCTGGGCGGCACCTGCGTGAACGTCGGCTGCGTGCCGAAGAAAGTCATGTGGCATGCGGCGCAGATCCGCGAAGCAATCCATCTGTATGGCCCGGATTACGGCTTTGATGCCACCATCAATAACTTCGACTGGGACAAACTGATCGCCAGCCGTAGCGCCTATATCGACCGTATCCACACCTCTTACGATAACGTGCTGGGTAAAAACAAAGTCGATGTGATTAAGGGCTTCGCGCGCTTTGTCGATGCGAAAACCGTGGAAGTGAATGGTGAAACGATCACTGCCGATCATATCCTGATCGCCACCGGTGGCCGTCCGAGTCATCCGAATATTCCGGGCGTCGAGTACGGCATCGATTCCGATGGCTTCTTCGAACTGCCGGCGCTGCCGAAACGTGTTGCGGTGGTTGGCGCAGGCTATATCGCCGTTGAGCTGGCGGGCGTGATTAATGGCCTGGGCGCACAAACTCACCTGTTTGTGCGTAAACACGCGCCGCTGCGCAGCTTTGATCCGCTGATCGTCGAGACGCTGGTCGAAGTGATGAACGCCGAAGGCCCGCAGCTGCACACCAACGCCATTCCGAAAGCGGTGGTCAAGAATGCCGATGGCAGCCTGACCCTGGAGCTGGAAGATGGCCGCAGCCAGACCGTCGACTGCCTGATTTGGGCGATTGGTCGCGAACCGGCAAACGATAACTTCAACCTCGCCGTTACAGGTGTGAAAACCAACGATAAAGGCTATATCGTCGTCGATAAATTCCAGAATACCAACGTTTCTGGCATTTACGCCGTTGGCGATAATACCGGTGCCGTTGAGCTGACCCCAGTGGCGGTTGCCGCCGGTCGTCGTCTCTCCGAGCGCTTATTTAACAACAAGCCGGACGAGCATCTGGACTACAGCAACATCCCGACCGTGGTCTTCAGCCATCCGCCTATCGGCACCGTCGGCTTAACCGAGCCGCAGGCGCGCGAGCAGTACGGTGATGACGCAGTGAAGGTGTATAAATCCTCTTTCACCGCCATGTACACCGCGGTGACCTCGCACCGCCAGCCGTGCCGCATGAAGCTGGTCTGCGTTGGCCCGGAAGAGAAGATTGTCGGTATTCACGGCATCGGTTTTGGTATGGACGAAATGCTGCAAGGCTTCGCGGTGGCGCTGAAAATGGGCGCGACTAAGAAAGACTTCGATAATACCGTGGCGATTCACCCGACGGCATCGGAAGAATTTGTGACGATGCGCTAAGGTAAGGCACTCATTGGTCGATAAAAAGAAGCTCCCTGGAGCTTCTTTTTTATATTTACGCCACGCCATTATTCCCATGGCGCTTAAACGCCGAACGCTGATTCAGCGCCATATACCAGCGCTCGACTTCCGCCATTTCCGGATGGGCGAACGGCGTCATTTTCCAGCGATGCACCGACAGGCCAAGGACAATATCCGCGAGGGTAAACTGGCTACCGGTGACCCATGCTCTGGTCTGCTGAAGCTGCGCATTAACGATCTGCACGCAGCGGGTCCAGGCGGCAATACTCTCTTTAATCGCCGCCGGGTCCTGAAAGCGTGGATCCTTGCGCACCAGCCCCATAAAAGCGTAGCGCCAGGCATTGTTAAACTCCGTCGCCTGCCAGTCCATCCAGTGCTCAACCTCAGCGGCAGCCTGCGGTGCGCTGGGGAGCAGGTCTTCCCGCCCCGCTTTACGCGCCAGGTAGCGGCAAATACTGTTCGACTCCCACAAAACAAAGTCATCATCCAGCAGCACCGGCACCAGGCTATTCGGGTTAAGGGCACGAAACTCAGGCGTCTCGATTGACTGGAACCCACTCCCATAATCTTCCTGCTGATAATCCAGCCCTGCCTCTTCACAGGTCCACAGCACTTTACGCACGTTAATTGATGAGCGCTTGCCCAGTATTTTTATCATTGTCAGCAATTCCGCAATCAAAAGAGATGGTTGTTTCACAATACTCCAACCGCAACACGTGTACATCTGGATAATGTGTATAGTGGATTGCAGGATTTTTCTCCAGAACAGGTACCCGACATGTTGACCCCTTTTAACGTTTTAACACCGGGCAATATCCGCTTTGGACGCGGCCTTGCTCGTAGCGCAGCCCCCTGGCTCGCCGGGCATTCCGCGCAGATACTGCTGGTTCACGGCGCCAGCCTGCAACGCGCTGAGTTTTTGCTGGCGGAACTGCGCGCGCATCAGCTTGACGTCACCACTCTATCTATCGCCCATGAACCTTGCTTACAGGATATTGAACAGGGCGTTCGCCTGGCGCGGGAAAAGGGCATCGGGGCGGTGGTCAGTCTCGGTGGCGGCGCGGTGATTGACGCAGGCAAAGCGATTGCGGCGCTGGTTCCGGCTCAGGGAGCGGCTCTCGAGTATCTGGAGGTGGTTGGTACCGGGCGCGTGTTAGAGGCTAACCCGCTACCGTTCGTCGCTATCCCCACAACCGCTGGCACAGGAGCGGAGGTGACGAAAAATGCGGTGATTAACGTCCCCGAACAGCAGCGTAAAGTGAGCCTGCGCGACGATCGTATGCTGCCGGACCTGGCGATTGTTGACCCATCGCTCACTGACAACGCACCGCGAGCAGTGACGTTAGCTTCCGGCCTCGACGCCATCACCCAGGTGATCGAGCCATACCTCTGCACCCGTACCAATCCCTTTACCGATGCGCTGTGCCGGGAGACGATCCCGCGCGGCATTAAGGCCCTCAAAACGCTAATGGAAAAAGAGTGCCCGGATAGCCGCGACGAGATGGCGTGGGTCAGCCTGTGCGGCGGTCTGGCGCTGGCCAATGCCGGACTCGGCGTGATCCACGGCCTGGCTGGTCCGCTGGGCGGCCTAAGCAATGCCGCCCACGGCGCGCTTTGCGGCAGCCTGCTACCCTTCGGCCTGGCGCTGAATGAAGCGCAGATTAGCGATGAGAAAATCAAACAACGCTTTGCTGAGGTGCGGCAATGGCTGGCCGCCGGGCTGGATGTTGAGCCGAGCAACGCCTGGGAGAGCCTGCGAGAGTGGAGCCAGCGCGCGGGTCTGGGCAATCTGCACGATCTCGGCGTACCGCGCGACGCCCTGGAGCCTGCGGCGCTCGCCGCCAGCAGCTCATCATCGATGAAGGCTAACCCGGTGATGCTGACCAGCGAACAGCTGCTGGAGATGCTGGAAGCCGCGTGGGAATAATCTTTCGCTGTTCCAGGCAAAAAGAATTTAGATTTTGTTGCAAAACGATTGCTCCGAATTTCTCTCGTGAAATCGGAGCGATTAAATATTTTTAATGCATAAAATCAGATAATTAAAGTTATAGCTGGTTGCCACTGCTCAGCGAAAATCGTGATCTACCGCACACTTTACCTCCCGCATCCCGCTGCGAATGTCTACGCTTAATAGATAGGTCGGGCGCGCCCGGCATCCTCTACAGACGCAATCCGGAGGCCCGCATAACTATGTTCAGCCAGAAATTACGCAACGTTGATGACGACGAGTTGAGGATCGAAAACGATCTGTGCTACGAAGCCGATCCGTATGAGTTAAAACTGGATGAAATGTTCGACGCCGAACCTGAACCGGAGATCATCGAAGGGCTGCCCGCCTCGGACGCCCTGACCCCGGCGGACCGCTATCTGGAACTGTTCGCCCACGTGCAAAAATCACGTATTTTCATCGATAGCAAAACCTTCCCTGACTGCGCGCCGAAGCAGGATCCGCTGGATATCTTGATCCACTATCGTCGCGTGAGACGCACGCCCGACTTTGATTTACGCCAGTTCGTTGAAGAACACTTCTGGCTGCCGGACGACCGCGCCGAGGATTATGTCTCCGATCCCAAGCGATCGCTTAAAGAGCATATCGATAATCTGTGGCCGATCCTCACCCGCGAACCGCAGGATCATATTCCCTGGTCATCACTGCTGGCGTTACCCCAGTCCTACATCGTACCCGGCGGGCGTTTCAGCGAAACCTATTACTGGGACTCCTACTTCACCATGTTGGGGCTGGCGGAAAGCGGCCGGGAAGATTTGCTGAAATGCATGGCCGACAACTTCGCGTGGATGATTGAAATGTATGGCCATATCCCTAACGGCAACCGCACCTACTATCTCAGCCGCTCGCAGCCGCCGGTCTTCGCGCTGATGGTCGAACTGTTCGAGGAGGATGGCGTGCGCGGCGCAAAACGTTATCTTGACCATCTGCAAATGGAATATCGCTTCTGGATGGACGGCGCGGAATCGCTGATACCTAACCAGGCCTATCGCCACGTGGTGCGCATGCCGGACGGCTCGCTGCTGAACCGCTACTGGGACGATCGCGATACGCCGCGCGACGAATCCTGGCGTGAAGATGTGGAAACAGCAAAACGCTCCGGGCGACCGCCGAACGAGGTTTACCGCGACCTGCGGGCCGGGGCGGAATCCGGCTGGGATTACTCCAGCCGCTGGCTGCGCGATGTTACCCGACTGGCGAGCATCCGCACCACTCAGTTTATCCCCATTGATTTGAACGCCTTGCTGTTCAAGCTGGAAAACACCATCGCCAATCTTTCTGGCCTGAAGGGCGATCGCGAGACGGAAGCAGCTTTTCGCCAGAAGGCCAATGACCGCCGGGCGGCAGTCACCCGCTACCTATGGGACGACGAGAGCGGCTGCTTTCGCGATTACGACTGGCGTCGCGAGCAGTTGGCGCTCTTCTCTGCCGCCAGCATCGTTGCGCTGTACGTCGGCATGGCGACCCATGAACAAGCTGACCAGCTCGCCGATGCGGTACGCGCACGCCTGCTGACTCCCGGCGGCATCATGGCGACCGAGTATGAAAGCGGCGAGCAGTGGGATAAACCCAACGGCTGGGCGCCGCTTCAGTGGATGGCGGTGCAGGGTTTTAAAATGTACGGTCAGGACCCGCTGGGTGACGAGATTGCCCAAAGCTGGCTGCAAACGGTGAACCATTACTACAAACGGCACCATAAGCTGATTGAAAAGTACCATATTGCCAGCGCCACGCCGCATGAGGGCGGCGGCGGGGAATATCCGCTCCAGGATGGCTTCGGCTGGACCAACGGCGTGGTGCGGCGGTTAATCGGTCTGTACGGCGAACCTTCGTAGCCGGTCACTATTCCCGGAGTCGATGTCCTGCTATGTTCTTGACATCGACTTTCGCCGGAAGCCTTATCATGCCTGAACTCCTTACTCCACGCCTGCGCTGCTCACCGCTGCAGCTCGATGACTGGCCGCTTTTTCTCTCTCTGCAACAAGACGCTCAGGTGATGCTTTACGTCTCCGATGCTCGTTCAGTGGCTGAAATTCGCGAGATTTTTGATTCACGCCTGCCTGTATGGTCGCCCGGCGCTGCCCACTGGCTGTGCCTGGTGGTACGCGATCGACAGACTCACTCGCCCCTTGGCTTCACCGGATACCATCACCACACAAACGATAGCGCCGAAGTAGGCTTTCTGTTTGCTCCCCAGGCGCAGGGCAAAGGTTACGGCTATGAATCCCTGCGCGCGCTGTGCGATTACGCCTTCTCCGCAGGCGGCATCAGGCGGCTCACCGCAACCGTCACCGCGGGCAATCAGGCGTCAAAAAGCTTGCTACAGAAGGTTGGATTTCGGCAGGAAGGCGAGCTACGCGAATGTTATTGGCTCAACGGTCGTTGGCATAATGACTGGCTATTTGGCCTGCTGCGTCACGATTACAACCAGCCTGGGCCATCTGGCGAATAGGGAGTGATCAACTTTTCCTCTACACTGCAGGCCAGAAACAGAGGAAGCCCAAATGTCCCCACTGAAACCGTTGCTAAGCCCGCAGGGTCTGAACTTTATTAAACAAGTTCAAGGATTAGCGCTCGACCCCTATTGGGATGAGAACGGCCTGCGCGTGATTGGCTACGGCCATGTTCTCAATGACTATGAAATCTTCAGTCACTTTACGCGGGAGGTCGCGGATACTTTACTTATCGTGGATCTCCTGCAATGCCAACGGGAACTCCAGCGGAACCTCAAAATTCAGCTCAATCAATCACAATACGATGCGCTGGTCTCTTTAGCCTTTAGCTGTGGCCCGTCGTCTCCCACACTCAATACTATTTTGACTCACCTCAACCAGCAGCGATTTGCACAAGCGCTGGCCGTGTGGAGAAATATCCGCAGCGGCCATCAGCAACGACAAGAAGAGTGTGTAAGATTTTCCGTTGCAGTAGATTAAGTTTCGCTGACGCCATTAAACACCATCGCCGCCTGAGTACGATTTTTCACATCCAGTCGGCGATACAACGACTCAAGATGAGCCTTTACTGTACCGGCGCTAATATTTAAAGCCCGGCTAATCTCTTTATTCGAATCTCCCGCAGCCAGCAACTGGAGAATCTCACGCTGACGATGGCTCAAATGAACCAATTTATTATCCCGGGTTTCTGCGGTCATTAACCAATCACCAGGCAAACAAAGCAGCCCAAGCAGGATGCTGTTAATCGCCTGGGCAAAAGTTTGCAGACTCTCTTCGCGCTGAACAATCGCGCGCACATTGTAGGAGAGCACGCGCTGCAGCCAGCTCTTGCTATCATCAGAAACAATCAGCAGCACCTGAGTTTGCGGAAAGCGTAGCTGTTTTTCCTGTAACAACCAGCAGCAAAATTCACTGTGCATATCGCCATCCAGAATCAGCAGAGCTTCCGGATGCGCCGTCAGCTTCTGCCAGAGTTGCTCTGCCTGACAGGTACCAAAAATATCAATTTCAGGAATGTGTTGCTGAAGGCCAATTTTCATTCCATGAATAAATATCGACTGCCTGTCAAACATGATTACCTGCATGGATTTATCTCCATCGAAAAAACGCCCGATAAAATGAGGGGGGGAAGGGTAATATCAGCAAGATAAAATAAGAACTCGCTGTTTGGCCTGGGGCATTTTACCGATGGAGGGGATTAATGAAATATCATAACAATGAATGGTTACATGCCTTATCGTCACCATTACGCATTCACAATATTTATTACATTTAAATTAAGGAAATCCTTAATTAGATGGGTGAAGTGATATATTAGTAATATTAATTCATGGATTCTAAACCAACCCGACAATGCGAGCGATGGCAAAGTGCGGAAAGAATGTTACGGAATAAGAAAGCGCATCAAATGCCGCCCCCCAGCGCGCTGGAGGGCAGACTGATTATAAGAGCATACCGCCGGAGACTTCCACCCGCTGGGCGTTCATCCAGTGAAGATCGTCACTCAGCAACGCGGCAATGGCATCGCCGATATCATCCGGCAGACCGACTCTTCCCAGCGCCGTTTGCGCGGCGATATGCTGGTTGACCTGCGCATTATCCCGCACCACGCCGCCGCCAAAATCGGTTTCAATCGCGCCTGGAGCGATGATATTGACCGATATTCCCCGCGCTCCGAGTTCTTTTGCCTGATAGCGTGTCAGCACTTCCATCGCCCCCTTCATTGAGGCATAAGCCGCATAGCCTGGCAGAGCAAAACGCGCCAGCCCACTGGAAACATTAAGAATACGCCCCCCATCCTGCAATAACGGCAGCAGGCGCTGGGTGAGGAAAAACGGTCCCTTAAACTGGATGTTCATCAGCTCATCAAACTGGGCTTCGCTGGTCTGCGCAAAAGCAACGTTCAGACCGATACCGGCATTGTTCAATAAATAGTCGAAGGTGTCGCGCTGCCAGCGCTGCTGAAGTAATTCCGCCACCTTCTGAGCAAAGCTTTCAAAACTGCTAACATCACCGACGTTTAAAGGTAATGCCGCAGCTTTCACGCCTGTTCGCTCAATTTCTGCGACAACTTCCAGCGCCGCCTGCGAGTTGCTGTGGTAAGTCAGAATAATATCGGTTCCCTTCGCTGCCAGCTTCAGCGCGGCATTTTTTCCCAATCCACGGCTGCCGCCGGTCACTAAAGCAATACGTTGTGTCATCAGAAAACCCCTTCACCATTGTGTTTGTATGGCTGAAGAGCTTATTAGATGCAATAAATACAATAAATACGCTAGATTACGTTTTACTGTTTCAATATAAACAACAATAGGCTTCCGGGATGGATAAAATTCACGCAATGCAGTTGTTTATTCGGGTAGCTGAACTGGAGAGTTTTTCTCGCGCCGCCGATACCCTCGGCCTGCCTAAAGGTAGCGTATCGCGTCAGATTCAGGCGCTGGAGAGCCACCTTGGCACTCGCCTGCTGCACCGCACGACCCGCCGGGTGCAGCTCACTCAGGACGGTATGGTCTATTACGAACGCGCAAGGGATCTGCTTAGCAACCTCGACGAACTGGACGGCATGTTCCAGCTTGACCCCTCCAGCATCAGCGGACGCCTGCGGGTAGATATGCCGGTAAGTCTGGCTAAAAGGCTGGTCATTCCGCAACTACCGGGATTTTTGCAACAGTACCCCGGTATCGAACTGGAACTGAGCAGCAGCGATCGGCTGGTTGATGTGGTTCGTGAAGGATTTGACTGTGTGGTGCGCGTCGGCACGCTGAAAGACTCCGGTCTCATCGCTCGTCCGCTGGGGAAATTAACGCAAATCAACTGCGCCAGCCCGCAGTATCTGACGCGATTCGGCTACCCGCAATCGCTCGACGATCTGGCCGATCATGCGTTGATCCACTACGCCAGCAACCTGGGAGTTCGCCCGCTGGGGTTTGAAGTGGTCAGCGACGGCGTGGTTCGCTGGGTCAAAACTGGCGGCGTGCTCACCGTCAATAGTACCGAGACTTATCAGGCATCGTGTCTGGCAGGACTGGGGATTATTCAGGTGCCACGTACCGGCGTTCGCGAGATGCTGCGCACCGGTGAGCTGATTGAAATTCTGCCCCACTATCGCGCCGAACCGCTGCCAGTTTCGTTGCTCTACCCGCACCGGCGTCATCTTTCACGCCGGGTGCATCTGTTTATGGAGTGGCTGGGCGGACTGATGAAAAACTATGTTGATTAATCCGAATGATTCATGCCCCGTTGCCCCTTCAACGCCTCATCAGCGATTTTACGTATATAATTTTGATGAATACCGCTGTAAAGATGAAGGATGAAATAACTTATGACGCCGGAAAACGACGCTCAACGCCCGACCCAGGATCTGGGCCAACAGCCGGAAAAAAACAAAAGCACCCTCGCTGCGATCAACGACTCCAGCGTCGCCAAAAAAGCCAATCAGGCGCTGAAAAGCGTCACCGGGACAGCAGAAAAAGTTCAGCGCAACCCCATTATTGCGCATCTGATCCGCGCAGCTGAACGCTTCAACGACCGGCTTGGCAATCAGTTTGGCGCGGCAATCACCTACTTCTCGTTTTTATCGATGATCCCCATTCTGATGGTCTCTTTCGCAGCCGCTGGTTTTGTTCTGGCCTCGCACCCCACGCTGCTACAGGATATTTTCGATAAAATCCTGCTCAACGTTAGCGACCCGATGCTGGCGGCAACGCTGAAAAATACCATCAGCACCGCCGTGCAGCAGCGTACCACCGTCGGTATCGTCGGCCTGCTGGTGGCGCTCTACTCCGGGATTAACTGGATGGGCAACCTGCGCGAAGCGATTCGCGCCCAGTCGCGCGACGTCTGGGAACGCACACCACAAGATCAGGAGAAGATTTGGGTAAAATACTTCCGCGATCTTATCTCGCTAGTAGGCCTGCTGGTTGCGCTGGTGATTACCTTATCAATCACCTCAGTCGCAGGCTCGGCCCAGCAAATGATTATTTCGGCGCTCTATCTCGATAGCATTGAGTGGCTGAAACCAGCATGGCGGCTGATTGGCCTGGCGATATCCATTTTCGCCAACTATCTATTATTTTTCTGGATATTTTGGCGGCTCCCGCGCCATCGTCCCCGCCGCAAGGCCCTGATTCGCGGTACCCTGATTGCGGCTATTGGCTTTGAGATAATCAAAATCATCATGACCTGGACGCTACCTGCGCTAGTGAAATCCCCTTCCGGCGCGGCGTTTGGCTCGGTACTGGGGATAATGGCCTTCTTCTATTTCTTCGCCCGGTTGACGCTTTTCTGCGCCGCATGGATTGCCACCGCCGAGTATAAAGATGACCGCCGAATGCCGGGTAAAACCCACGATTGAGCAATCATTGGGCTGAATTAAGTCGCAAAATTCAGCCCAACCCATCATTTCAGCAGATAAATCCAACATGTAACTTTTATTTAACCTAAATCTGGTTTTATCAACCATTATTTTAATTATGTGAAACATTTCATAGAACTTATTCTTCTGGTGCAGAAATTATTCACTTTTTGCCTCTTTTTTAGGCTATCTCGCGACTTGTTACAGATTGAAATGTCCCCAAGGCTGTGGCTATATGGCCTTTCGTTCGCAAAAAATAAGAAAGATCTATGCAAGCCACAGCCACAACACTCGACAACGCGCAGGAAACCGTACCGGTTAACTCACGCAATAAAGTCGTCGTCGCCTCACTCATCGGTACCGCCATTGAGTTCTTCGACTTCTATATTTATGCCACCGCGGCGGTTATTGTATTTCCGCACATTTTCTTCCCGCAGGGCGACCCCGCTGCCGCGACGCTACAATCGCTGGCGACCTTCGCGATCGCCTTTATTGCCCGTCCTATTGGTTCCGCGGTATTTGGTCACTTTGGCGACCGCGTAGGCCGTAAAGCGACGCTGGTGGCCTCGCTGCTAACGATGGGGATCTCTACCGTGGTTATCGGCCTGCTGCCGGGCTATGAAACCATTGGCATTATGGCCCCGGTACTGCTGGCGCTGGCGCGCTTCGGTCAGGGCCTCGGCCTTGGCGGTGAGTGGGGCGGCGCGGCGCTGCTGGCTACGGAAAACGCCCCACCGCGCAAGCGCGCGCTGTACGGCTCTTTCCCGCAACTGGGTGCGCCCATCGGCTTCTTCTTCGCTAACGGCACCTTCCTGCTGCTCTCCTGGCTGCTGACCGACCAGCAGTTTATGGAATGGGGCTGGCGTATGCCGTTTATCTTCTCCGCCGTGCTGGTGATCATCGGCCTGTATGTCCGCGTTTCGCTGCACGAGTCGCCGGTGTTCGCTAAAGTCGCCGCCGCCAAGAAACAGGTGAAAATCCCGTTAGGCACTCTGCTGACGAAGCACGTCCGCGTGACCGTTCTCGGCACATTCATCATGCTGGCGACCTATACGCTGTTTTACATTATGACCGTCTACTCCATGACCTTCAGCACCGCCGCCGCGCCGATTGGCCTCGGTCTGCCGCGCAACGAAGTGCTGTGGATGCTAATGATGGCAGTGATTGGTTTCGGCGTGATGGTGCCGATTGCTGGTCTGCTGGCAGATGCATTTGGTCGCCGTAAGAGCATGGTCGTTATCACCACGCTGATCATCCTCTTCGCGCTGTTTGCCTTTAAACCGCTGCTCGGCTCCGGCAATCCAGTGCTGGTCTTTGCCTTCCTGCTGCTTGGCCTGAGCCTGATGGGGCTGACCTTCGGCCCGATGGGCGCGCTGCTGCCGGAATTGTTCCCGACCGAAGTTCGCTATACCGGCGCATCGTTCTCGTATAACGTCTCGTCGATCCTCGGGGCTTCCGTGGCGCCGTATATCGCAGCCTGGCTGCAGGGCAACTACGGTCTGCCTGCGGTTGGGCTCTACCTGGCCGCAATGGCGGCGCTGACGATGATTGCGCTGCTGCTCACTCACGAAACGCGCCATCAATCGCTGTAACGCGCTGACTTCGCCCCCGGCTTAGTGCAGCCGAGGGCGAATCCCCATCCTTATTTTTTCATCTGCGATAAAATCGCCCGACACTGATTCTCATCCCCCTCTGCAGGCGATATCAACGCCAGTAATGCTGCGGCCGGAGTGACTAACGTCGCCAACGCTGCCGCCACCGCACCGCGCACAATCAACGGTCCCGCCTTCACACCCGCATTCGGTGATTTAAAGCTACCGCGCACATACAGCGGCGAACGCAGAGTGATAATGCGAAAGCCCTTACTCTCCGGATCGATAGTCAGGTCCAGCTGCTCCGAGGCAAAGCTGGCGGTACCGGTCACGTTGATCAGCGCATTTTCTGTATCAAAGGCAAACACCTGTGGCCGGGCGACGCCGTTGGTCACATCGATATTCGCCGCCGCACAGTTCACCCGCACTTCGTCATCGCCAAAGATCTGCCCAATAATAAAGTTGCCGACGTTCAGGCCAAGAATTTCCATCAGGTTGCGGCTAATCAGCCCGTCGTTCATCAACAGCTTCAAATTACCGTTACTGTTGCCCAGCAGCGCGGCGACGGAATTACCGGTCCCACGAAGCTGGATATCGCCATTCATCTCACCGAGGGTTTTCTGCATCATCTCCACGTTTGGCATCAGCGCTTTCAGCTTCAGACGCCGCGCCTGTAGATTCGCCGTGCCCTGTAGCGGCTTTTTATCTCCTTGCAGATGAATACTGCCCGCAATGGTGCCGTTGGCGAGGCCAAGACGCAGCGGTTGCAGGCGCAGGTCGCCTCGTTCAAGGATCACGTGGGTGGAGAGATCGCTAATCGGCAGTGTACCGCCGTGCTCAATCTTGCGCCCTTTAAAGCGCACATCCGCATCCATTACCTGCCATTTGTCGGTTTCAAAACGGTCATATGGCAACACTTTCCCGGCGGGCTGCGGCGAGGCTTCGCCTTTACGTTGTTCCGTTTTACTTCCTTTCCCCCCGGAATCGACGCCGATCAGCGGGCCTAAATCAGCCAATCTTAGCTGTCGGGACTCCAGATCGCCTTCGAGCTTAGGCCGGGGTTTACCGGTGGTGTAGGTCAGAGAACCGTGAATATCGCTCTCGCCGATGCGGCCATTAAAATCCTGATAGGCAAAACGTGAACCGCTCTTATCCTTGAAAGTGGCCCGCAGATGCCCATCGGTTGAGAAAGCGGGCGTATCCGGCAGCAGAACGCCGGTCAGGTCGTAGAGATCGCCCAGCGAATCGCCGGAAAATTTCAGCCGTAGATCAACCCCCCCGAGGTTAAGCGGATCGTTAACCGTACCGGTGAACGCTACCCGGGAATTGCCGGAACGAAAATCGCCCTGCAGCGGGAACGGCGTCCCTTCACTGCGCAGCGCCAGCATGCCGCCGATTTTTCCCGTTCCGGTGAGCGGCTGCCCGTTATAGCTACCTTTCGCCTGCAGGCCGAAGACGTAATCGCCGACTTTTTGCGACTCGCCCTTGCCCTTTTCACCGGTCACCTCACTAAACGCCAGCGGTTTACCCAGCGGGTCGACCATAATCGTGACGTCGGCGCGGGTCACTTTATCGTCAATAGCAATCTTGCCGCGGTCGAAAAGAATATTGTCGAGGCGGAAAGACCAGCTGGAAGGCGGCGCGTTTTTATTCGCCGCATCGTTCGAGGCGAGATCAAATGTCCAGTTATTCGCTTTCTCCGACAATCGAATCAACCGCGCGTCCGGCTGCTCCAGCTTGATCCACGGTAAATAGACCGTCTTGCTGAGCAACGCCAACGGCGCGAGGGTCGCTTCAACTCGCGGCAGATGTACCATCGTCACCTGCGGGATGTCTGGCGGGTTGCCGAGGACGATATCTTCGGCGTGAACGTGCGGCCAGGGAACCCAGCTACGCCAGCCGCTTTCGCCAGGCTGGCGCTCCCAGACCACGCCCAGATCGCCGCGAATGGCAAACGGTCGGTTCAGTTCAGCGGAAACCTTCTGGTTAATCGTCGGCTTCAGGCGATTCCAGTCAAAGGTCGCCAGCACGATGAGAAACACAACGATCAGTAAGACTATCGTTCCCGAGATAATCGCAACGGTTTTACGGGTTCTGCTCATCCCCTTTGCACTCCTTTTGCAACATGTCAGTCCTGAATATAGTTGAGAAACGCCAGGTGCTCCGCCAAATGAGGTTTTCGTCACATAATCCGCGTTATGTCAAAAAAATAATGGAACGTTGTTTTAATATCATTGACCATAAAAGCGGCCCAGCGCACACTAGGGTTAATATTGATTTAATTTCAGGTCCTCACTATGTCTAAGAAAATTGCCGTCATTGGCGAATGCATGATTGAGCTGTCAGAGAAAGGCGCGGCAGTAAACCGTGGCTTTGGCGGCGATACCTTAAATACCTCCGTCTATATTGCCCGTCAGACCGACGCCAGCGTGCTGGGTGTGCATTACGTCACCGCGCTGGGGACGGATACTTTTAGCCAGCAGATGCTGGAGTCCTGGCAGGCCGAAAACGTCCAGACGGACCTGATACAGCGTATGGCTGACCGTTTGCCGGGCCTGTATTACATCGAAACCGACGACACCGGTGAGCGCACCTTTTACTACTGGCGTAACGAAGCAGCGGCGAAATTTTGGCTGGAGAGCGAGCAGTCTGCGGCTATCTGCGAAGAGCTGGCGACGTTTGATTACCTTTACCTTAGCGGTATCAGCCTGGCTATCCTTAGCCCGACCAGTCGCGAGAAGCTGCTAACGCTGCTGCGCGAATGCCGCGCAAACGGCGGCAAGGTGATTTTTGATAATAACTATCGCCCGCGCTTGTGGAGCAGCAAAGAAGAGACGCAGCAGGTTTATCAGCAGATGCTGACCTGTACTGATATCGCGTTCCTGACTCTCGACGACGAAGATGCGCTGTGGGGAGAGAAGCCGGTCGAAGAAGTGATCGCCCGCACTCACGCCGCTGGCGTTGAAGAAGTGGTGGTTAAACGCGGCGCTGACTCTTGCCTGGTGGCAATTGTCGGTCAACCGCAGCTGGAAATCCCGGCCGTGAAGCTGCCGAAAGAGAAAGTGGTTGATACGACCGCTGCTGGCGATTCATTCAGCGCGGGCTATCTGGCCGTGCGCCTGACCGGCGGCGATGCAGAGTCTGCGGCAAAACGCGGACACCTGACCGCCAGCACGGTGATTCAGTATCGCGGCGCGGTTATCCCGCGCGAAGCGATGCCGCAGTAGTATTACAAACTGTGCTCGTATTGTTGCCGGGCGGCGGCTAGTGCCTTGCCCGGCCTACAGGTTCATAGCCGTGTGGAAGCCAGTTGTTTTGTAGCCCGGACTGATGCGCAGCATCGCCTCCGGGGAAAAACACCCGGCGCAATACCCAAAACAGATTTGCCATCAGCTTACCGGATAGCATTGCTATCCGGTTTTTCTTTACTGTCCTGGCGGAATATCAGTGACTTCGTTACGCCCTTCCACAACATCGCTGGCGCTGCTGGTCGCCGCCGTTGGCGCAGGCATCATCAGTTTTTCCCACGTCGCCTGCAAATCCTTCATGTTGTACTCCGGCTCGCCCTGCGGCTGCTGCAACACCAACGCCATATCCTGTGACAGTTGCTGGCGCAGATACTGATTGAGCATATCGACCGTCAGCGAGTTCAGGAACTCCTGGCGCAGCTTCTGATACTGCTCGGGAGCAATATCCACCACCTGGTTTTGCAACGAACGCATCCGCTGGCTAATCAGGATATACGTATCAGTACGCGCATAGGTGGCGAATAGCTTCTGTAGCTCAAGGTTTTTCTGCGCAATCAGAGCATCAAACTCATCCTGCGGCAGGCCGTTATCGCGCACTTTCGCCAGCTCACGCGCCACGGTCGTCAAGTTGGCGTTCAGGCGCTCACCCGGCGATTCGATATTGATCGCACACTGCGCACGTTGGTAGAGGACACGACAATCAAAGCCCAGGCCGATATCCTTGATATTACTCTTGCTCAGATTCTGCTGTACGTGCCAGAACAGCGCTTCACGCGCAAGATCGTCGCGCCAATAACGCTGGAGCGCTGCCGATTCACGAATAGGCTGCCACGGCGTATCCCACATCAGCGACAGCTTATCCTGGCGCACCGCATCGGTCATGATGCTGACCGGCGTTGTCGGCAGCGGGGATAACGTCGGAACCGCTACTGGCGTTTCGCGCTTGCCCTTCAGGCCGCCAAAGGTTTTGTTGATCTGTTCCGCGACGCTGCGGCTGTCCACGTTGCCGACCACAATCAGGGTCATGGCGTCCGGGGTATACCATTTTTGATAGAAATCTTTGAGCTGAGCGATATCGACCGGTTGTTTCAACGGTGCCGCTGGATCGTGCCCCAACATCGTCGAGCCTTTCAGCCGATAGCGCCACCAGCCTTCTTTGGTATCAGCAGGCCAGGTCACCACCATGTCTTCGCCCTGTAGCGCGTGGTTGACCGTTTCCGGGGTGATCGACATTTTACCGCTAGCGTTCGCCAGCCAGCTCAGCGCTTCTTTCAGCAGATCATTGCGGTTATTCGGTAAGCTCAGATTAAACAAACTGTAGTCATAAGAAACGATGGCGGGCGGCAGAGGACGCTTAGGGTCAATACTCTGCTGCCACAAAGAACGCGCCTGCATGGTCGGGAGGCTACCGCTTTGCGTCAGTGCAAGACGCGGGATAAAGTGGCTAAAGCCGCTCTGCTGAGTGCTTTCGCTCAGCGAGCCAATATTCACGGACAGGCGAACTTCGATACGATCGCTGGGACGCTGCGGGGTGGCTAAAACCTGCCACTGAAACCCATTCGCAAGTGTCCCCTGTTGCCAGGCCGGGTCCGGCTGGAGCGCTTCTGCCTGCACATAACCGACCGCCGCTATCATCAGCAAACCACCGGTTAAGAGTCGAATTTTTGTGCCCTGCATGTGAACCCCTGATGAACAATCCTGGTTACAACAGCAGCCCACAGGCGGGCCGCCGAAAAAATGTGGTGAGTTAAGTACGTCGTTTAGACCACGCGGAGATGAAAATGTCGCATGTAGACGTTAAAAAATCATAAGGGTCACCACCGTGCAAGCGGCAGCGACCCCTAATTATGCGCAGGAGCCCGGAGTCCAGCAAGGGACAACGGGCCTAACAGGTGGATTTATGAGGATAATTCGTGCGATTTGCTCGCTGGAGTACGGTTATTCAGGACATCATCCAGCTGTTTGGAGTCCAGCTCTTTTACCCATTTAGCGACCACGATAGTTGCCACGCCGTTACCCACAAGGTTAGTCAGCGCACGCGCCTCGGACATAAAGCGGTCGATACCGAGGATTAACGCCAGACCGGCTACTGGCAAATGGCCGACGGCGGAAATTGTCGCCGCGAGGACGATAAATCCGCTGCCCGTCACGCCCGCCGCACCTTTCGATGAGAGCAGCAGCACCACCAGCAGGGTTATCTGATGGAAAATATCCATGTGGCTGTTGGTTGCCTGAGCGATAAATACTGCCGCCATCGTCAGATAAATGGAGGTGCCATCGAGGTTAAATGAGTAGCCCGTTGGAATAACCAACCCCACCACCGACTTACGGCAGCCGAGTTTTTCCATCTTATCGAGCATGCGCGGCAACGCTGACTCAGATGAAGAGGTTCCCAGCACAATCAGCAGTTCTTCACGAATATAGCGGATAAATTTAAAGATGCTGAAGCCGGTGGCTTTGGCTATCGACCCCAGTACCACTACCACAAACAGAATACAGGTGATGTAGAAGCAGACGATCAGCTGACCAAGCTGCACCAGCGTCCCGACGCCATATTTACCGATGGTAAAGGCCATTGCCCCGAAAGCACCGATTGGCGCCAGGCGCATAATCATGTTGATGATGCCGAAGATGACCTGTGAGAAGCTTTCGATAACGTTGAAAATCAGCTGGCCTTTGCTGCCCAGTCGGTGCAGTGCGAAACCAAACAGCACCGCAAACATCAGCACCTGCAGAATGTTGCCGCTGGCAAAAGCGCCGATCACGCTGCCGGGGATAATATCGAGCAAAAACGCCACGATGCCCTGATCTTTCGCCTGTTCGGCGTAAACCGCCACGGCCTTCGCGTCGAGGGTCGCCGGGTCCACGTTCATTCCCGCGCCGGGTTGCACCACGTTGACAATAATCAGGCCGATAATCAGCGCGATGGTGCTCACGACTTCAAAATAGAGCAGCGCAACCGCCCCGGTGCGACCAACCGCCTTCATACTTTCCATCCCGGCAATCCCTGTCACTACGGTACAGAAGATAACCGGTGCAATAATCATTTTAATTAGTTTAACGAAGGCATCGCCGAGGGGTTTCATCTGCGCGCCCAGTTCCGGGTAGAAGTGGCCCAGCAGAATACCGATAGCGATGGCCGATAAAACCTGAACATAAAGGCTTTTAAAGAAAGAGATTTTCATAGGTGTCCTTTGGGAAAAACCACAGACAAAGAGTGGATATCGCGTCTGTGGCTTAAAAATAACACCCATGAAACATTTCAGAAATAACGAGCAATCAAATCGAAAATAAATTGTTAATTTTTTTGAGCTGACTCGTACAAGCTAACAATATTTTTACAAATTTGCATCCTCAGCATCGGCCTTTAAAAACCGTGCCATAAAAGCGTCTGGCGGCATGGCGCAGCCAAATAGATACCCCTGAACTGCCTCTACGCCCGCCTCCTGCAGCCAGGTATACTGCGCCTGGTTTTCGACACCTTCCGCGACAATGCGCAGATTCAGGCCGCGCGCCAGCTGGATAATCGCCGGAACCATGCTGATATCGTCCGGTAACATATCGATAAAGACTTTATCGATTTTCAGAATGTCCACTGGCAGCGATTTAATATGTTGCAGCTGCCGCAGGCCCGCGTAGCCCATACCAAAATCATCCAATGCAATCCGCACGCCGGCTTCACGCAGTGGGCGTAACAGTGAGATTATCGCCTGCGGATCGTCTATCCGGCGACTCTCGGTCACTTCCAGTACCAGCGTTCCCGGCGCGATACGGTAGCGCGAAAGCAGCGTCAGCATCTCCGCGCCGCGATCGTGGTGCAGTAACTGTAGCAACGACACGTTGACCGACAGCGGCAGCATGATCCCCTGATTTTGCCAGGCGGCAAGCTGCCGACAGGCCTCTTCCATTACCCAGTAACCGACCGGAACCATCAGCCCACAGGCTTCAATACGCTCAATCAGATCCCCCGGCAGCGACCAACTGCCGTCCACCTGACGCTGACGCAGCAGCACTTCCGCACCGCACACCTCGCCGCTGGCGGTATCCACCTGCGGTTGCAGCCAGGTAGCAAACTGCTGGTTATCGAGCGCCGTCAGAATATCGTGCTCCTCCATTAATCGGCGCTGCGCTTTTTCCATTTGCTCTGGATCGAAGAACTCAATCTGGTTTTTCCCTTTACGCCGCGCGGTCACCGCGGCGGAAAACGCCCGGCGATAGAGCTGTTCGGCGTTGATCTCGCCATTAAACATCGCAATACCGATGCTGGCGCAAGGGCGAAGCTGAATACCATGCAGCGGCAAACGCTCATTTACGACAGTAAGTACTTGCTTACTTAACGTCACCGCCTGCCAGGGTTCGGTAATGCCGCTGGCCAGAATTGCGAAGTCATAACCGCTGACCTGGGCTAGCACCATCTGCGCCGGGATAACCGCCCGCAGCTTTCCGACCAGAGTTAGCAGCAGCATTTCACGCTGCGTCTCTTTCAGCACGCCAGCGGTATCTTGTAGGGTTTCGCAAGCGATAACCAGTAGCGCTGAAGGCTGCGGGCGGGCAACGGTCTGCTCTAGCATCGCCATCAAAAAGGCTTTATTTGGCAGGTCTGAGACCGGGAAACGGGTCGACTGCAATGAGAGTTCATCGTGCAGGCGCAGCAGGGTCTGCTGGTTACGGTTGTAGCTGCGCACCAGCATGCCGATTTCATCATCATGATGCAGGCGCGGCAGCGTGAGCTGGTGGCCCAGACGCTCCTGCAGTGGAACATCGTTAAGCTCGCGGGCGACTTTGCGCAGCGGACGCACGATCAGGCGGTTGATGCACCAGGTGATTGCCACCGTAAGAATCAGCACCAGAAGTAAGTAAGCAGTCACTAACGTCGCCAGCGCACTCATCACAAATTTGTACATGCGATACGAGTCGGCCTGGAGCACCAGATAGGCCAGCGGCTGCGGGTTAGCCGGTCGTTCAAGGGAATAGATCGGTAATGAAATCTGCACCGGCAGCTCAAACATGCGGGTGATCATGACCGGCACCGGGCGCTCGGGGATAAAGCGCATCCGCAGCGCCTGGAATTGATTCGGTAATACCACATCCGCCCGGCTGACGATGCCAGCAGGCTGAATGCGGCTCAGAATGGCTTCCGCATCAGGGATATCGGCTTTGAGGATAGCCGCTGACAGCGGTTCGCGAACGGAACGCGCGATGCTTTCTAATTGCGTGGCCGTGGTAAAGCGACTCTGCTGTACAAAGTGGAACAGCAAAATAGAGCAGAAGACCAATACAAACGCCATGGACACGCTCGCGACCATCGCCATCTGTTTAATTGTAAGTGAACGGCTGACGCGCAACGGGGTTCTCCACTGAAGCTGAACGCATACCCGGTTTAGATCCATCATCACCGGTCTTTTTCAGGCTGATTATATACTCAAATCATTCGCTCGCGCCCGCAAGGTGTGCAGCGATGTCCTGGGGTGCCTTCCCGGAGGCGGCGCAAAACGCCTGTCCGGCTACAAACCCAAAACCGCACGGACCCGTAGCCCGGGAAGCCGCAGCGCCACCGGGGAAAAAACGATCGGTATTGCCAAAGGCGGGCGAAGTGTGACGAGTATACGCGAAGAGCGCCGTGGAGTGACGCCCTGTCACGTAATTCAGGCTAATCTGCTACCAGTCAGCGTAAGGCACCAGCGGCTGTGGCGGGATATCCATATCGCCCTGCCAGCCGGAAGCCGAGTAGCGGACATAAAGCAACGCATGGCTTGGGGTGTAATCCTTCGCCTGCTGAATATCCACCGCCGCCCCAACAAACCAGTTGCCGGTCACCCGCCGCTCAACCAGCGCCCGGGCGGTATAGCCGACGCCCGAACTGCTGCTGCCTTCTTCCGTCAGCTGGCTGGCTGCGTTGCGATACTGCGAGGGAATCAAATTCAGCAGCGGATAGCGAGCTTCTGTTTTGGTCCGCGAATGGGACCAGGAAACGGAACCGCCCAGCTCCCAGGACCAGTTCTCGGTGCGTTGACGCCAGGTCACCGGCACGGCGAAGGAGACATACTCCTGCGGGCTGTAGTAACCGCCCTGGCCGAGGGTATAGCCGCTCAGGTCCTTATCGTAGTGCCAGAGCATATTGTTCAGGCCAACGGTCACCCGGCGATTATCTTCATTAATAACTTTGTAGTAGTAGCCGGTCATCCAGCGCACGCGCCAGTTGTCAGCAACGTTTTTACCCGTCAGCTGATCAACGCCCAGCGACGACCAGACGCCGTTAGCCTCGCCTTTATCATAACTCAGGCTAAGCCCACCACCGTCGGCGCGCACTCCGCCCCAGGTCTTACCGGTATGGCCGTCATTACCGTTATCCTTCTGCCCGCCAAAGGCCAGCAGCGAGCTGGAAATGGGTCGACGATGGACGTTAACGGTGTAGCCCAGCGGGCCAACATCGCTGCTGTAGCTCAGACCACCCACCACGTCGACGACGTTAAAGCCCATCGGCGTAGTACCGATATCGCCGCTCCAGGTGTCGTTTTTCCAGCCTACCGCAATGCTGGCACCGCTGTCGCTTTGGTGTTTGCTGCCGCCAGTACAGGCGATTTCGCCGCAGGTACCCCAGCTCGGCGAGTAGCTGCCGTCGCTATCCGTAGAAAAACTACCGGCATCCATATTGACCAGGTCGGTACGCAAGAACATCCGCCCGTCGGCCAGCGGCGCATCCACGTGCAACATGGTGGTATGCGCTTTCAGGTCGGAATAGCCGCCGGTACCGCTGGATCCCCAGTAATCATGCTCAAGGGTGACGTTCAGATCCTGCTGACGATACAGATCGGCGGCGTCGCTACGCACCCCGCGCTTCAGCCAGTCATCACTGCTGTCATTACGCGTCAGGCGCGTGAAAGTGTCGTTATCCTGCGGGCGCACGCGAGTCACGCCGGAGGCCACCATCGCATCTTTGTAACCCTCCAGCGCCTGCTGCGGCTCACCGTTTTGCGCCAGGAAGCGCGCGGCATCGCGTAGCACCAGCGCGCTTTCCATCGACGGCGGCTGGGCTTTCGCTTGCGGAACAATACGGGCGAAAGTTTGCTGCGCCTGAACGCTATCGCCGAGACCCGCCTGCGTGAGAGCAATGCGTCGCTGCATATTGATGGAGCCAACATCCTCGCCCTTGAGATGCGCCACCTGGGCCCGAGCGGCGTTTTTATCGCCATCGGCAAGATAGACTTCCGCAATGCCCAGACGCGCATCGCCGTTGCTCGGTTCCTGACTGAGTACCCGCTGATATTCCGCTATCGCCGTCCGGCTATCGCCGCGCTGCTGCGCCCAGTCCGCCAGGGTTAGCTCGTAGCGCACCGACGTCGGCTGCTGTTTGATCAGCGCAATGGCCTGCGCTTCCTGACCGCCATCGCGCAACTGGTTCGCCTGACGCAAGACTTTGTCGCTTTGCAGCCGCGCGTCCAGCTCGCGAATATTGTCGGTCCATTGCCCACGCGGCAGGGCGTTAATCTGCGCCAGCGCCATCTCATCCTGATCGTTACCGGATAAATAGAGGCCATAAGCATAAATCCGGTCGGCATCGCCGGGCTTGCGGTTGACCATCGCACGCATCAGCGCATCGGCTTCGCTACGACTGCCCGCGCTGACCAGATCCCGCGATAAGCGGTAAGTTATCCATACGCTATCCGGATCCAGCACCAGCCTTCGGCGCTGTACTTCTGCCGCCTGCGCCCAGTTGCCCTGGCTCTCCAGCAATTCGGCCTGTTTCTCCAGCCGATCGTTGGTCAGGCTGCGTTCGATATCGTCAATGCTGCGCCGCTGGCCCGGCGACAGGCTGACAATGTAGGCGCTGGCTTTTTCCGGCGATTCAGCGCGATAGAGATTGGCAAGGCCGCGCACCGCCAGGCTATTGCCGCGATCCATGCGCAGCGCGCGCTGGTAGTAACGCTCCGCCGCCGCGTTTTCTTTACGTGCCGCCGCCACGTCACCCAACCCCAGTACCGCATAACTGTCGGTATTGTCGACTCGCTGCGCCTGAGCGTAATAATTTTGCGCCTGCGCCAACTGGCCGCTTTTCAGCGCGTTGTCGCCCTGCTTGATCAGCAGCCAGTAGCGGTTGGTCTTGAGCAGGCTGTCCCATTTATCGCGGCTCGGGCTATCCGGGTCCATCTTGATGGCTTTATTCAACTGGACGACCGCCCGTGCCCGATCGCCGCGCTGGGAGTAGGCCTGCCCTAACGCGCCAACCGCATCGCTGTCTTTACTGTCGGCCCTTACGGCCTGCTGCAAATCAGCGACGGCCACCGAACCTTTACCCGCTTTCACCGCCGCCAGACCTTCAGCACGATCGCGGAACGTCGGGTCTTTAAGCTGCGTCTGCTGTTGGTCGAGCAGCACCCGAGCATTCGCCGAGGTGGAGCCGGTAGGGAACTGCATCAAAAATCGCTGTAAAGCCTGCACGCTGGCCTTACTGACCGGCATGCTTTTGACTTCAGTAAACCACATATCGGCAGCGATACCGCGGCCCGCCGCCGAGCGCGACATCTGCTCAAGATAAGCGAATCCCTCTTCCGGCTTATTGTCGCCAAACATCTGTTTCGCCAGCGCCGTTTGCAACTGGACGTTGCCCGGCGAGCTGGCGTTAAGTTTTTTTAGCTGATTGACGCCCTCGTTATGACGTGATGGCAGACGCGCTACCAGCGTCCAGTACTCAATCGCCGCGTTTTCATCGCTCGGTACGCCGTTGAACAACTTCTCGTAAGCAACAATCGCTTCATCAACTTTCCCGGCAACGCCAAGCAGACGCGCCTGCTGTAGCTCCTGGCGACTATCGCCGGTGCTGATATCCATCTCGTTACGTGAGGTTTTGAGCTCCGTCGAGTCCGGGGCCAATTTAGCCAGACGCTCAAGCTGTTTCTGCGCCCCGGCGGTATCGCCCTGACGCAGCAGGTAACGCATTCGCGCGGCCACCACATCCGGGTTATTGGGGTCGATCAATTCCAGTCGATACAACGACTGACGTACCAGGTCTTCACGGTTGCTGGCCTCGCCGAGTCGCACCTGCTCCAGCAGATGTTGCTGAGCGGGCGTGTTCGCGGCGTGCGCCAGCGGCATCAGCGCAACGCTTAAAGAGAGCGTGAATAAGCTTAGTGAGAACTTGTGCATTCCTGGTTCCAGTCAGGTCGTAATTCGCCAGCGGCGGTGAAGCGAAAACGGTGTTGATCCCATCCCTGGCCGAAAAGGGTCAGGACCGCGCTGTAGTAAGCATCCGCGCCGGGGTAATCGTCAGCGACGCGCTGACGCTGAATGGCCCGGGTGTCGTCATTTTGCAAAAACGGCAGTAGCGACGCTGAGAAGCCGACCGGGCCATTGCCGGTGGTTTTACCATTGGCGATATTGGTTTTTTCCGGCGGCACGCCCTGGCTGATAGTCTGAGTTTCCATCGGCTTAAAGCGCGCCAGCAGACGGGCTTTTTGCTTATCACCGTCGTCAAGCATACCGGCCCACAGATAGACGCGAATGGCGTCATAGCTGCCGATAATCGGTTTATCCGCTTTCAACTGCCAGCCTTTGCCTTTTTCGTAGCGTACCCAGTCAGGCGAAAAACCTTTTGGCGCGGTCTCCAGCAGCAGGCGCAGATTCGCTTCGCGTACCTTCGGCCAGGGAGCGCCAAAAGTGGCAAAGTAGGTCGCCAGCTGCGGCGGCAGGTAGCTGGGGTTAAAGCGCCAGCCGCCGTCATCGACGAAGCCAACTTTCCCCGGCAACACCAGCGGCCCGAGCCCCGGCACCGTAGCGATTTCTTCATCGGCAATCCGCGCCAGCAGCGCTTTACCGACTTCCGTGTAGTGCGGCATTTTCCACAGGCGTCCAGCTTCCAGCAGCGACCAGGCTATCCATAAGTCGGAATCAGACGCCGAGTTGCTATCCAGCACCGTCCACTCATCATCACTCTTTTTACCCCACAACCAGCCCGGCAGATGCGCGCGCAGGTCACCCTCCGCGAGGTTGTTTTGCGTCCACTCAAATAGCTTGCTAAAACCCTCGCGGTCATTGGCCGCCAGGGCAAAGAACAACGCATAGCTTTGCCCTTCCGAAGTAGTGATTTTTCGTGAATCGCTGGGGTCGATAACCCGCCCTTCGGCGCTGACGTACTCTTTTTTAAACTGCTCCCAGGCCGGCCACTGGCAGGCGGCGCTAACCTGCGCCGCCGCCAGAATCAATACCAATAACACCACTCCGCGTACTGCATTCATCATCGATTACTCATCATCAAGATCGAGGCGACGACGGCTGATAATACGCAGCATGCGCCACAGTACCCACGCCAGCAGCACGATGCTCACCGCCGCCAGAATCGCCAGCAGCACAGGATGGCTGGAGAGCGCAAACCAAATGCGTTCGAACCACGGCAGATGCCCGATATAATACACATCACCCACCCGCAGGCTGTTCACGCCCGACTCACGAATGACTGAAACGGAACCAAACATCGCCGCGCGTTTGCCGCTGTCGTTCAGCGCCGCGGTCAGCAGTTCGTTACCGCGCGGGCTATCGGCCAGCAGCGCAACGACGCTGCGCTGATCGTTGTAAGGCGACTGGAAGCCGATAATGGCCGCCATCGGCCCGGACGAGGTGATATCAGTGCGGGTATTCGGCGTTCTGGCTTCAAGATCGGGGTAAATGCTCGCCAGGTCGTAGTGGCGCATTGGCATTTTCACCCAGCTTTTAGTCGCTTCAACCAGCAGGTTGATTTTGCTGTCATCTTTCAGCGCCTGCGGAATGGAGCCAATCAACAGCAGGTCGGCATCTTTGTCTTTAATCTGGCTACCGTCATCGGTCATGCGCAGGTTAATTGACGCCAGACCGGTTTGCGCACCGATGCCGCCGGTGGTCTCCAGCAGCGTGGCAACCTGGCCCTCAGTCGGCGCTTTTGGTACCACAACCAAGGTGTCGGACAGATCGGCCATCCGGCTATACGGGAAGCCCGCGTTGGCAAACACGCGCAGATCTGGCATCGCCATAAAGTGATAGTACTTCGAGAAGTCAATGGTCGAGTCGTCGCCAATCACCACATGGTTCTGTACCGGCTGGAAGGTAATACAGTTATCAATGGAGCCGCCGGGCATCGGGTTCATATACTGGAAATCAAAGCGCAGCTGGTTCATCGCCCCGAGACGTAGCGCCGGGATTGTCACTTCCGTTTTGCCGTCCAGCAGCCCCTGCAGCACCGGTAGGCGCAGTATCAGCTTATTCACATCCTGCGAGCTATTGAGGCTAAACGACTGCAAGAATTGATCGTTAAGGCTGATATCCATGCGCGAGCTGTCTTTGATCGGCGGCATGGTGTAGCGATAATTCAGGTTCATATCGATGCCGTTGGCGCGCAGCAGGTAAAGATCCGGTGGCAGGTTCAGCGCCACGTTGATCGAATCCGGTACCAGACCGCTGGATTGCAACTGCTGTTCGTAGGTCTTCAGCTCAGCAAAGGTCACCGCCCGGTCGGTGCGCACCCAATTTGGCGCATCGTAAGGCTTACGTGCCTGTAGCTCTTTCACATCGTCAACCGTCACGCTGCTGCCGCGGAACAGAATATTGCCCTGAGCAATCCCCTTAGCCGCCTGCAGCAGGTCCTTATCATCACGACCGAATACCACCAGCAGCTTGACGTACGGGTTGCTCGGATGGTCGATCATTTCGATAGTCGGCGCGCTAACCGGCGGGTGCTCGCGCAGGAAGTCCGGGCGCTTATCGTTGGTGGCAAAAACAATGGCGTTACGATCCGGCAGCGCGTTGAAGTGAACCGGGAACTGCTGGCCGCGCCAACCCGCTTTGCTGCCGAACCACGAGGCGATAATCGCCGCCGCCTGCTGCTGCTGAACATCCGGCGCGGAAGCAAAGACCATCGGCAGCGTGAGCTGGCGGTTATCGCGGGAATCGTAGAATGGGACCGGGAAATGCGAGAGATCGTTGCGCACGTTCAGCGACTGATAGGTTAAATCCAGATAGCTTTCGCGGCCCACGTCCAGCCACAGGGTGCTGCTGGCCGGGTTTTCACAGACATCACGATAGTGGCCAACGAACTCCAGGCGCACGCGGTTAAAGTCGGTGATATACAGCGGATCTATCGGGATCTGCGCGCTGACTTTTTTGCCCAGTTGCTCTTTAGTAACCGGCAAAACGCCCATCAGCTCATCGTTAAGATAGACCTTTAGCTGCGACTGGATCGGTAGCAGTGACGGCGATGGCGTGTAGTCGAGGTTAAGCAGCGCTTTCGCCACCACTTCATCACTGCGCATACCGAACTCTACCGAGCCATCAGGACGCGCGCCGCGCAGCACCATACTGCCGGGAGGCGGGGCGATTTTGGCGAAGGTGAGTTTTACGTCGCGGGTCGGGGCATTATCCAATACCACCACCGGGGCCGCCGGGTCAGCAAGGGCCGCCGTTGGCTGGCTGTCAGCAACCACCCCGGCAATACCGGGCACGGTAGTCGTCTGCGCCGCTTCCGGTGCTGCTACCGCTGCCGTCGGTTCCGCATACGAAGCGAAGGGGGACCAGCCGCCAATGCTCACCGCTACTGCACAAATCAAAGAGAGTTTTTTGTTCATCGCATTATCATCATTGTTGAGCCATTGCCGGTTCCGCCGAGAGTGTCGCTGCCGCGCGTTCAGGACGGCGCGGAACAAACGAGACAACCCAGGCCACCAGCAAGGTGAGCGAGCGGAAAATAACCTTCACCGACGGCGGTGAGAACTCCGCCAGGTGACGATATCCACGGAACCCCAGCTTCAGGATATCCAGCAAGCTTTCCATCGGTTTATCTTCCGGGAAGCTATCCTGCCAAAGCGCCCACGTATCTGCGCGGGCAAACGTACACTGTACAAAATCAATATGTTGCCGATTGCTTAACGGCAGCAGCTGTAAGCCCACTTCGCTACCGTTCACCCGCGCAACCCGCACCGGGAAGCTGTACTCCTGCTGCCCGCGTTTGAGCAGCAGCTTGACGTGCTGGTCTTCCAGCACCTGCGCTTCGCCGTGAATTTTGACGCCGAGCCCACCGTCGGAGTAGTCATGAACGGTGCAGGAGAACAGATGACCATCTTCGCGGGCAATCGCTGCCGGCATCGACATCTCTACACGATGCGAGCGCCGCACCTGCTTACTTTCGACCGACACGGCCACCGCGCCGCCGAGAATAATCAAGTTATAGAACACCCAGATAATACTCACCCAGACGGTCAGGACCTCGTTTTCCGGGCCGTACATAAAGCGCCAGATACCCACGGCGACGCCGACCAGATTCAGCAGCACAAGGTAGATATAGGGACGGGAAATCACCCAGTCGACGTACTCGTCTTCCACCAGCCCACCCTTCGCGGTGACGTTGAATTTGCCCTTGTGCGGGTTTATCAGCGCGACAAACGTCGGCGGAGCGATATACCAGGCCAGCACCGTTTCGTAGATTTCACTCCAGAAAGAGTGGCGATATTTACCCTGAATCTTCGAGTTGGTCAGGCTGGCGTGAATCATATGCGGTAGCACAAACAGGGCGATCATCAGCGCGGGGGCGTAAATGATATAGGCGTGCAGCAGCAAAAACGCCAGCGGCGCGGTCAGGAAGATCAGGCGCGGAATACCGGAGAGGAAGTGCAGCATCGCGTTGACGTAGCAGACGCGCTGCGCCAGCTTCAGCCCTTTGCCAAACAACGGATTATCGAGACGGAAAATCTGCACCATCCCGCGCGCCCAGCGGATGCGCTGACCGATATGCGCCGACAGGCTCTCCGTGGCCAGCCCCGCCGCCTGCGGAATACGCATATAGGCGGAAGTGTGGCCGCGGCGATGCAGACGCAGAGAAGTATGGGCATCTTCCGTCACCGTCTCCACGGCGATACCGCCAATTTCATCCAGCGGGCCGCGGCGGATTACCGCGCAGGAGCCGCAGAAGAAGGTGGCGTCCCACATGTCGTTCCCATCCTGCACCAGGCCATAAAACAGCGTGCCTTCGTTCGGCGTTTTGCGAAAACGCCCGAGGTTGCGTTCAAACGGGTCCGGGGAGAAGAAGTGGTGCGGCGTCTGCATCATCGCCAGCTCTTTCTCTTTCAGGAACCAGCCCATGGTCATTTGCAGGAATGAGCGAGTCGGCACGTGGTCGCAGTCAAAAATCGACACGAACTCGCCTTTGGCGTACTTCAGCGCGTTATTGATATTGCCGGCCTTCGCGTGTTCATGAGTGGTACGTGCGATGTAGTGCACCCCGACGTCTTTGGCGAACTGGCGGAACTCTTCGCGCCCGCCGTCGTCGAGGATCCAGATATTGAGCTTGTCCTTCGGCCAGTCGATCCCCTGCGAGGCGTAAATGGTGTTTTTGACCACGCTGAGATCTTCGTTATAAGTCGGAACGAAGATATCCACCGTCGGCCACTGCTCCATATCTTCCGGCAGCGGTACCGGCTGGCGGTTCAGCGGCCAGACGACCTGGAAATAGCCCAGCACCAGCACCACCCAGGCGTAGGTTTCGGCGAACAGCAGAATGATCCCACACACCAGGCTTACCGGGTCATCCCAGTTAAGCGTTGAGGTGTAGCGCCACCAGATATAGCGACAGGAAACGGTTAGCGAGAGCACGATCAGCATCAGCGCTGAGAAGCGCCCTGGAATACGGCGCACCAGCAGCGCGACGCCCCATAGCAACAGCAGGAAAATAAACTGCGACAGTGGATTAAACGGCTGAGTAATACAGAGCAGCGCGAGGATCAGCGAGAAAAACGTCACCGTGCCGAGAATCAACCGCCGCAGCTTCGGGTTCAGGTGCGCCAGCTCTTTGTGTTTATCCAAATGACTAGTGCGGGCATTAACCTTCTCCGGCAGCTTTTCCAGCCACTGCGCATAGCGTCCCTGTACGCCTTCGAGGGCGACCAGCGAACGCCAGTTGACCTTTTTATCCGGCTCCGGCACCCGGGTCGCCAGCAGCCATAAGGATTGCAGCAGGTAGCGAATCGGGTCCAGCGGGCGCGGGCGATGCGGGTTGATATGCGGGAAAAATTCATCATGGCGCTCGCGAATCGCCTGCCAGCGCGGCGTTTCCAGCGGCATAAACGCCCACGCCAACGACGCCCACAAGCAGCCCAACGCGGCCGCCAGCCACGATGCGCCATGCCGACGATAATCACGATAGCGCTCGCTCAGCCGTTCGCCAACGGGCGGAGCCAGCAGCAGGGTACTCAGGCGAATCATTCCGCCCCCTTGCCGACATAGTGCAGCAGGCACCAGTTGGCAAGCGTGAGGATCTCTTCCGCCGCCAGAGAATCCTGACGATATTCGCCGAGCGGCTGCTTCGCCGCCAGACACTCCGCCATCGCCTCATCGCGATGAATCGTCACCGGCAGAATGCGGCGCTGGCTCTCCAGCCACAGCTGATATAAATCTTCCTGCAGCTGGCTGCCAACGCGCAGATCGTTGATCAAAATATCGCTATTCGTCGGGAATGCCTGCTGATGCAGGCGAATATGGCTGTTACCGTCCGGGTGAACCACCACCAGCGTGCGGTCGCATACGTTGATTAAGGCGCGAGTCAGCGGCGAATAGCCGTCCGGCAGGTCAATTAACAGCCAGCGGTGTTCGCCCTGCTGATGGAGTTTTTGCACCATTTCAGCCATCGGCGAAAGCATCGGCTGAAGCTGGTCGATATTCTCGCGTTCACCCGGTTCAAGCTGACCAAAGGGCAGCAGATCGATATGCGAAGTGTAGCGAAGTCCAGCATCGCGCCAGTCATCGCCGTCGATCATCGCACGCGCCCAGCCCGCTTTGTGGCTGAAATCGACGTTGAAAAAAAAGCGCAGCATATTGTCCGGGCTGGCATCAACCACCAGTACGGTTTCCCCGAGTAATTGCAGCGCCCAGGCCAGCGCAGCGGTAATCGATGTGGTGCCAGTGCCACCGCGCACGCCTTGTAATCCCAGAATAGCCATCAACGGCGTCCTTACTTTTTCTCAGCTAATTCAGCCAGTAATGGCCAGCGTTTCAGCGCCGCGGTTAACTGCTCGCGTCGGGAAATGTCGTGGTAATCAATATCAGGCAGGGAAAATGCCCGGCTTAACGCCAGGAAATCATTTTGGAACGTGTAGCCCAAAGTCGCATCGGTGGGTACAGCAGGCTCTTTCGCTGGCATTTCTCTGTCCGTTGGCAAAATACATAAATTAAATTTGGGGGATGCTGGCTAATCCTTAAATTATGGTTACATGCTAAAACTGATATCCTTTAATTTCAATGTTAGGTTTACTCTGACGCTTTCGCTAGTAAACTGATCAAGTGTAAATCAGGTCTCACGAGGGACGCCGTGGATATCGTATATTCTTTGGGTATTTCATCATTATGGGACGAAGTCTGCCATATGCCCGTTGGCGGGGTATGGTGGTTAAACGTCGACCGCTACCCTGATGCGGTAAGCCTGCTCAACCATACGTTAGCCGCTCAGGCTCAAGAGAGTCAGGTTGCGGCGATAGTCATGGGTGATAATCCAAATAAGATCATTGCACTAGATAAAAACCTCGGGCCTGAGAAAATTGCATTATTCACCATGCCAAACCGCCCGGAAGGGCTGGAAGAGATGCACCGCGATTTAGTTTGCTCCCTCGAGCCTGGCAATTATTTGTTTATTCTGCTATGTGCAGAAAATGCCTGGCAGAATATAAAAAGCGAAGAATTATGCAAGTGGGTAGAAAAAACGTATCGCTGGGCTAAATACCATCATTGTTCTCTATTAGTACTTAATTCGGGGCATGATATCGATAAACAGCTTTCCCCTTTATTACGCGAGTATCGTTCTCTTGCCGGTCTGGCAAGCATTCGTTACCAGGGTGACAGCCACTTGTTTGATATTGCCTGGTGGGGAAGCGAAAAAGGAATAAGCGCCCAGCAGCAACTCACTGTTTTGCACGATGAGAATGGCTGGCGACTGGCGCAGGATGAGGAAACCGTCGTTCAGCCACGCAGCGACGAGAAAGTCGTCCTCAGTAACCTGCGCGTACTGGAAGGGGCGCCCGCGCTTTCCGAATACTGGACACTATTCGATACCAACGACGCTGTTTTCAATGCCGGACGGATGGCGCAGGCGGCAACACTTATCTTCTCCATTACCCAAAACGAGCAGATTGAGCAGTTGGGACGCTATATCCACACGCTGCGCCGCCAGCGCGGCAGCGCGTTAAAAGTGATCGTTCGCGAGCAGACCCCAAGCCTGCGCGCCACCGATGAGCGACTTTTGCTAAGCAGCGGCGCAAATATGGTTATCCCCAGCGGCGCACCGCTCTCGCGCTGCCTGACGCTAATTGAAAGCGTACAGAAACAGAAGTTTACTCGCCATATTCCGGAAGATTTCTCCACCCTGCTCACCTGGAGTCAACCGCTAAAACTGCGCGGCTACCAGAAGTGGGATGCCTTCTGCGAAGCGGTGCACAATATTATGGCTAACACTATGCTGCCCGCCGATAGCAAAGGCGTAATGGTGGCGCTACGTCCGGCACCGGGCCTGCGCGTCGAGCAGGCGCTGACGCTGTGTAAACCCAACCGCATGGGCGACATCATGACTATTGGTAACAATCGTCTGGTGCTGTTCCTGTCGTTTTGCCGTGTAAACGATCTCGATACCGCGTTAAACCATATTTTCCCTTTGCCTACCGGCGATATTTTCTCTAACCGAATGATTTGGTTTGAAGATAAACAGATATCCGCTGAAATTATGTTGATGCGCGGCATCATGCCGGAGAACTGGAACACGCCCCTGCCTATTTCTCTGGGCAAGAATGAGACCATCAACGCGACCCATGATGGGCGAAGCTGGCGTCGAAACCCTGAGCCACATCGTTTATCCATCGATGGGGAGCTAAATCTATGATGTCTATTGCCGATATTATTCAGTTGGTCGTCCTGTGCGCCCTGCTGTTTTTCCCGCTGGGATACCTGACGCGCCACTACCAGCGGCGTATTCGTACCACGTTACGACTGATGTTCTTTAAACCCCGTTATGTCAAACCGGCTGGCGTGTTGCGCCGGGAAACGGCATCCAGGCAAGGCAAATCAACAAAATGACCAATCCAAAAACAACCGCTGCATCGCTTCCGCTCTGGCGGTACTGGCGCGGCTTATCCGGCTGGAACTTCTACTTCCTGGTGAAGTTTGCTTTGCTGTGGGCGGGATACCTTAATTTTCACCCGATGCTGAACCTGGTGTTTCTCGCCTTCTTATTGGTGCCAATTCCGCAGTATAAGCTGCACCGCCTGCGCCACTGGATAGCGATCCCGTTGGGCTTTATGCTGTTCTGGCACGATACCTGGCTACCCGGACTGGAAAGCATCTTCAGTCAAGGTTCGCAGATTGCTGGCTTTAGCGCCGACTACATCTGGGATCTGGTGACCCGCTTTATCAACTGGAATATGGTCGGCGCGTTCTTTGTCCTGCTGGTCTTGTGGCTGTTTATCAGCCAATGGCTGCGGGTGACGGTTTTTGTCTCGGCGATCATGGTCTGGCTGGTTGTTAGCCCGCTGCTGCCCTCTTTTACCCTATGGCCAGCAGGTCAACCTACGGCAGCGACGGCAAATACCGCAACCAATACCGGCGGCGGTACCGCTATCGCCACCAATACCGCCCCGGCGAATAACGATATTCCGCCGCAAACGGAGCCACCAACGTCGGCTAATCTCACCAACTGGCTTAATACCTTTTATGCCTCCGAGCAGAAACGTAAAACGCCTTTCCCTGATGCGCTACCGGCCGATGCCCAGCCATTTGATGTCTTAATTATCAACATCTGCTCGCTCTCATGGTCAGATATTGAAGCCGCCGGGTTAATGGATCACCCGCTGTGGAAGCATTTCGACCTGCTGTTCAAAAACTTTAACTCAGCCACCTCGTACAGCGGTCCGGCTGCTGCTCGCCTGCTGCGCGCCAGCTGTGGTCAACTCTCACACGCTAACCTGTATCAGCCGTCAGGTAATGAATGCTACCTGTTTGAAAACCTGGCAAAACTGGGCTTTACCCAGCAGTTGATGCTTGGGCATAACGGTATCTTTGGCGACTTCCTGAAAGAGCTGCGCTCTTTAGGCGGCATTCAGAGCCCGCTGATGGATCAAGCCGGTCTGCCGGTGATTTTGCAAGGCTTTGACGGCTCGCCAGTTTATGACGACCAGGCAACGCTGAACCGCTGGCTACAGACGCTCGATAAACTGAACACGCCGCGCACTGCGACCTTCTACAACACGCTGCCGCTGCACGATGGCAACCACTACCCAGGCCAGAGCAAAACTGCGGACTATAAAGCCCGTGCGCAGAAGTTCTTCGACGAACTGGACAGTTTCTTCACTGAGCTGGATAAATCGGGCCGTAAGGTGATGGTCATCGTCGTGCCGGAACACGGCGCGGCATTGAAAGGCGACAAAATGCAGGTTTCCGGCCTGCGCGATATTCCAAGCCCCTCAATTACCAACGTCCCGGCGGCGGTGAAGTTTTTCGGCATCAAGGCGCGGCATCCCGATGCGCCGATCACAATAGATCAGCCAAGTAGCTATCTGGCTGTTTCGGAGCTGGTGGTTCGCGCCCTGGATGGCAAGATGTTTGGCGAAAACGACATCAACTGGCAGCAGTATATTGCTAATCTGCCGCAGAGCGCAGCGGTCTCGGAAAACTCCAACGCTATCGTGATTCAGTATCAGGGCAAGCCTTACGTTCAGTTGAACGGCGGCAGTTGGGTGCCTTACCCGCAATAATGCGAAAAAGGCCGCAGGCTTTTCCCCCTGCGGCCCCGTCCGGGCGCATGCTGCCATTCAAGGCAGACTGATACCCACATGCCGGTTACTTCCGGCTATCCATCCAGCCCACGATGATGCTGACAAGAATGCCAGCCAGCACCGGAGCCGCCAGATCGTCCCAGAGTACCAGGCCTAACTGAGCGAGCGTCATACAGCCGCCTTTGTTGCAATGGCAACCGTTCGCGGCTATCCTCAAATTGTTAGGGTTTGAGATTAGCCCCCGAAACGTTGCCAGGTTTATACCAAACAACGTGCGGGGGTTTTCTCTTTCCAGCAACCAGTCAATCTATGCCGCCGGGGTTCAAGCCCCCGCAACATTGCGCCTCACCGGGTAATCCCGGCTTGCCGACGATTCTACTGCCCGGACCTGATGCCAGCATCTCACTATTACGCACCGTGCGAGGCGCGTTCCAGTATCGTTTTGGGTTGCTGCAATAAACGAAAAAGGCCGCAGAGTTTTACCCCTGCGGCCCCGTCCGGGCGCATGCTGCCATTCAAGGCAGACTGATACCCACAGGCCGGTTACTTCCGGCTATCCATCCAGCCCACGATGATACTGACAAGAATGCCAGCCAGCACCGGAGCCGCCAGATCGTCCCAGAGCACCAGGCCTAACTGAGCGAGCGTCATACAGCCGCCTTTGTTGCAATGGCAACCGTTCGCGGCTATCCTCGAATTGTCTAGATGCGAGGTTAGCCCCCGAAACGTTGCCAGGTTTTTACAAAACAACGTGCGGGGGTTTTCTCTTTCCAGCAACCAATTCATCTATGCCGCCGGGGTTCAAGCCCCCGCAACATTGCGCCTCACCGGGCAACCCCGGCTTGTCGACGATTCTACTGCCCGGACCTGATGCCAGCACCTCACCTTTATCCATCATGCGAGGCGCATTCCACAGTTTATTGGCGGTCTTTATTAGCCAGCCACACCAGCAGCTTAAGGCTGGCGGAGTAGTAATCATCCTGAGC